>DASSEM010000028.1:0-28893 GCA_035695265.1 Solirubrobacterales bacterium
CGACCATCGCGCCGTCGACGGCGGCGTCGAGGTCGGCGTCCTCGAAGACGAGGAAGGGAGCGTTGCCGCCGAGCTCCATCGAGGTCTTGAGCACGTTGCCGGCCGCCTGCTCGATCAGCTTCCGCCCGACCTCGGTGGAGCCGGTGAAGCTGAGCTTGCGCAGCCGCGGGTCGGAGATGATCGGCTCAGAGACCTTGCCCGAGGAGGTGCTGGTGATCACGTTGAGCACTCCCGGCGGCAGCCCGCACTCCTCGAGCAGGGAGGCGAGGGCAAGCATCGAAAGCGGCGTGTTCTGGGCGGGCTTGATGACCATCGTGCAGCCGGCCGCCACCGCGGGGCCGATCTTCCGGGTGCCCATCGCGGTCGGGAAGTTCCAGGGCGTGATCAGGTAGCAGGGGCCGACCGGCTGCCGCATCACCATCACGCGGCTGGCGCCGTTGCCGGCGACCTTGAAGTCGCCGGTGAGCCGCAGCGCCTCGCCCGCGTTCCAGCGGAAGAACTCGGCCGCGTAGGCGATCTCGCCCTTCGACTCGGTCACCGCCTTGCCCATCTCGAGCGTCATCAGAAGCGCCAGCTCGTCGCTGCGCTCGGCCATCAGCTCGAACGCCGACTGGAGGATCTCCGAGCGTGTGTTGGGCGGCGTCGCAGCCCACTCGGCCTGCGCCGCGCAGGCGGCGTCGAGGGCCGCGCGGGCGTCCTCGGCGGTCGCGTCGGCGATCTCGCAGAGCGTCGTGCCGGTGGACGGGTCGCCGACGGCGAACGTCCCGCCGCCGCTCGCGTCCCGCCACTCGCCGCCGATCAGCAGCCGCTTCGGGACCGCCTCGACCACCGACTCCTCGGTAACCCCGGTCGACTCCTCCGTCAGGCTGCTCCCCGTAAGGCCAGTCATTCTCACCTCTCCTTCGCGATTGCAGGTCCGCTTCGGAGATTACCCGCGGCTATCCGTCGCCGAACGGCTCGATCGGGATGCCGTGGTCGGTGCGCCGGGTGCCGAGCTCGTAGGTCGCAGCACCCGCGACGGCGATCTCGAGCGGCGGCCGCCCGGGACGCTCGACGCTGAGCTCGAGATCGGCGATCGAGCAGTTGAGCGCGTGATGGCCGGGCCCGGCCGGGTCCGCGTAGCTCCAGCCGACGAACCGCTCCGCCGGGGCCGCGACCGAGCCGCGCACGACCCCGCCGTCGCCGGCGGCGGCCCGCAGCTCGCAGCGGGTCGGCTCGGCGGAGATCCGCGTGGGCCGCAGCGGATGGAGCCCGCCGACCCGCAGCCGCTCACCGCGATCGAGGATCTCGCCGTTCAGCACCCAGGGCGAGGAGAGCGGCCCGAGCTTGACCTTGCCCGCTCCGAGGTCGACGTAGCCGCGGGAGCCGTCTGGTCCGACGGTGGCCGCGTGGACCCAGATCCAGCTCTCGGCGTGCTCGGCGCCCCAGTTGTGGCCGATCATCCCCGGCCACTCCCGCAGCGTCAGCCGCTCGCCGTCGACCTCGAGCCGGCCATCGACCGTGATGCTCGGGTGCGGGCTGCGGAGCTTCGTCCGCGGCAGGCCACGCTCGTACATCCACGGCCGCGGGAAGTGATCGAGCGGACCGGAGTGGTCGTGGAACCTCAGGCTCCAGCTCGTGTCCGCGGCACCGGTCATCCCGCCCTCGATCCGCCCCGGCGCGATCTCCGCCTCACCGATCCGGACGTAGGCACCGGCGGGAATCGAGATCCGATCCGCGCCGACCCGGTCCTTGGCGGCTTGCGGCCGCGGTTGCGCGGCATCGAAGCCGGTCATCCAGACGGCGCCGGTCGGCGGCTCGCCGGGCGGCTTGTGGATGGTGTGGCGGATCCAGACCGCCCGCCCGCCCGCCGGTGCCGCGGCCTTCAGGTAGAAGCTCTCGTAGTGGCCGGCTCGGGCCGGAACCGAGGGAAAGCGGGCTTCCGTTCGCACCATCGACAAGCCTAGCCCGACAACGCCGACCCTGATCTCGGCGGCTGTCAGAGTGGGCGGATGCCCGGACAGGAGCCAGCGGGAACGCAGGAGCGCCGATCCCCGACCCGCCTCTGGGTTCTCATCGCGCTCGGCATCGCCGCCGTTGCCGCCGTCCTGATCGTCCTGATCGGGGGCGGGTCGGACTTCGACGCCGACGAGGTCGCCGCCGCGGGCCGCGAGGGCGCCGACGACCCGTTCGCCTACGAGCCGGACCGCGAATCCGACCTCGAGCGCCGCGCCGCGCTCGGCCTCGGCCACGTGCTCTACGAGAAGAGCCCGGGTGGAATCGTCGCCAGCGCCCGCCGCACGGCCCGCTGGCGCGACGAGATCGAGACGGCCGCCGCCGCCCACGACGTCGATCCCGATCTGATGGAGGGGATGGTGCTGCTCGAGAGCGCCGGCCGGCCCGAGGTGATCGCCGGCGATGACCCCGAGGCGGCGGCGGGGCTCGCCCAGATCCTCGCCGGCACCGCGACCGACCTGCTCGGCATGGATGTCGATCTGGCCCGGAGCCGGGCGCTGACGAGGCGGATCGCGGCGGTCGAGGCCGAGATCGCGAAGGCGAAGAAGCGGTCGCGCAGCGAGGTGGCGAAGGTGCGCTCGCAGGCGCTCTTGGAGCTGCGGCGGCTCCCCGCCCGCGAGCGGGCGCTGCGGGCGCGGCGCGCCGCCATCGACGAGCGCTTCGACCCGGAGGCGGCGCTCGACGGCATGGGGGAGTACCTCGAGATCGCCGGGGAGCGCTTCGGCCGCGAGGACCTCGCGACCGCCAGCTACCACATGGGGATCGGCAACCTCGAGAGCGTGATCGCCGACTACCGCGAGGAGACGCCGGGCGAGTCCGACCCGAGCTACGCCCAGCTCTTCTTCGACTCCTCGCCGCTGGCGAATGCCAGAGCTTGGAAGCGCCTCGCATCGCTCGGCGACGACAGCTCGACCTACCTCTGGCGGGTGCTCGCCGCGGAGCGGATCATGGACCTCTACCGGACCGACCGCGAGGAGCTCGACCGGCTCGCCGAGCTGCACGGCGCGAAGGCGACTCAGGAGGAGGTCTTCCATTCCGAGTCCGAGACGACCGTCTTCGCGACGGCGGATGACATCGAGGGGGCGCTCGACGACGGGACGCTGCTGCCGCTCCCCGACGGTGAGGACCACGGCTATGCGATCGATCCCCGGATGGGCGAGCTGGCGCCGAAGCTCGGCGCGGAGCCGTCGACCTACCGGGCGCTCCGGCCGGAGGCGCTCGCGACGTTGATCTACCTGACCTCGCGGGTACGGGCGATCAACGGCGGCAAGGGCGAGCTGACGGTGACGAGCACGGTCCGCGACCGCGGCTACCAGGAGGCGCTCCTCGACGTCAACGATCAGGCAACCGGCGCCTACTCGCTGCACACGACCGGCTACTCCTTCGACATCCTGCGCGAGTACTCGAGCGACCGTCAGGCCGAGGCGTTCCAGTTCATGCTCGACCGGCTCCGCGCCCTCGACGTAATCGACTACGCCTACGAGCCCGAGGCGATCCACGTGACCGTCTCAGACGACGAGGCGGCGCCGCTCCTCGATCTCTAGCCAGGCGTCACGTGTGCTTGACGGTGATCACATCGCCGTCCTGCATGACGTAGTCGCGGCCCTCGATCCGGAGGACGCCGCGGTCGCGGGCGGGGGCGTAGCCGCCGCAGCCGACGAGATCGCGCCAATCGATCACCTCGGCCTTGACGAAGCCCTGCTGGATGTCGGTGTGGACCTTCCCGGCCGCGTCCCAGGCGGTGCCGCCGCGGCGCAGGCTCCAGGCGCGGGCCTCGACCGCAGGCCCGGCGGTGAAGAAGCTGATCAGCCCGAGCAGCGAGTAGGCGGCGTGGACCATCCGATCGAGCCCCGACTCGGCGATCCCGAGCTCGGCCCGCATCGCCTCGGCCTCGCCGGGGTCGAGCTCGGCGAGCTCGGCCTCGATCTTGGCGCTGAGCGCGATCGCCCCGTCGCCGGCGGCCCGCGCGTGCGCGGCGAGCGCCGCCGGGGCCTCATCCTGGCCCTCGTCGACGTTGGCGACGTAGAGGACCGGCTTCGAGGTCAATGCCTGGAGGCCTTGCGGCCCGCGCGGCCCGACCGCGTCGGGGACGGGGACCGAGCGGACCGGCTCGCCCCGCTCGAGCGCCGCGACGACGTCGACGAGCCAGTCGCGCTCGGCCACCGCCTCCTTGTCGAGCGTCTTCGCCTGCTTGCCGACCCGCTCGAGCCGCCGCGTCGCCGTCTCGAGGTCGGCGAGCATCAGCTCCGCCTCGACCATCTCGGCGTCGGCGACCGGATCGACTTCGCCCTCCGGGTGGGGCACGCCGGAGTCGGAGTGGGCCCTGACGACGTGGCAGATCGCATCGGTCTCCCGGATCGAAGCGAGGAACCGGTTGCCGAGACCCTCACCGGCGGATGCCCCGCGGACGAGGCCGGCGATGTCGTGGACCTCGAGGACCTCGTGGACGACCGGGCTCGATCCGAGCGTCGCGGCGAGCTCGTCGAGCCGCTCGTCGGGCACGGCGGCGATCGCGACGTTCGGCTCGATCGTCGTGAAGGGGTAGCCCGCCGCCTCGGCGCCGGCGCGCGTGAGCGCGTTGAACAGCGTCGACTTACCCGCGTTCGGCATGCCGACGATGCCGACCTTCACGGCGCCTGCTCCGGCTCTGTTGGCTCCGGCGACGGAGTGGGGGCAGGCGGTGGCTCGGCCGGCAGCGGCCAGGCCCGCCCGATCGCCCAGCCGACGACCGCGCCGGCGAGGACGTCGCTCGGGTAGTGCATGCCGAGGTAGGGACGGCCGGCGCAGATCAGCGCCGCGAGCCCGTAGAGCGGCAGGCGGGCGCGTGGAGCGACGCGGCCGAGCGCGACGGCGCCGGCGACCGATGTCGCCGCGTGAGCCGACGGGAAGGAGAGCTTGCTCGGCGCCGGCCCGAGCGGCGGGTGGCCCTCGAGGACGGGACGCTCGCGCCCAACGGTCGCCTTGACCAGGTAGTTGATCCCGACGGTGGCCGGCGCCGCCGCGGCCGCGACGAAGAACCGGCCCCGGCGCCGATCGCCGAGCCCCGCACCGAGCAGCCCGAGCGCCGCCCAGCCGGCGCCGAGCTCTCCGAACGCGCCGAGGGCCTGAACGCTCCGCTCGGCGAGGGCCCCGTGGCCGCGGGTCCGCAGCGCCACGAGCAGCGCCTGGTCGGCGCGCCCGGCCGCGAGCGCGAGCCGGCCGAGCGGTCGGCGGCGAGCTTCGACCAGGCGGCGCAGGCGGCGCCGCCGCTCGCCGGGCGGCGGCGTTCGCAGGCGTGGCGGTCCCTTCGCGAGCAGCGGCACGGCCGCGCAGGATAGGTAACCCGGTGGAATGCGCCGGGCGCCGCTTCCACCGGCTTGCCGCCGGAATCTGGATCGTCAGCCCGTGACGAGCTCGAAGCCGGCGCGCTCGGCGGAGAACCGGATGCTCCCGCCCTGGTCGAGCTCGCCCGCCCGCACGAGCTCGCCGTCGATGTTCAGCGTGCGCTCGGGGTCGAGCCGGAGCTCGACCGCCTCGGCGCGGGTCGAGATGACGCCGGCCTGCTCCTCGACCTCGCCGAGCCTGAGGCCGTACGCGTGCTTGACCAGGCGGGCGCGACTTCCATGCTCGATCGCGACGACGTCGAGGCGGCCGTCGCCGGTGTCGGCGCGGAAGCTGGCGCCGCTCCCGAACGCGCCGCTGCTCGCCACCGACACCTGCCAGGCGTCCCCGCTGAAGAGCTCGGTGCCGTCGGCGATCACGACGCAGCGGAACGGCTCGGCGTTGATGCCGGCGGCGACGGCGCCGACCGGATAGGCGAGCGGTCCGAGGCTCTCCTTCAGCCCGGACGCCTCGGCGGCCGCGGCCGGCGCGAGCCCGGCGGAGGCGACGTTGACGAACGGCCGCGCGCCGGCCCGCGCGAGCTCGACGTGGCGCGTCTCGACGCCGTGGACGGCCAGCTCGCAGGCGCGCTCGACCGCCCTCGGCAACGCGAAGTGGGTCGCGAAGTCGTTCGCCGTGCCGGTTGCGATCACCGCCAGCGGGACCCCGGCGGCGCCGGCGGCCGCTGCCGCGGGCCCGATCGAGCCGTCGCCGCCGGCGATCGCGATCCGATCGGAGCCGGCCCGGCCCGCCCCGGCGGCCCCCTCGACCGTGAACGCCTCGACCTCGGCTCCGGCGGCGGCGAGCAGCTCCGCGACGCGCTCGCTGCCGCCGCGGCCCGAGTCCGGGTTGACGATCAGGGCGATCCGTGGCATGGGTGGACCCTAGATGGCCGACCGGGGCTGGCAGACTGCGCGCAATGGCCGCGCCGACCGCCACCACCGTTCCCGGGTTCACCCATCGCCCCGGCCATCACTGCGGGTCCACGGCGCTTCGCAACCTGCTCCGCTTCCACGGGGTCGAGGTCAGCGAGGAGCTTGCGTTCGGGCTCGGCGCCGGCGCCTGCTTCTACTACTTCGTCTCCGATGACCTCTCGCCGACCCGCTTCACCAACGGGCGCACCGGCCGCCTCGAGGAGACCTTCCTGGAGCTGACCGGCGCGCCGCTCGCGCTGACGACCGAGCCCGACCCCGACGCGGCCTGGGATCGTGCCCGCGAGGTCGTCGACGCCGGCCGGCCGGTGCTGCTGATCACCGACCTCTACCACCTCGACCACTACGGCAACTCGGCCCACTTCCCCGGCCACGCGGTCGTCCTGGCCGGCTACGACGACGAGCACGCCTACGTCGCCGACACGGCGTTCGAGGCGTTGCAACGAACCTCGCTCGAAGGACTTGCCCGTGCCCGGCACGAGCAGCACCCGTTCTATCCCCTCGCCGGCCACATGATCGACGTTCCCGGCGAGCCGCCCAGCATCGATGAGCTGCGCGCGGCCGCGCCGGTCGCGATCGCCCGCGCCGCCCGGCGCATGAACGAGCCCGACCTCGGCGAGTTCGAGGGGCTGCCGGCCCTGCGCCGCTTCGCCGCCGAGGTCGGCGAGTGGCCGGCCGCGACCGGCGACTGGCGCTGGTCGGCCCGCTTCAACTACCAGGTGATCGAGCGCCGCGGCACCGGTGGCGGCAACTTCCGCGCGCTCTACTCACGCTTCCTCGCCGAGGTCGGCCGCACCGAGGAGGAGCCGCTCGCGGCCGCGGCGGCGAGCGACTGGACCGCGCTCGCGACCGAGCTCCACGCGGCCAGCGAGACCGACGAGCCCGACCCGGCCGGCTGGCAGCGGATCGGCGCCGCCGCCGCGTCGGTCCTGGCGGCCGAGGAGCGACTCTGGTCGGCGCTCAGCGCCTGATCCGCTCAGCGAGGATCGCCGCGAGCTCGGCCGCGACCGCGGCGCCGTCGCCGAGCGCCCCCCACGAGTAGCGACGGACGAGGTAGCCGGCGCGGGCGAGGACGGCGTCGCGCTCGTTGTCCTTGTCGCGCTGGGCACGGTTCAGGCGCTCGCCCCCGTCGACCTCGACGACGAGCTTGGCCGCCGGCCAGAGGAAGTCGACCTCGTAGCCGAGCAGCGGCACGTTGACCGCCGGCAACGGCAGCCCGTGGTCGCGGCAGGTCTCGAGGAGGATCTCCTCGAGCCTGGTGCGGGTCGCGGCCAGCGGCAGCGACCGCTCGCCGAGCAGCTCGCGGATGACTCCCGAGCCCTTCCGGGAGGGGGAGGCTTCGAGCAACGACTGCAGCCGCTCCCGGTCGAGCAGCTCGAGCTTCTCGGCCTGCTCGAAGGCGCGCCGGGTCCGTAGCGGTGTGAGCACGGTGGCGAGATCCCAGACGGTCCGGGTCGGGGTCGTGACCGGGATCCGGTTGCGGATAGTCATATCCCGGCGGGATAGGCAGCGAGGGGAGTGGGTGAGGATCCCGGTCGGGCCTCGCCGGCCACGGCCGGGGAGGGAAACGTGGAGGGCGAAGCGCTCGCGGCGGGGGACGATCCCGAGCAGTTGGCCCGCCGGGCCGTGGCTCAGCGCGGCGTTTGGGCCGCAGGCGAGCACGGCCGCCAACCAGCGTCCCTCGTCGGTGAGCAATGCGTGCCCGACTGCGTAGACGCCGCGATGGAGCTGGTGAAGGTGGCTGGCGGCAAGCCAGCGCTTGATGGCCGACGCGCTGAGCCCGATCTCGAGGAGCTGGTGACGGGCAACGATTCCGTGCTGGCGAGTCGCCAATCTCGCGACCGCGGCCGGCAGTGGTTCGGATTTGGTCCGCATACCGGACCAAATCCCCACCACTGCGAATGCGCCCCCGGGCCGGTCCCCCTCCTAGCCCAGCCCTGTCGAACTCCCGCCTAGCGGGGCTTCACGAGCCGGCTGAAGGAGCCGACCCACGGACCGGAGCGGGACTCGAAGACCAGGCCGGCCTCGGCGCCGAGCCGTTCGATCTTGGCCGGGGTGGTGAAGTGCGGGTCGCCGAAGAGCTCGCCGACGATCAGCCGGCCGCCGGGGCGGAGAACCCGGGTGATCTCGGCCATCGCGGACGGCTGGTCGGTGATCTCGCCGAGGACGGTCGTCAGGACGACCGCGTCGATCGACGAGTCCGGGTAGGGGAGGGAGGCGGCGTCGCCGCGGGTCGCCGTCAGGTTGGCGATGCCGCGCTCATCGGCCCGCCGCATGACGTGGTCCAGCATCTCCTGCTGGATGTCGAAGAGCTCGATCCGGCCCTCGGGGGCGACCCAGGTGGCGAGGTCGAGCGAGTAGTAGCCGGTGCCGGTGCCGAGCTCGAGGATCGTCTCGCCGGATCGGGGCGAGAGCACGTCGCGGAGGCGCTCGCGGGTGATCAGCGGATGCGGGGCCTCGACCCAGAAGCGCTGTGAGTAGGGGCATGCCGAGGGGTTTCGCCGCCACCAGAGCGCGGCCGCCAGGATCGCGGCGAGCGCTGCGGCGATGAGCAGCCGGGCGCGCCTCAGAACCCGACCTTCTGGGCGTCGCCGGCGGTCTTGATGAAGACGAGCTTGTCGAGGAAGAGCTCGACCTCGGCGTCGTCGGTGCTCAACCGGTGCCAGCCGCCGCGCTGGAGCGCCGCGCGGAGCGACTCGAGCTCCTCGTCGGAGATCCGGAGCGCGAGGACCTGACCGCCGTCGAATCCGACCTCGATCTTCCGGGCGGCTGCCATCAGGCGCGGGGCTCGACGATCTCGGTCAGCACCCCGCCGGTCGAGCGCGGGTGCAGGAAGGCGACGCGGCTCTGGCGGATGCCGGTCCGCGGCCGCTCGTCGATCAGGTCGATCCCGGCCCCGGCGAGCCCCTCGAGGGTCGCCTCGATGTCGGCGACCGCGTAGGCGACGTGGTGGAGCCCCGGTCCCTTGCGGGCGAGGAACTTGCCGACCGGAGTGTCGTCGCCGAGCGGGCTGAGGAGCTCGACGTGACCGTCGCCGACGTCCAGCAGGACCGCCTCGACGCCCTGCTCGGCGACCACCTCGCGGTGCACGAGCGGCATCGCGAGAACGTCCTCGTAGAGCTTCAGGGCGCCATCGAGGTCATCGACGGCGACCCCGACGTGGTCGATCCGGTCCAGCATCGAGGCGCAGTCTATTGGCCGTCGGTGCTCCGCACGATCGCCTCGGGCCGCGCCTCGCCGGCACGATCGCCGGCCATGATCGTCACGATCTCGGTGCGCTCGATGACCTCGTCGTCGAGCAGCTTGTTGGCGATCTCGTCGAGCAGGTCGCGGTGGTCGCTGAGCAGCCGGTGGGCACCGCGGTAGGCCTCCTCGGCGATCTCGGTGACCTCCTCGTCGCGGCGCTGGCGCATCATCTCGGAGACGTTCCAGTCGTTGGCCGGGACCTGGTGGGAGCGGATCGAGGTCCCCATCCCGTACTCGTAGACCATCGAGCGGGCGATCGTGGTCACCTTCTCGAGGTCGTCGGAGGCCCCCGTGGTCACGCGCCCGAACTCGATCTGCTCGGCGACCCGCCCGGCGAGCAGCACCTTCATGTAGTCGATCAGCTCCTGCCGCGACTTCAGGTAGCGGTCCTCCTCGGGCAGGTTGAGCGTGTAGCCGAGTGCCTTGCCGCGCGGGACGATCGAGACCTTCTGGACCTTGTCGACGGTCGGCAGCAGCTCGGAGACGAGCGCGTGTCCGGCCTCGTGCCAGGCGATGACCCGCTTCTCGTCGTCGCTGATCACCTTGCGGCTCTGGAGGCCCGCGACGACGCGCTCGAAGGCGTTGTCGAAGTCGGACTGGGCGATGAACGCGCGCTTGTTGCGCCCCGCCTGGATCGCCGCCTCGTTGCAGAGGTTGGCGAGGTCGGCACCGGTCAGCCCCGAGGTGTGCTGGGCGACCCTGCGCAGATCGGTGTCCTGGCTCAGCGGCTTGCCGCGGGTGTGGACGGCGAGGATCGCCTCGCGCCCGCGCAGGTCCGGCGGCGGCACGAACACCTGCCGGTCGAAGCGCCCCGGCCGCAGCAGGGCCGGGTCGAGCTTCTCGAGCAGGTTCGAGGCCGCCATCACGACGATGTTCTCGCTCGCCTCGAAGCCGTCCATCTCGACGAGGAGCTGGTTCAGGGTCTGGTCGCGCTCGCCGGAGACGTCGTTGCCGCGGGCGGTGCCGACCGCATCGAGCTCGTCGATGAAGAGGATCGCCGGCGCGTTCTCGCGGGCCTCCTTGAACAGGCGCCGGATCCGCGCCGCGCCGAGCCCGGCGAACATCTCCACGAACGAGGATGCCGACTGGCTGAAGAAGTTCGCCCCGGACTCGTGCGCGACCGCCTTGGCGAGCATCGTCTTGCCGGTGCCCGGCGGCCCGTGCAGGAGGATCCCCTTCGGCACCTTGGCGCCGAGCGTCTTGAACCGGCGCGGGTCGGAGAGGAAGTCGACCACCTCGCGGAGCTCGTCCTTGGTCGCCTCGACCCCGGCGATGTCGTCCCAGCCGACGCCGCTGCGCTTCGAGGCCTTGATCTCCTGCGGCTTCGTCTTCGGCATCACCGCGAGCATCCGGAACATCACGTAGACGAGCAGCCCGATGAAGACCACCGAGAACAGCGGCAGCCACTGATCGATCGTGGTGAGGATCTCGTCGGTGTTGATCGCTGTGAGCTCGGGCGCGCCCATGCCTAGCTGCATCGGCAGATCGGCGGGCGGCGCTTAGTCCTGCTCGGCCGCGAGCACGGCGTCGAGCGCGGCGACGGCGACCTCGAGCTGCTCGGGCGTCGGCTCGCGAGTCGCGAAGCTCGACTGGATCAGGTGGCCGGTGGAGTGGACCGCGCGGCCGATGGCGGAGTCGGGACGCCGGTCGGCGGCGGCGAACACCTCGACCGCGAGCGACAGGCCGGCGAGGCCGCTGACGGCTCGAGCGAGCCGGCCGGGGTGCTCGATGAGGCGATCGACGAGGAGCTGGCCCGCGGTCGAGAAGACGAGCATCGGTGCGATCAGGTTCGAGCCGCAGCGCTGGTGCTCCTTCGGCACCGTGGCCGGGTCGACGTCCTGCTCGTAGCCGCCGATCGACTTGTGCTCGGCGGCGTGGTAGGCGGCGAGGTCGGAGCCGCTCAGCGAGACGAGCGCCGGGACGAACCCGATCGCTGCCGCGATCCCCTCGCGCAGCGGGGTCGCGCCGCCGCGTCCGCGGACGAGGTTGCCGGCGATCGTGCTCGCGACGCCGGCCGCGATCACCTTCGCGTCCTCGAACGGCAGGCGCGCCGACGGCACCGCGAAGCGTGCGATCGGGATCACCGCGAACGCCTCCGCGAGCCGCAGCGGCCCGCGCATGATCGGCACCTTGGAGAAGCGGTTGCCGCCGAAGTCCGGCTTCGGCCCGGAGGCGACGTCGATCGACCCGTCGGCGGCGCGAGCGGCGGCTCCCCATGAGGTCGGCCCGTGGATCAGCAAGCCGTTGCGAAGCGCCATGCCGCCGAGGCGGAGCTTCGCCGGCTCGGCCGGCGGTCCGCCGTTGGCCGATGCGCCGTTCGGGGAGGCGGCGATCCGCTCGATCGATTCGGCGCCCCCGCTCTGCTCGCCTGCGGCCATCGCCGCGCAGGTTAGCGGCGGGAGCTCCGCCGGCCGCCCTCCCCGTCCCCGCCACGCTCGATACTGGGAGCGGTGAGCGACCAACTGTTCGAGAGCGATGACGCGCCCGCCGCCGGGGAGGCCGATGCCGGGGCGCCGCTGGCGGTGCGGATGCGCCCGCGCTCGCTGGAGGACCTGGTCGGCCAGGAGCACCTGCTCGCCTCCGGGTCCACCCTGCGGGCGGCGATCGAATCAGGGACGCCGCATTCGATGGTCCTCTACGGGCCGCCGGGAGCCGGCAAGACGACGATCGCGCGGATCGTCGCGGGCGCGGCCGAGGGCGCCTTCGAGGAGGAGTCGGCGGTGAACGCCGGCCGCGCCGAGGTCCGGGAGATGCTGGGCCGCGCCGAGCAGCGTCGCCGAAACGGCCGCGCCACGGTCTTCTTCCTCGACGAGATCCACCGCTTCAACAAGGCCCAGCAGGACGCGCTCCTGCCCGCGGTCGAGGACGGCCTCGTGACCCTGATCGGCGCCACCACCGAGAACCCCTACTTCGAGGTCAACTCGGCGCTGCTCTCGCGGACGCAGATCTATGAGCTGCGGGCGCTCGATGCCGCGGCGGTCGAGGTCCTCCTGCGCCGCGCCCTCGCCGACCGCGAGCGCGGGATCGCCGACCCGCCGGCGATCGACGACGACGCGCTGGCGATGATCGCCGAGCGCGCCGCGGGCGACGCCCGGACGGCGCTCGGGGCGCTCGAGCGGGCCGCCGCCACGACCGGGCCGGACGGCCGCGTCGACCTCGCCGTCGCCGAGGACGCGTTGCAGCGGGCGGCGGTCCGCTTCGACAAGGGCGGCGACCGCCACTACGACTACATCTCTGCCTGGATCAAGGCGACCCGGAACTCCGACGTCGATGCCTCGATCTACTACCTCGCGGCGATGCTGGCCGGCGGCGAGGACCCCCGGTTCATCGCCCGGCGGATGGTCATCTTCGCCTCCGAGGACATCGGGAACGCCGCGCCACAGGCGCTCGCGGTGGCGACCGCGGCCGCCGCGGCGGTCGATCGCGTCGGGCTGCCGGAGTGCCGCCTCAACCTCGCTCAGGCGGCCGTCTACCTGGCCTTGGCGCCGAAGTCGAACGCCTCCTACGCGGCGCTGCTCGCCGCCGAGCGCGAGATCAGGAGCCACGGCCTCGCCGAGCCGCCGGCCGCGATCCGCGACAGCCACTACCCGGGCGCCGCCGAGCTCGGCCGCGGCGCGGGCTACCGCTATCCCCACGACGAGCCGGGCGGGGTCTCAGACCAGCGGACGCTGCCGGAGGCGGTCGGCGATGCCCGCTTCTACGAGCCGACCGACCGCGGCTTCGAGGCCGAGCTGTCGGAGCGCCTGCGGCGGCTCCGAGAGCGGCGCGGCTCCCGATGATCGACGCTATCTTCGTGTCATGCGACGGGCGATCCTCGCAGCGGTGCTCGGCCTGATCGCGGTCGTGCCCGCGAGCGCCTCCGCCTCCTACCACCTGATCAAGGTCAGCGAGGTCGGAAACTCGAACCCGGCCGACTTCGTGGAGCTGCAGATGTACGCGCCCGGCGAGAACTTCGTCGCCGGTCACTACGTCCGCGTCTACGACAGCACCGGGGCCGTGCAGTCGACCTTCCAGTTCCCGGCGAGCGTCGCGCAGGGCGGGAACCAGCGGACGATCCTCGTCGGCCGCGACGAGACGGTCAGCTGGCCGGCCCAGCCGGACTTCACGACCGCGGACCTGGTCGTCGCCACGAACGGAGCCGTCTGCTACCTCGACACGCTCGCCTTCCCTCCGCTCGACTGCGTCTCGTTCGGCACCTTCCCGACGCCCTCGCCGCTGCCGACCGGGACCCCGGCGCCGGGGATTCCCGCGGGCTCCGGGGTGAGCACCCTGCAGCGCTCGATCGCACCCGGTTGCGAGACCCTGCTCGAGCCGGGCGACGACAGCGGCGACTCCGCCGCCGACTTCGACCTCGCCGCCCCGACCCCGCGCAACAATGCGACGGCCCCGACCGAAAGGGGCTGCGACACCAGCTCGCCGGAGACGACGATCACGAAGAAGCCGCGCAAGCGCTCGACCAAGCGGCGGGCCAGGTTCGCCTTCAAGTCGAGCGAGCGCGGGTCGACCTTCGAGTGCAAGCTCGACAAGCGCGGGTTCAAGCCGTGCAAGTCGCCGCTCCGCAAGCGGGTCGGGCTCGGCAGGCACCGGTTCGCGGTCGTCGCGATCGACCGGGCCGGAAACCGCGACCCCTCGCCGGCGAAGGCCGGCTTCAGGCGGGTGCGCGCGCGCCGGTAGCGACTAGGCTCGGGGTAGATGGGGAGCCTCGAGTCGTTCAATCCCGCCACCGGCGAGCAGCTCGGATCGGTCGAGGCGGCCGATCCGGCGGCGGTGCAGGCGACGGTCGACGTGGTCGCCGAGGTGCAGCCGTTCTGGGGTGAGCTGACGCCGGCCGACCGCGGTCGCTACCTGCTGCGGGCGGCCGAGATCCTCGCCGGCGACGTCGAGGAGGTCGCCCGGCTCCTGTCCTCTGAGCAGGGGAAGCCGGTCACCGAGGCACACACGATGGAGGTCGTGCCGACGGTCGACGGGCTGCACTGGATCGCCGCCGAGGGCGCCGAGATCCTCGCCGATCGCCCGGTGAAGATGGGCGGCGGCCTGTTCGCCGGCAAGCGCGTCACCCACCGGCTCGAGCCGCTCGGCGTCGTCGCGGTGATCGCGCCCTGGAACTACCCGTGGTCGATCCCGTTCGGGGAGATCGCGATCGCGCTGATGGCGGGCAACGGCGTCGTCCTCAAGCCCTCGGAGCTGACGCCGCTGCTCGGCGAGCGGATCCGGCTCGCGTTCGTGAAGGCCGGCATTCCCGAGGGGCTGATCCAGGTGCTCCAGGGCGATGGCGAGGTCGGTCGGGCGCTCGTCGAATCGAGCGTCCGCAAGGTGTTCTTCACGGGCTCGGTCGCGACCGGGTACGCGGTCGGCGCCGCCTGCGCCGAGCGGATGAAGGGGGCGGTCCTCGAGCTCGGCGGCAAGGATCCGGCGATCGTCTGCGCCGACGCCGACCTCGACAACGCGATCGACGGGATCGCCTGGGCCGGCTTCGCGAACGCCGGCCAGACCTGCTCGGGGATCGAGCGTGTGTACGTCGTCGCCGAGGTCGCCGAGCCCTTCCTGGCCGGCATCCGCGCAGCAGCGGAGCGGCTCGCGACCGGCGACCCGCAGAGCTGGGACACCGAGGTCGGGCCGATGGTCTCCGACGAGCAGGCCGGGATCGTCAACGATCTCGTCGATGACGCGCTCGCCGCCGGCGCCGAGCGGCTCTGCGGCGGGCCGGTCGAGGTCCCGGGCTCGCCCGGCAGCTGGATCGCGCCCACCGTCCTCGCCGGCGTCAGCCACGAGATGCGGATCATGCGCGAGGAGATCTTCGGTCCGGTGCTGCCGGTCGTCGTCGTCGAGGACGAGGAGGAGGCGGTGCGGCTCGCGAACGACTCGCGGTTCGGGCTCGGGGCATCGATCTGGACCCGGGATCGCCACAAGGGCGAGCGGATTGCGCGGCGGCTCGAGGCCGGGATGGTCTGGATCAACGACCACGCCTACACGCACGCGGCGATCCAGGCCGCCTGGGGCGGCGTCAAGGACTCCGGGCTCGGCCGCGCCCATTCCCGGTTCGGCTTCTACGAGTGCTGCGAGATCAAGTCGGTGAGCTGGAACGCGGCGCGCGGTCGTGACTTCTGGTGGCATCCCTACGACGAGACGCTCGGCCGCGCCGTGCGCGCCGCCTCGGGGCTGCTCTACGGGGGCGCGGGTCCGAAGGTGAAGGTGCTGCGCGAGGGCGGCGGGTCGCTCCTGCGGACCGGGGCGCGGACCCTGCGCGGCCGGTAGCCGTGGCGCGGCGGTGGAACCTGCTCAGCGTCCCGATCGACTCGGTGGGACGGCCCGGCGGCACCGAGCTGGCACCCGTGGCGCTCCTCGATGCCGGGCTTGCGGAGGCGGTCGAGCTCGGCGAGCGCGACGCCACGATGACGCTGCTGCGCGACCCCGAGCGCGATCCCGACACCGGCCTCGTCTCGTCGACTGCCGTGCTCGAGCTGACCGCGGAGATCAGGAGCAAGACCGCGGGGCTCGCGGCCGGCGGCGATCCGCTGCTGGTGCTCGGCGGCTGCTGCACGCTCGTCCCCGGGGTGCTCGGAGGACTCGCCGACGCCGGGCGTGCCCAGCGGATCGCCTACGTCGACGGTCACCTCGACCTCTACGACGGGGTCAGCTCGGAGACCGGCGAGGCCGCCGACATGCCGGTCGCCGTCGCGCTCGGCCGCGGCCCCGCGGGCTGGCTCGAGGCGGCGGGGGGCCATGTCCTCGATCCCGCCGACCTCGCGCTGCTCGGCTACCGCGACCTCGACGAGGCCCGCGGGCTCGGCTCGATCCTGCCGGACGAGCTCGGTGCCGGCACCTACATCGACACGCCGGGCCTGCGCGACGTGGGCCCGGGCGCGGTTGGCGCCGACGTCGCCGCCTCGCTTGGGGCCGGCGGTGACGGCTACTGGGTCCACCTCGATGTCGACGTCCTCGACGAGTCGGTCCTCCCGGCCACCGACGCCTTCGTGCCGGACGGGCTCGATTGGGACGAGCTCGAGGCACTGCTCGCCCCGCTCGTCGCCGACCCCGCCTGCCTCGGGCTCAACGTCGTCTGCCTGAACCCGGAAAAGGACGAGGGCGGACGCTCGACCGAGCGGGTGGTCGCCCTGCTCGCCGCGACGATCGGCTGATCAGCCGGACGCTCGGCGAGGCCCCGGCCGCCGTCCTACGCCGCCGGCAGGCGAGCGTGGAGGTGGTTGTCGTGGTTGACGAGCGGGACCACGACCCCGGCCGGCCCGGTCAGCGGCAGGCTCGGTCCCACGAACACGCTGGTCGCCCCGGCGGCGACGAAGCGGTCGACGAGTTCCTGAGCGAGCTCGACGTCGACCTGGTCGGGTCGCAGCGGCGGCTTCTCGCGGCCGTCGATTCGTGGGTAATAGACGTCGACGTCGAGTCCGTTCTGGTGGGAGACGTGACCGATCGGGCCGAAGCGCGTGCCGAAGTCGCCGCCATGGGGACGGCTCAGGTCGCCGATCAGCACGCGCGGCGCACCGGGGTGCGCCGCGGCATGCGCGCGCACGACCGCCAGTGTCACTCGCAGGAGTCGGTCGGTGCCCCATCGGCGCCACCAGCGGTTCGGCGTTTCCCGCTCGACCGGGTCCCAGCTGACCCAGCTCCTTCCCTCGGCAGGGAGCATCACCCCCAGCGCCAGCGAGCCGGCGGTCGGCGAGCCGAGCGCGCGTGAGCGCCGCCACTCGATCTCGGGGGGACGCGGCGCGCTCGGGCCGGAGCCGGAACCCTCCCTTTGAGGCCGGGCGGCCGAGATCGAACCGCCGGCCCGGCTGTCGGGGGCGACCGTGCCGAGCCGGCCGGCGGGCAGGTCAGGCTCCCGCTTCGGCTCGGCCGCAACGGCCAGCCCTGCGGCGAGGATCGCGGCCGCCGCCGCGAGCAGCGAGGGCGTGCGGAGGCGACCGTGGCGGTCGTTGGCTTCGCGCATCGATCGGACTACGGTCGAGGGCCGCGGCGAGGTCCGCTCTCGGCCCGCAACACCGCCAGCGCCCGGCGCTCGCCCTCGAACGCCGGCCGCGGGAAGTCGGCAAGCGGGAACCAACCGGCCTCCTGCGACTCGTCGGAGACCTCGAGCTCGCCGCCAGCGATCGAGCAGCGGTAGGCGACGTCGAAGATCGGCTGCGCGTCGGCGCCGTCGCCGTAACTCGATGAGTAGATGCCGATCACCGCTCCGACCTCGATCTCGAGGCCGGTCTCCTCACGGACCTCGCGGGCGATCGCCTCGGGGCCGCCCTCGCCGGGCTCGACGAAGCCGCCGGGCATGTTCCACTCGCCGCGGAACGGGTCCTGGTCGCGGCGGAGCGCGAGGTAGGCGCCGTCGTCGCGCTCGATCCACGCCTGCACGGTCGGCGCCGGGTTGTCGTAGTGCACGAAGCCGCAGGCCGGGCAGGCCGGCCGATCCGGGTCAGGACCCTCCGAGGGGCGCAGCTCGAGCTCGGTCCGGCAACGCGGGCAGTACGTGAAGTCCATCGCCGGAACCTACAAGCGCGGTGCCGGCGCAGTTCCCATCCGCTCGGGCGGGAGTGACCGGTTTCGCGCTTCTCGGAACGGGGTAGGTCACCCCCATGGTCATCGGAGCAATCATCGCCGTCTGCATCATCCTCGCGATCCTCGCGTTCGTGCTCCCGAAGCTCTCGCAGGGCCCCCAGCGGGGCGTCGACAAGACGCTCGGGGTCGGCCAGCGGGGCGGCGGGAAGGCCCCGGGGCCGCTCGGCCGGCTGCTGCAGAAGCCGTTCTCCTCGTCGCGAAAGGCGACGAACAAGAGCGCCTCCAAGGGACGCGAGGGACGCTCGAAGCTGCCGTTCTGAGCGGCGGCCGATCGCGCCCGCCGCGCCGGGCGCCCGGGCAGGGTCCGCGGCTTCCCATCTAGCCTTCCCGCCGTGCCCGACCCGGTCTCCGCGCCGGCCGATGCGCCCGCGCTGCGGGCCGCCGGCCTCAGCATCGCCTACGGCGAGCGCTGGGTCCTGCGCGACCTGTCGCTCGAGCTCGCGGCGAGCGGGACGCTGGCGGTGCTCGGGCCCAACGGCGCCGGCAAGTCGACGCTTCTGCGCGTCGTCGCGACCCTGCTCCGCCCGACCGAGGGGACGATCGAGGTCCTCGGAGCGGCCTTGCCGCGCGAGGCATGGAAGCTGCGCGGGCGGATCGGCTTCCTCGGCCACCAGCCGCTCCTCTACCGCGACCTCGACGCGCGCGAGAACCTCGCCTTCCACGGGCGTCTCTTCGGGCTGCCCGGCGGGGGGGCCGAACGTGCCGCCGAGCTGCTCGAGCGGGTCGGGCTGTCCGCCCGGGCCGGCACGCGGGTCGACGAGATGTCGGCCGGGATGGTGCGGCGCCTCGCCGTCTGCCGGGCGCTTCTGCACGAGCCCGACCTGCTCGTCCTCGACGAGCCGCTCGCCAACCTCGACCCGGCGGCGGCCGCGGCCGTCGCGCCGCTCCTCGGGCCGGCGCCGGGGCGAACGCGGATCGTCGTCAGCCACGACGTCGAGGCGGCCCTGGCCGATGCGGACCGCGTGCTCGGCCTCGAGCGCGACGGCTCGGTGGCGTTCGAGCGCGCCGCCGCCGACGTCGACCCAAGGCGGGCGCGGGCGATCTACTCGGAGCGGGTGGCGGTGCGATGAGCCGGCCGGGCCCCTCGACAGCCGCGGTCATCGGTGCGTTCCTGGCCAAGGACCTGCGGGTCGAGCTGCGGACGCTGCAGTCGATCCCGGCGATGCTCCTGTTCGCGACCACCGTCTTCGTGATCTTCCGCTTCGGGCTCGACCGAACCCGGCTCGATGGCAGCCTCGCGGCCGGCGTCCTCGTCGTCACGATCCTGTTCGCGGCCCTCCTCGCGATCAACCGGATCTTCGTCGCCGAGCGTGAGCAGGGCGGGCTCGAGGCGCTGCGGCTGGCGCCGGCCGACGGCTCGGCGCTGTTCTTCGCGAAGGCCGCGGCGCTGCTCGCCTACCTCGTGATCCTCGAGCTCTTCGCGCTGCCGGTCTTCTGGCTCTTCTTCCTCGCCGACGGCGCCGGGCTCGTCCCCCTGCTCCCGGTGCTGCTCCTGCTCGACCTCGCGCTCGCCGCCACCGGCGCCCTGATCGCGCCGATGGCGGCCCATTCGCGGGCCCGTGACCTGATCGGCCCGCTGATCCTCCTGCCGCTGCTGCTTCCGGCGCTGATCGCCGCCGCCGCGGCCGGCCGCCACCTGCTCGCCGCCGGAGGGCCCTCGTATGAGATGTACGGAACCTGGCTGGGGCTGCTCGGCTTGTACGATCTGATCTTCCTGCTGATCGGCTGGGCCGCCTTCGACTTCCTTCTCGAGGATTGACCGATTGACGTTTGGCGTCCGTGCCGCGGCCCTGAACCGATGAAACCGTCCACCCTGAGGACACTCGCCCTGCTCACGGCCCTGCTGATCGGCGCCGGCTTCGCGCTCGTCTTCTTCTGGGCCCCGAACGAGGCCGACCAGGGCTTCGTCCAGAAGATCTTCTACCTCCACGTGCCGCTCGCGATCGTCGCCCTCGGCGGCTTCATCGTCGGCGGCATCCACGCGATCCGCCACCTGCGCAGCGGCGATCCCGTCCACGACGCGCGCTCCTACGTGTCGATCCACGCCTCGGTGATCTTCGGGGTGGCGGTGCTCGTCACCGGGATGATCTGGGCGAAGGCGTCGTGGGGCCGCTGGTGGGTCTGGGACGAGCCGACCCTGGTCAGCTTCCTGATCGTCTTCCTCCTCTACTGCACCTACTACCCGTTGCGCTACGCGATCGAGGACCGCGATCGGCAGGCCCGGTACGCGTCGGTGTTCGCGATCACCGCCGGCGCATTCGTGCCGCTCAACTTCATGGCGGTGCGGGCGGCGGAGTCGCTCGTCCACCCGCGCACGTTCGGCACCGTCGACGGCGGCCTTCCAACCGACATGTGGATCGCCTTCCTCGTCTGCTTCGCCGGCATCGCGCTGCTCTGGGTGACGCTGGTCGGCTTCGAGCTGACCGCGAAGCGGACCTCGGCCCAGCTCTCGCGGCTGCGGCGGTCGCTGCTCGATGACCGAAGCCCGCGCGGCGCCGGCGTCGCCGGCCGGATCGCGCCGCGCGGCGCGGGAGCGGGACGCTGATGCCGGCGCTGCCGCTCGACGAGGCCGGCAAGTACGTCGCCGCGGCGTACGTCGTCTTCGTCCTCCTGCTCGTCGTCTACATCGGGATCATGGCGGCGAAGCTCGGCCGGATCTCGCGCGAGATCGAGGAGCTGGCGGAGCTGGCGGAAGAGGAGCAAGGTGCAAGGAGCAAGGAGCAAGGAGCCGCCGCAGCCGGGGTCGAGCAGCGGGAGGTTTCACGATGAGCGACCTGCTGGCGCTCGGCATCTCGCACAAGACGGCGCCGATCGAGCTCCGCGAGCGGCTGGCGCTGACCGAGGGGCGCGCCGCCGGCGTCCTCAGCGAGCTCCGGACCCACGAGCAGGTCAGCGAGGCCGCGGCGCTCTCGACCTGCAACCGGACCGAGCTCTACCTCGTCGTCACCGAGCAGGTCGAGGCGGAGAACCTCGCGCTCGGTGCTCTCTCGCGCCAGGCCGGGATCCGCCCGACGGAGCTGATCGAGAGCCTCTACTCGTATCGCGGGATCGAGGCCGGACGGCATCTGTTCCGGGTCGCCGCCGGGCTCGACTCGATGATCGTCGGCGAGGCCGAGATCCAGGGCCAGGTCAAGCGGGCCTACGAGCTCGCCCTCGTCGAGGGGGTCACCGGCGCGATCCTCAACCGGCTCTTCCGCGGCGCGCTCGCCGCCGGCAAGCGGGTCCGCGACGAGACCCGGATCGGCGAGGGCGGCATCAGCGTCCCCTCGGCCGCGGTCGAGCTCGCGACCCGCACGCTCGGCGACCTCACCGGTCGCCACGTGCTCCTGATCGGGGCCGGCGAGACGGCCGAGCTGACCGCCCGGGCGCTGACCGCGCGCGGCGTCGAGACCGTGTTCGTCGCCAACCGTCGCTACGACCGTGCGATCGGGCTCGCCGAGCGCTTCGGCGGCAGCGCCGTCCGGCTCGAGGACCTGCCCGCCCAGCTCGAGGTCGCCGACATCGTCATCTCCTCGACCAACTCGCCACACCACCTGGTCGAGCGCGAGGAGCTCGAGCTCGTCGCCGGGGCCCGCGGCCAGCGCCCGCTCCTGCTCATCGACCTGGCCGTGCCCCGCGACATCGATCCCTCCTGCCGCGAGGTCGCCGGCGTCGTCGTCCGCGACGTCGATGACGTGCAGACGATCGCCGAGCGCAACGCCACCGGACGCGACGTCGAGGCGCGGGGCGCCGAGCTGATCGTCGGCGCCGAGCTCGCGCGCTTTGAGCGCTGGCTCGGCTCGCTCGAGGTCCTGCCCACCGTCGCCTCGCTCCGCGTCCGCGCCGACGACATCGTCGCTCGCGTGCTGGCCGAGAACCTCGGCCGCTTCGAGGAGCTCGGGGACGCCGATCGGGCCCGGGTCGAGGCGATGGCGCGCGCGATCGCGAGCCGCCTTCTGCACGAGCCGACGCTGCGGCTCAAGCGCGCCGCTGAGGAGGCCGACGCCTACCAGCAGGTGGCGGCCCTGCGCGAGCTCTTCGGGCTCGACGCCGGGACCGAGCCGGAGGGGGCCGGCGCCGAGGTCCGGCCGCTGCGGCGCCGCGCCGACCGATCCGGGGACCGGGAGCCCTGAGCGGGCTGCGGATCGGCACCCGCGGCAGCACCCTGGCGCTGGCGCAGGCCGAAAGCGTGGCCGCGGCGCTCGGCGATGGCGAGATCGTCGTCATCCGCACCGCCGGCGACCAGGGCGGTCCGGCTGCGCCCGCGGTCGCGGACAAGTCCCGCTTCGTGGGGGCGATCGAGAGCGCCCTGCTCGATGGCGAGATCGACCTCGCCGTCCACAGCGCCAAGGACCTCCCCGGCGAGCTGCCGGAGGGCCTCGCCCTGCTCGGCGTCCCCGCCCGTGAGGACCCTGCCGACGTCTGGGTCGGGCCCGGCTCGGGGCCGGATGAGATTCCCGCCGGCGCTCGCGTCGGGACTGCGAGCGTGCGCCGTCGCTCGCAGCTGCTGGCCCTGCGCGGCGATCTCGACGTCGCCGAGATCCGGGGCAACGTCGACACCAGGCTCGGCAAGCTCGCCGCCGGCGTGGTCGACGGGCTGGTGCTGGCCGGCGCCGGACTGCACCGGCTCGGTCGCGACGGTGAGGCCGGATTCCGCTTCGGCCTGCGGGCGCTGACCCCGGCGCCGGGCCAGGGGGCACTCGCGCTCGAGGGCCGTGTCGGCGACGGGGTGGTGACCGCGGCGGCCGCGGAGCTGACCGATCGCGAGGCCCTGATCGAGCTGACCGCCGAGCGGGCCGCCGTGGCGGCCCTCGGGGCGAGCTGCGACACCCCGGTCGGGGTCTGCGCCCGCCACGACGACGGCACCCTCGTCATCCGCGGCTACGCCGGCCTTCCCGACGGCAGCGAGCACTGCTACGACGAGGTCCGCGGCGACGACGACCAGCCCGTGGCGCTGGCCGGGGCGCTGGTCGATCGCCTGCGCGCCGCCGGCGCCGCCGAGCTGCTCGAGCGGGCCGCCGGATGGGGGAGCGATGACGGCTGAGCGCCGGGCGGCAGGCGCAGGCCCACGGCCGGGCGTCGTCTACCTGGTCGGCGCCGGCCCCGGCGACCCGGGACTGATGACCCGGCGGGCGCTGGAGCTGATCGCCGGCGCCGACGCGATCGTCCACGACCGCCTGATCCCGCCCGGCGCCCTTGCCGCGGCCCGTGCGGACGCCGAGCTGATCTACGCCGGCAAGGCCCCGGGCGCGGTTGCGATCGAGCAGGAGGAGATCGAGCGGCGGCTGGTCGAGCTCGCCCGCTCGGGACGCTCGGTGGTCCGGCTCAAGGGCGGGGACCCCTTCCTGTTCGGCCGCGGCGGGGAGGAGGCCGAGACGCTGCGCGCGGCCGGCGTGCCCTTCGAGGTCGTGCCCGGGGTGACCGCCGGCATCGCCGCCCCCGCCTACGCCGGCATCCCGGTGACCCATCGCGACGACGCCTCGGCGGTCGCCTTCGTCACCGGGCACGAGGACCCGGCCAAGGAGGGCTCGGCGCTCGACTGGCTGGCGCTCGCCGCCTTCCCGGGGACGCTCGTCCTCTACATGGGCGTCAGGAACCTGCCGGAGATCGCCGAGCGCCTGATCGCCGCCGGGCGCGATCCCGGCGAGCCCGCCGCGGTGATCGAGCGCGGCACCTGGCCCGCTCAGCGCACCGTGCTCGCCACCGCCGGGACGCTCGCCGCGGCGGTTGCCGAGGCCGGCCTCCGAGCGCCGGCGATCCTCCTCTTCGGGCCGGTCGCGGCGCGGCGCGAGGCGATCGCCTGGCTCGAGGACCGGCCGCTGCACGGCCGCAAGGTCGTGGTCACGCGGGCCCGCGAGCAGGCGAGCGGCCTCGCCGCCCGGCTCCGCGACCTCGGCGCCGACGTCGCCGAGCTGCCGGCGATCCGGATCGAGCCGCGGATCGGTGCGCCGGAGGTCGCGACGATGGTCGAGGACCTGCACTCCTATGCGCTGGTCTGCCTGACCAGCCCGAACGGGGCCGAGCTGCTGCTCGCGGCGATGGCCGAGCGCGGCCTCGACGGCCGCGCGCTCGCCAACGCCACGATCGCCGCGATCGGTCCCGGGACCGCGCGGGCGCTCCGCGAGCACGGCCTGATCGCCGACATCGTCCCGCCGCTGTCGGTCGCGGAGTCGCTGGTCGAGGCGCTGCGCGAGGTCGAGGTCGAGGGCCGGCCGGTGCTGGTCGCGCGCGCCGCCGAGGCACGCGACGTGCTTCCCGACGCGCTCGCCGAGCGCGGCGCCCTCGTCGACGTCGTGCCGCTGTACGAGACCGTCCGCGAGCCCGCCTCCGACGACGCGATCGCGGCGATCGCCGACGCCGACTACCTCACCTTCACGTCGTCCTCGACCGTGCGCAACTTCGTCGCCGCGGTCGGCCACGGGCTGCCGGCGGCCGCCCGCGTCGTCTCGATCGGCCCCGTGACCAGCGCGACCGCACGCGAGCTCGGCCTCGAGGTGGCGATCGAGGCCGAGCGCCACGACCCCGACGGCCTCGTCGAGGCCCTGCTGGCCGACGCCACCGCCTCCCCCTGACCCCGCACCACCTGGGGCATCTGAGCGCAACATACGGTGGTCAAAATGCCCCACGTCCGGGATGAGGCGGGCGGGACGACGTGTGACGGAACCTCATTTCTCGGGCGAATCGACCATCTACAGTGACCGGCGATGGGGCTGCCGATCACGTTCCTCACCGACTACGGGGTCTCCGACAACTTCGCCGGTGTCTGCCGCGTCGTGATCGCGCGGATCGCTCCCGACGTCCGGGTGATCGACATCAGTCATGGCATCGGCCGCCACGACGTTCGCGAGGCCGCCGCCGTACTCGCCGACTCGCTCCCCTATGCGCCTCCCGGCGTCCACCTCGCGATCGTCGATCCCGGCGTCGGCGGGCCGCGCCGCGCCGTCGCGGTCCGGACCAACGAGGAGGGCCATCTGCTCGTCGGCCCCGACAACGGCCTGCTGCCGCCCGCGATCGACCACCTCGGAGGCGTCGCCGAGGCCGTCGACATCAGCCGCTCGCCGTTCCGGCTCGACAATCCCTCGGCCACCTTCCACGGCCGCGACCTGTTCGCCCCCGTGGCCGCCCACCTCGCGATCGGTCGGGACCTCGCCGATGCCGGGACGCCGATCGACCCGGCCGGCCTCGAGCGCCACCCGGTCTCGCGTCCCCGGCTCGAGCAGCACCGGGCCTTCGCCCACGCCGAGCGGATCGACGGCTTCGGCAACGTCTCGCTCGACCTCTGCCAGGCCGACCTCGACGGCCACCCGCTCGCCGGCGCCACCCGGGTCTCGGTCGGCTCCCGCAAGCTCCGCCGCACCGCAACTCGCGCGGCCGCCTTCGAGGAGGTCGCCGACGGCCGCTTCCTCTTCTACGAGGACTCCTCCGGCCGGATGGCGATCGCGGTCAACCGCGGCGACGCCAGCGAGGTCCTCGACCTGCGGGTCGGCGACGTCGTCGAGCTGGAGCCGGCTCCTTAGACCACCCCGCGTGAGCTTCGGCACTCCCCACCATCGTCACGAGGTCACCGACTCCACCAACCTGCGCGCCAGGGAGCTCGCGGCCGAGGGCGCGCAGTCGGGCACCGTCGTCACCGCCGCCGAGCAGACCGCCGGGCGGGGCCGCGGCGACCGCGTCTGGACGGCGCCGCCCGGCGCCGCCCTCCTCTATTCGGCGATCCTGCGCCCGCTCGAGCTCCGGCACCTGCTCCTCCCGCTGGCGGTGCCGGTCGCGGTCTGCGAGGCCTGCGAGGCGGTCGCCCCGGTCCGCTGCGAGGTCAAGTGGCCGAATGACATCTGGCTCGAGGAGCGGAAGCTGGGCGGCGTCCTGATCGAGGCGCGCCCGCCCGAGTGGGCGGTGATCGGGGTCGGGATCAACCTCGCGATCGGCGACGACCAATTCCCCACCGACCTCCGCTGGCCGGCCACGTCTCTCGGCCATGGCGTCGAAGCGGACGAGATGTGCGACGCCCTGAATGCGGCGCTCGCGAGGTGGGTGGCGGCCGAGCACGCTCACGTCCTCGACGCCTTCGCCGCTCGCGACGCGCTCCGCAACCGCGAGCTCAGCTGGGAGGGGGGACCCGACGCCGGCGACCGGACCGGGACCGGCGAGGGCGTTGACGAGCGCGGCAACCTGCTCGTCCGCGGGCCCGGCGGTGAGCTGACCGCGCTCGGCTCCGGCGAGGTCCGACTGCGGCTCTGAGCCGACCCGAAGCCGCTTCGGACCCGTCGGGACGCCGCGGGATGCCGCGGCAGAACATTGTTTCGGTCGACACGACTCGCCTTCGCCGCTACCTTCGACGAACGGTCCCTTCACCTGGGAAAGTGGGTTGCCGCCTTGGGAGACAGTGAGTTGGAGACCCGACGCATGCCTCGTCTGCGGCGGCCCCGCCTGACGGCCGCCGGCCCCGGTCGCCGGTTCGTCACGCTGGTCGTCCTGGCCCTGGCCGCCATGTTGGGCTCGGCGCTGGCGCCTGCGGGGGCAAGCGCCGACACGTTCGCCGTCGAGAACACCAACGACGCCGGCCCGGGTTCGCTGCGCCAGGCGATCATCGACGCCAACGCCGCAGTCGGGGGCCCCGTCGACGTGGTGGATGCCACCGGTGTCACGGGAGAGGTCGGACTGCAGACCGCCCTCCCCACGCTCACCGGAGCATTCGAGATTCGAGGCCCGGGAGCATCGAGCCTTGCCGTCAGCCGCTCCACGGGTCAGTTCCGGATCTTCACGGTCGCCGCCGGCGCCAACATCGGGCTCTCCGACCTCACGATCACCGGCGGGCTGACCGCTGGAACCGATTCGGGCGGCGGGATCCTGAACAGCGGCACGCTCAGGGTGTCGCGGAGCGAGGTGCGCGAGAACTCCGGCTACACGGGAGGTGGAATCCGCAACGCCGACGATGGCAACCTGATCGTAGAGAGCAGCACCGTGAGCGGCAACACCGCGACGGCCGGCATTACCGGCGGCGAGGCCGGCGGCGGGATCCTGAATCGCGACGGCACGGTGATGGTCGTCAACAGCACGGTGAGCGGGAACACGGGCGGCGTCGGTCGCGGTGGCGGCATCATCAACTCCGCGCTGGCAATGGGGGACAGCAGCGTGATCACGGTCGCGAACAGCACGGTCGCCGCCAACACCGGATCAGGGGCGAACCTCTACAACCAGTCGAACTTCGCGGGTGCCGCGATATTCACAGTTCGCAGCACGATCGTCAGCGACCCGCTGGGCGGCGAGAGCAACTGCCAGTTGGCCGGCGCCGCCGACTTCGATTCCGATGGCTACAACCTGGCCGACGACGACTCCTGCGGGCTCACGGGAACCGAGGACCAGCCGAGCACGAATCCGGACCTCGGCCCGCTCGAGGTCAACGACGGGCCGACCGCGACGATGGCGCTCCCGCTCGGCAGCCCCGCGATCGATCAGGGCGTTGGCGACGGGTTGACCGAGGATCAGCGCGGCCTCAAGCGGCCGGTCGATCTCTCCTCCGTCGCCAACGCGCCCGGAGGCGACGGCACCGACATCGGCGCATTCGAGCTCCAGTCGAACGAGTTCAGCCTCGGGAAGGTGAAGAAGAACAAGCGGAAGGGGACCGCGAGGCTGACCGTGAGGGTTCCCGGCTCCGGCGTTCTGAAGCTCGCGAAGACACGGAAGGTCAAGGGCAAGAAGAAGCAGGTCGATGGCGCCGGCAGGGTGACGCTCCCGATCAAGGCCAGGGGCAAGACGAGGAAGAAGCTGAAGCGGACGGGCAAGGCGCAGGTCAAGGCGAAGGTCACCTATTCGCCGGTCGGCGGCGAGCGGAACGCCCGCCAGAAGAAGGTGAAGCTGAGACTGAAGTGATCGCGTCGCGGTCGCGGCGGCACGGGCAGCCGTCCCGCGGCCCGGAGCGGGTCTGACCTGAGAGCGCGCTAGGCGGCGCGGCGCCGTCGCCGGCGCGAGCCCGATCGCGGCTTCGCCTCGTCCTCAGGCTCGTCGTGATCGGAGGCGGAGACCGGCGGTGAGGCCGGCTCGAGGTCCTCCTCGCCGGCCCCGTCGTCGTCGCCGTCAGCCACAGGATCGTCGGGGCGACCGGGTTCCTCGGCCGTGCCGGGCATCTCGCCGGCCTCGGGGGCTAGCTCCTCGCCCTCGGTCGCCTCGACGTCGGTGCCGTTCTCGGCCGCCTCTCGACCGTCCTCGGCGCGCGCGCGCTTGCTGCGCCGTCGTCGCTTCTTCCCGCCGCCCTTCGGCAGGTTGCGGAGGAGCTCGCGCGCGACCGCCGAGGGCTTGCGGGCCATCCGCATCCGGGCTCCGCGCAGGACCTCCTCGGCCTCCGGCGTGTGGGCGACGGCGGCGGCGAGCAGCGCGACCGCGAGCCGGCGGTCCTGACCGCGGGCGGCCTGGACGAGCCGGCGTGCGTTCTTGCCGTGGGCGCGCCCGGAGGAGTTGACGAAGAGGCCGAGCAGGCGCTTGGTCTCGGGCCAGCGCGCGACCGCGTACTCCTCGTGTGAGTCGCGGGTGAACTCGGCGAGCCGCCAGACCCACGCCTGCGCCTGGTCACGGCGCCCGATCCGGTTCTCGGCGAGCGCCTGCAGGAGGATCCTCACCCCGGCCCGGCGCTGGTCACGCGGCCAGGTGCCGACCATGTCGATCGCCTCGTCGAATGGATCCGCCTCGCGTGTTGCCGCGAGCTCGGCGAGCGCCTTCTGCTTGAGCTGGGTCGAGCGGTTGCGCTGGATGCAGGTGAGCAGGAAGCGGCGCCGCAGGTCCTTCGCCTGGTCGTGCTGGAGCATCGCCTTCGCCTTGCGCC
>DASSEM010000029.1:0-3966 GCA_035695265.1 Solirubrobacterales bacterium
CGTAGAGGGTGCGGCTCTTGCGGTAGAGCTCGCCCTCGGGCGAGTTCAGGTACTTGGGCTTGGAGTCGGCGCTGAGCGCCCGCGCCCCGAAGCCGACGACGCGGCCGCGGTGGTCGCGGACGGGGAATGTGATCCGGCCGCGGAAGCGGTCGTAATGGCCGCCCGGGGTCTTCTGCGAGCGCTGGATCAGCCCGGCCGCGAGCAGCTCGTCGATCGAGAACCCGGCGATCTGCCCGCGCTTCAGGATCGTGTCCCAGGCGCTCGGCGCGAAGCCGACACCGAAGCCGCGCAGCACCTCCTCGCCGAGCCCGCGCTCGTCGAGCAGGTAGCGCCGTGCCTTCGCCGCCTTCTCCGCCTCCCAGAGGTAGTTCTCGTAGAACGCGGCGGCACGCTGGAGCGCATCGCTGAGGCGCCCGCGACGGCGGCGCGCCTCCTCGGCCTTCGGGTCCTCGGTCTCGCGCTCGATCTCGACCCCGTAGCGCTCGGCCAGCGACTCGACGGCGTCCGGGAACGCCAGCCCCTCCTTCTCCTGAACGAAGCGGATCGCGTCGCCGCCGGCCTCGCAGCCGAAGCAGTAGTAGAAGCCGTCGCGCGGCTTGACCGAGAACGACGGCGTCCGCTCCTCGTGGAACGGGCAGAGGCCGGTGAACCGCTCGCCCTGCCGCCGCAGGTCGGTGTAGGCGGAGACGACCTCGACGATGTCGGCGGCCTCGCGAACGCGCTCGATCGTCTCCGGGGTGAAGCGACTCATGCCCCAAGAATGCCGTGCGAGCCAAACGTGCGCCCTCGCGGGCGGCCGGGTTCGCCCCTAAAGGCGCGACTCCTCGGGCAGGGCGATGCGACGGAAGGTGGCGATGCAGAAGCGGTCGGTCATGCCCGCGACGTAGTCGGCGACGCGCTGGAGCGGGTCGCCGCCGGTCCGGTCCGGCGGCATCCGGTCGGGATCCTCGAGGTAGTGGTCGATCAGCGTCGTCAGCGTGCGCTGGACGCGGTCGTGCTCGGAGCGCGCCGCGGGCCCGAGGTAGACGCTGTCGAACATGAACTTGCGAAGGCGGAGCATCGCTCCGCCCATCTCGTCGCTCTGGACGATTTCGCCGGCCTCGCTCGAGCGCTCGACGATGTCGCGAACTAGAGCATCGATCCGGGCCGCACCGGTCGGGCCGAGACGGTCGATCTGCTCGCGGGGCAGGTCGCCCTCGGCGATCACGCCGGCGCGGACCGCGTCGTCGATGTCGTGGTTGATGTAGGCGACCCGGTCGACGAGCCGCACGATCCGGCCCTCGAGCGTCGCCGGCTTCAGCGAGCCCGTGTGGCTGAGGATGCCGTCGCGGACCTGCTCGGTCAGGTTGAGGCCGCGGCCGTCGCGCTCGAGGCGCTCGACGAGCCGCAGCGAGTGCTCGTTGTGGCGGAACCCGGCTCCGCCCCGCTGCTTGATCGCATCGTCGAGGACCTCCTCGCCGATGTGCCCGAACGGCGGATGGCCGAGGTCATGGCCGAGCCCGATCGCCTCGGTCAGGTCCTCGTTGAGCGCCAGTGCCCGCGCGACGGTGCGGGCGATGAAGCAGGTCTCGAGCGTGTGGGTGAGCCGGGTCCGGTAATGGTCGCCCTCGGGGGCGATGAAGACCTGCGTCTTGTGCTTGAGCCGGCGGAACGCCTTCGAGTGGGCGATCCGGTCGCGGTCGCGCTGAAACGGCGTCCGGACCGGGCTGTCGGGCTCGGGGTCGCTGCGCCGGGCCGGGTAGGAGCGGGTGGCGAGATCCCGGAGGAACTCGTCCTCCTGGGCGCGGGTCCGGGCCTCGAGGTCGGGGGCCGGCACGTTCACCGCGCGCTCAGGCGACCGCTCTGAGGTTGACGTGGGCATGGTGGGAGAGGGTGTCGCCGATCGCCCGGTCGACCTGACGGCGAGCGGCCTCCGAGGTCGCCGGCAACTCCGCGATCGGGCTCCCGATCGCGGCGACCATGAAGCGGTGCGCCTCCGCGGAGACCGGAAAGCCGCCGGCCTCGCAGGAGGAGCAGACGACGCCGCCCGCGGCCCCCGAGAACGAGACGATCCCCTCGCCCTCGCCGCAGCGGGCGCAGGAGCCGAGCTCGGGGGCGAAGCCGGAGGCGAGCAGCAGCTTGAGCCGGAACGCGAGGCCGATCGCGTGCCAGTCCGCGCCCCCATCGGCACGCTCGTCGAGCAACGCCAGGTAGCGGCAGAGCAGGTTGTATGCGGGCCGGTTCGGCTCCGCCGAGTCGAGCAGGCGCAGGACCGCGTCGCAGCCGCGGGCGGCAGCGCCGATCGCGGCGCCGTCGGCACGCAGGCCCGGGTAGCCGGCGACCGTCGCGGCGCCGGTCACCGTGCAGAGCTCGCTGCGCCCCTCGTGCAGCATCAGGTCGAGCCGGAAGAACGGCTCGAGCCGGCCGCCGAATCGGGACTTCGGCCGTCGCGACCCCTTCGCGATCGCGTTCACCCGACCCCGCTCGGCGGTGTAGAGATGGAGGATCCGGTCGGCCTCGCCGAAGCGGATGCTGCGCAGCACGACTCCCTCTGTCTTGAAGCTTCCGGGCATGGAGAACCACGTTGAAGGATGACGAGCCCAGCGGTCGGCTCAGCTCGTGGCGGCGCGCCTGACGCCGTCCCGAACCGCGGCCGCTACGAGCGTCGCCGCGACCGTGCCGAGCCGCACGATCTGCCACGGATCCGGGCGGGGGTCGCCGGCGGCCAGGCAGAAGACGACGTCGCCGTCGAACGGCGTGAAGACCGGGTCGACGGCGCGGGCGACCCCGGCGCTCGCCATCCGCGCGACCTTCGCGCAGCCGACCTTGTCGAGGCCGGCGTCGGTGAGCACGCAGGCGAGCGTCGTGCTGGCTCGCTCGGGTGGCTCGTACGGCGGCGCCACGCCGGCCGCGAGCAGGTCGGCGCTCCGTCCCATCTTGCCGTCCTCGTCGCGGGGGCCGGCGATCAGCTCGCCCCGCTCGTCGACGATGTCGCCCGTCGCGTTCACGACCGCGAGCGCCGCCACCGCCTCCCCCGCTCCGGTCCGCATCGCCGCGTAGCCGACGCCGCCCGGCGCTCCCGCCTCACGTCCGCGGACCTTGGCGACGGCGGCACCGCGACCGGCGCCGACCCTGCCGCGCTCGGGCACCCCGGGGCTCGCCGCCTCGCAGGCAGCGTAGCCCGCGTCCGGGCCCGGGCGCACCGATGGCGCTCCCGGGTCGGCGTTGAGGTCGTAGATCACCGCCGCCGGGACGAGCGGCACCAGGCCGGCGGGCGTCACGTATCCCCGTCCCTGCTCCTCGCACCAGCGGACGACCCCGTCGGCGGCGGCGAGGCCGTGGGCGCTGCCACCGGTCAGGAGCACCGCCGTCGCCTCCTCGGGGTTTGCGAGTGGGTCGATCACGTCCGTCTCCCGCGTCCCCGGGCCGCCGCCGCGAACGTCGACCGCCGCCCGGGTGCCGGCCGGCGGCAGCACGACCGTGCAGCCCGTCGGGGCGCTCGGCGCGGTCCAGTGGCCGATCGCGAAGCCCTCCGGCGGCGATTGCTCTACGTCGCTCATCGCCGCTTGCGTCGCGGCCGCCGGCGGCGCCGGAGCCGCACCTGACAGCCGGGACAGAAGTAGGTCGAGCGGCCGCTGACGACGATCCGGTTGATCCGCTCCCCACAGCGCGGGCACTCCTCCCCGGCCCGGGTGTGGACGAGGAACTCATCCTGCATCGAGCCCTCCTCCCCGCGCGAGTCGAGGTAGTCGTCGATCGAGGCGCCGCCGTTCCGCAGCCCCTCCTCGAGCGCCTCGACGATCCCCTCGCGCAGCGCCTCCCAGTGCTCGGGCCGCATCGAGCCTGCCGGCGAGAGCGGGTGAAGCTCGGCCCGGTGCAGCGCCTCGTCGGCATAGATGTTGCCGATCCCGGCGATCCCCTTCTGGTCGAGCAGGAACGACTTCAGGGGGGCCGTCCGACCCTCGGCGACCCGCCCGATCAGCTCCG
>DASSEM010000030.1:0-15701 GCA_035695265.1 Solirubrobacterales bacterium
GTCGGCGACCTCCACGTGCAGATCCGCCGCCTGCCGAAGCCGGTGGTCGCGATGGTCGCCGGCTACGCGGTCGGCGGGGGTCACATCCTGCACCTCGTGTGCGACCTCAGCATCGCCGCGGACAACGCGCGCTTCGGCCAGACCGGGCCGCGGGTCGGGAGCTTCGACGGCGGCTTCGGGGCCGGGCTGCTCGCGCGCGCGGTGGGCGTCCGCAAGGCGAAGGAGATCTGGTTCCTGTGCCGGCTCTACGACGCCGACGAGGCCCTCGCGATGGGGCTCGTCAACGCCGTCGTCCCGACCGCCGACCTCGAGCGCGAGACAATCGCCTGGTGTCGCGAGATGAGCTTCCTCTCACCGCTCTCGTTGCGGCTGCTGAAGTCGAGCTTCAACGCCGCCGAGGACGGCATCACGGGCCTTCAGCAGCTCTCCCACGACGCGACGCTCCTCTATTACATGAGCGAGGAAGGGCAGGAGGGCCGTAACGCCTACCAGGAGCAGCGCCGGCCGGACTTCTCGAAGTTCCCGCGCCGTCCCTAGATGACCGATCCCAGAGCCATCTAGCGCCTTGGGGGGGCTGCGAACCTGGGCGATGGCCGCGAGGCCGCGGACGCTGCCGGCGGCGCTCGCTCCGGTGCTGGTCGGCAGCGCCGCGGCGTGGGCGACGTTCGCCGACCCGGGCGCCACGTTCTCATGGCCACGCTTCGCCGCGGCGATCGTCGGCGCGGTGTTCATCCAGATCGGAACCAACCTCGCCAACGACTACTCCGACGCCAAGCGCGGCGCCGACACGGTCGACCGGCTCGGGCCGGTCCGGATCACGGCCGCGGGCCTCGTCGCGCCACGGTGGGTCCTGCGCGCCACATGGGCCGCGTTCGGCGTCGCCGCGCTTGCCGGCCTCTACCTGGCGATTGCGGTCGGCCCCGAGATCCTCGCGATCGGGATCCTCTCGATCGCGGCCGGCGTGCTCTACACCGGCGGTCCCCGCCCGTACGGATACGAGGGGCTCGGGGAGGTCTTCGTCTTCCTCTTCTTCGGGCTCGTCGCGGTCAACGGCTCCTACTACGTGCAGCTCGAAGACCTGCGGGCGCTGCCGGTCCTGCTCTCGATCCCGATCGGCCTGCTCTCGGCCGCGATCCTCGTCGTCAACAACGTCCGCGACATCGACACCGACCGCCGTGCCGGCAAGCGCACGCTCGCGGTCCGGATCGGCCGCGAGCGCAGCCGCGAGCTCTACCTGCTGATGCTCGGCCTCTCCTACCTGTTGCTGCCCCCGGCGCTCTGGCTCGGCGACGGCTCGGCCTGGGGCCTCCTCGGCCTGCTCAGCGCCCCGCTCGCGATCGGGCCGGCGCGTGCGGTGCGGGAGCGCACCGACGGCCCGGCGCTGAACGCCGCCCTGGCGGGCACCGGCGCGCTCCTCGCTGCCTATGCGCTCCTCGTCTCGGCCGGGCTCGTGATCTGAGGCTGACCGTTGCGGATCGCCGAGCTCGATGTGATCCCGGTCGGACTCCCCTTCGCGGATCCGTACGTCACGGCGACCGGTCGGCTCGACCAACGCGAGATGCTGATCGTGCGGATCGCGGCGGCGGACGGGACGGCCGGCTGGGGCGATGCGGTGCCGATGGGCCTCCGCGGCGGCCCCGGAACGTCGGCGGTGCGTCGCGAGCTCGAAGGGGCCTGCCGTCCCGAGCTCGTCGGGCGCGATGTCGGCGCCGACCCGGGCCGCTTCATCCGTCCTGCGCTGGAACGTTGCCTGGAAGCCGGCGCCGGCGCCCAGGCGGTTTCGGCGATCGACATCGCCCTGCTCGACCTCTGCGGGCGGCTCGCCGGTGAGCCGGCATGGCGCATCCTCGGGGCGGCGGCCGCGGCGCCGATCGTCTGCAACGCCACGCTCGGAGCCGATGCCGCCGAGCGGGCGGGCGAGGCCGCGGCCGCGGCGGTCCGAGCGGGTTTCCGGACGCTCAAGGTCAAGGTCGGCGATGGATCCGACGTCGAGCGGATGCGGGCTGTACGGGCAGCCGCCGGCCCCGATGCGCGACTCCGGATCGACGCCAACGGCTCGTGGGACGTCGCGGAGGCATCAGGCCGGCTCGAGGAGCTCGGTCCGCTCACGATCGAGCTCGTCGAGCAGCCCTGCTTGACGGTCGGCGAGCTGGCCGTGGTGCGGGCGGCCACCGACGTCCCGGTGGTCGCCGACGAGAGCGTCAAAGACCTCGCCGAGGCGACCTCGGCCCTCGCCGACGGCGCCTGCGACGCTGTGACCTTGAAGCTCGCCAAGGTCGGCGGCCCCCACGCCGCGGTCGCGATCGCCGCCGCCGTGCCCGCCTTCCTCTCGAGCGCGCTCGACAGCGTCCTCGGCATCGCCGCCGCGACCCACGCCGCGCAGGCGATGAGCCCGCGCGGGTTCGCCATCGGGCGCGCCCACGGGCTGGCGACCTCGGGCCTGTTCACCGACAATGTCGCCGATGACGTCGCCTTCCGCGGTCCCGAGCTCGAGGTCGGCAGGGCTCCCGGTCTCGGCATCGACCCCGATCCCGCCGCGATCGAGCGGCTGCGATTGAGATGATCGACGCGACCAACCGCAACACCGCGCTCGCCTCCGCCCTCGTCGACGAGCTGGGCCGGGCGGGCGTCACCCATGCGTTCCTCGCGCCCGGCTCGCGCTCCTCGCCGATCGCGCTCGCCCTCGACCGCGAGCCGGCGATCGCGCTCGACGTCGTGCTCGACGAGCGCAGCGCCGGCTTCGCCGCGCTCGGAGCGAGCCTGGCGACGGGCGCGCCCGCCGTCGTCGCCTGCACGAGCGGATCCGCGGCCGCCAACCTGCACCCGGCGGTGGTCGAGGCCGACCAGGCCGGCGCCCCGCTGATCGCCCTGACATCCGACCGCCCGCCGGAGCTCCGCGGCATCGGGGCCGGGCAGACGATCGACCAGATCGGCCTGTTCGGGTCCGCCGTCCGCTGGTTCTGCGAGGTCGGCACCCATGCGGCCGACGACTCCGGTCTGCTCCACATGCGCGCGAGCGGCTCGCGCGCGGTCGCGGAGGCGCAGTCGGGCCGCGGACCCGTGCACCTCAACCTGTCGTGGCGCGATCCGCTCGGCCCCGAGCCGGCCCCAGGGGATGTCAGCGCCGCCGATCCGCTGGCGCTCGAGGGCAGGTCGGAGGGCCGGCCGCTGACCACCGGCCTCGTGGGCCGCGAGGCCGGTGCCGGGCTCGCCGACGCGCTCGCCGGCGCGATCGCGGAGGCGTCCCGCGGGATGATCGTCGCCGGACGAGCCACGGACCGACGGCTCGTCCCGCCGATCGTCGCGCTCGCCGCGCGAACCGGCTTTCCGATCCTCGCCGATCCCACCTCGCAGCTTCGGTTCGGGCCTCACGACCGCACTTCCGTGATCACCGCCTACGACCTGATCGTCAGGGCCTGGCGCGAGGACGTCGTGCCCGATCTCGTGCTCCGGTTCGGCGACCTGCCGACCAGCAAGCCGCTGCGGCTCTGGCTGCGCGCCGGCGGCTGCGACCAGGTCGTGATCGACCCTGCGGGGCGCTGGAACGAGCCGACCCGGATCGCCGGCGCGCTCGTCCGCGCCGACCCGGAGACGCTGGTCGAGCGGCTGCTGGCCCTCCTGCCGCCTGCCGCGGCCGAGCGCTCGCCGTGGCTGGATCGCTGGACGAATGCCGAGCAAGCGGCGCGAGTGTCGATCGCGACGACGCTCGACGCCGCCGCCGGGCTCAACGAGCCAGGCGTCCAGCTCGCCCTCGGTGACAGCTATCGCGACGGCGAGCGGGTCCTGATCGGCTCGAGCATGCCGATCCGCGACGCCGAGGCGTTCCTCGCGGGCGGACCCGCGGCGGTCACGATCCACTCCAACCGCGGCGCCAACGGGATCGACGGCCTCGTCTCGACCGGCGCCGGGATCGCGCTCGCCTCCGGCGAGCCGACCTGGGCGGTGATCGGAGACCTCGCTCTCGCCCACGACATCGGTGGGCTCGCCCTCGCGGCCCGGACCCCGGGGCCGCTCCGAGTCGTCGTCGTCGACAACGGCGGCGGCGGCATCTTCGACTTCCTGCCGCAGGCCGGGCAGGTCGAGCCGGAGCGCTTCCGGCGGCTGTTCACGACCCCCGCCGCGCTCGACCTCGCGGCGACCGCCACCGCCTTCGGGCTTCCCTACGAGCGGATCACCGACGAGGCGGGACTCGCCTCGCTCGCCGGTCGCGACCGCGTGCTCGCCCACATTCCGGTCGAACGCGAGGGGAACGTCGATCTCCACCGGCGCATCGCCGCCGCGGTGACGGCGGCGCTGGGCTGAACCTCACCGCCTCGTTCGGACGATCCGGAACCGCTACGACACCGATCGTAGCCACTCAGCCTGCGAGCAGCGGCAGCAGCGCGCCGAGCTTGATCTCGGTCTCGGCGAGCTCGGCGGCGGGATCGGAGCCGGCGACGATGCCGGCGCCCGCATAGAGGTGTGCGGTGCGGTCCCGCAACAGCGCCGAGCGGAGCGCGACGCAGAACTCGCCGTCGTCGACGGCGTCCATCCAGCCGACCGGGCCGGCGTACCAGCCGCGCTCGAGCTGCTCGAGCCCGGCGATCATCTCCTCGCCGCCGGGGCCGCGCGGCTCGGGGCCGACGGCCGGGGTCGGATGGAGGAGCTCGGCGAGCTCGAGGACCGACCGCGACTCGGCGAGCTGGGCGTGGATGGGAGTCGCCAGGTGCTGGATGTTGGCTACCCTGATCACCACCGGCTCGGTGGCTCGCTCCACCCACACCGAGACGGGGGCCAGACGGCGCTCGATCCGCTCGGCGACGATCGCGTGCTCTGAGCGGTCCTTGCGGCTGTGGCGAAGCTGCTCGCCGAGGTGGTCGTCGACGGCGGGATCGGCGCTCCGCCGGGCCGACCCGGCCAGCGCCACGGTCGCGGCGACGGCGCCGCTGCGGCGGACCAGAAGCTCGGGACTGGCGCCGACGAACGCCGCCTCGGGAGTGCCGACGCAGAAGACGAAGCAGGAGCCGAACGCGCCGCGAAGCGCGCCGAAGATCGGCGCCGGGTCATGCGCCGCCGGCGCCGTGATGCGGACCTCGCGGGCGAGCACGAGCTTCTTCATGTGCCCGCCGCGGATCGTCGCGACCGCCTCGGCCACGGCGCGCTCGTAGCTCGCCGGCGGGCGCGCCGAGCTGACCTCCACCGGGCCGGTAGGTGCCGGGTCGAGCGGCGGCAGCGGCCGACTGCGGAGTCCGGCGAGACGGGAGGCGAGGCGGCTGCGGACGGCGTCCGGATCGACGCCGGGACCGGCGAGCGCGCAGACGGTGAGAAGTCGCCGCTCGGTGGTCCCGGCGATCAGCACCTCCGGCATCGTCAGCAGTGCCGGCGGCAGCGATGCCCAGGGGCCCTCGCCGGCGGCGCGCTCGGAGAAGGCCATCCCGCCGACCAGGAGCGGGCCCGCACCGGCCGGCATCTCACGAGGCTCGGCGGCGAGCCGCCCCGACAGCAACGCCGCGGCATCGGCTCGCAGATCGGCGAAGCGGGTCGGACCGCGCGAGACGATGTCGTGAACGCTGCCGAGCGTGGCGATCGCGAACCCGTCGCGATCGGGCTCCTCCCAGCAGAACCAGCGGTCATCGGCGCGGCGCGAGGCGAACGCGATCGCGCTCGGGTCGGTGGCCTCGATCGGGACGGTCGAGCTGATCAGACGGCGGCGCCCGCCGGCTGCCGCGCGCTCGGCGAGCCCCTCGATCGCTCCGAGGAGATCACCGGTCTCGACGATTGGGGTCAGTTCTCCGGGCGCGCCCGGGCGATCGCGACCTCGCCCGTTCGAGCCATCTCGATCAGCCCGTGCGGCCGCACCATCCGCTCGAAGGAGTCGATCTTCTCGGTCGTCCCCGTCACCTCGACGGTGATCGAGCGACGCGACACGTCCACGATGTGGGCACGGAAGATCTGCGTGAACTCGATGATCTCGGCCCGGTTGTCGGCCGCCGCGTTGATCCGGAACAGGGCCATCTCGCGGGCGACCGCGGTGCCCGGGTCCATGTCGCGGATCTTGAGGACGTTGACGAGCTTGTGGAGCTGCTTGGTGACCTGGTCGATCGGATGGACGGCGCCGTCGACGGTCAGCGTCACCCGCGAGATGTCGGGATCCTCGGTCGGACCGACCGCGAGGGTGTCGATGTTGAAGCCACGGCGGCTGAACAGGCCCGCGATCCTGGCGAGGACGCCCGGTCGGTTCTCGACGAGCAGGGAGAGGAGGTGACGGCGCCCGGTCAGGCCGCCCTCCGCCCTGAGGTCGTCGAGGTCGAGCAGTTCCTTGGCTTGGGGTTCGGCCATGGCGCGCCTCCTCAGCCGACCATGTCCCGGGCGGCGGCGCCGGAGGGGATCATCGGGTAGCAGTTCTCGTTCTGGCTGACGCGAACGTCGAGCAGGACCGGCCCGTCGGTCTCGAGCGCCGTCTGCATCGTGCCGGCGAGCTCATCCTTGCGGTCGCAGAGGATCCCGGTCCAGCCAAATGCCTCGGCGAGCTTCACCCAGTCGGGGCTCGGTCCCATCGCGACCGACTTGTAGCGCTCGTCCCAGAAGAGCTCCTGCCACTGGCGGACCATGCCGAAATGCCCGTTGTTCATCAGGAACACCTTGATCGGCAGGTCGTGGGCCGCCGCCGTGGCGAACTCCTGGCAGACCATGATCAGGCTGCCGTCGCCGGCGAGGCAGACGACCTGCTGGTCGGGCATCGCCACCTGGGCGCCGAGCGCCGCCGGCAGGCCGAAGCCCATCGTGCCGAGGCCGCCCGAGTTGAGCCACCGGTTCGGCTTCGAGAAGTGGTAGTACTGCGCCGCCCACATCTGGTGCTGGCCGACGTCGGAGGTGATGATCGCGTCGCCCCCGGTCACCCGGTACATCTCCTCGACCATGAGCTGTGGCTTGATCTCCTGGTCGGAGCTGTCCTCGTAGTGGAGCGGGTACTGCTCGCGCCAGCCCTCGATCCGCCGCCACCACTCGTCGAGGCGGGAGCCGTCGGCGGCGAGCGCCCGGTACTCGCCGGTCAGCTTCGGCAGCACCTTCTTGACGTCGCCGACGATCGGGATGTGGGCCGGCACGTTCTTGGAGATCTCGGCCGGGTCGATGTCGATGTGGACGAACTTTGCGCGCGGCGCGAACTCGCTCAGCTTGCCGGTGATGCGGTCGTCGAAACGGGCGCCGATCGCGACGATCAGGTCGGCCTCGTCCATCGCGTAGTTGGCGGTCCGCGTCCCGTGCATGCCGAGCATGCCGAGCCACTGCTCGTGCGGCGCCGGGAAGGCGCCGAGCCCCATCAGGGTGCAGGTGATCGGGAAGCGATCGGAGCCGGCGAGCTCGCGGAGCTCCTCCGCGGCGCCGGCGTTGACGACGCCGCCGCCCGCGTAGAGCACCGGCCGGCGGGCGTTGGCGAGCGCCTTCGCCGCGATCCGGATCTGCTTGATGTTGCCCTCCGTGTTGGGCTGGTAGCCGGGCAGCTTCGGCGGGCCGGTGATCGGCTCGTAGTCGATCTCCATCTTCGACAGGTCCTGGGGGATGTCGACGAGCACCGGTCCCGGACGCCCCGTCTTCGCGATATGGAAGGCCTTGTGGATGTAGTCGGGGATCTGATTCGGGTCGGTGACCAGGAATGAGTGCTTGACGATCGGCATCGTGATGCCGGTCACGTCGGCCTCCTGGAAGCCGTCGGTGCCGATCAGGTCGGTCCGCACCTGACCGGTGATGAACACGGTCGGGACCGAGTCCATGTGCGCGTCGGCGATCGCCGTGATCAGGTTGGTGGCGCCGGGCCCGGATGTCGCGAACGCGACCCCGACGTTGCCGGATGCCTTCGCATAACCCTCCGCCGCGTGCCCGGCGGCCTGCTCGTGGCGGACCTGGATGTGCTCGAAGTCGGCGTCGTAGAGCGCGTCGTAGAGGGGAAGGCTGGCCCCACCGGGGATCCCGAAAACGTGCTTGACGCCCTCGGCCTTGAGGGCCTCACAGAGAGCGTCGGCGGCGCGCATCGATTACCTCCGGGATCGTCGAGAAGTCGGAAAAAGGGAAGTACGGATGCCGCGACCGACCCTCGGGGTGGTCGATACGCGGCTGCATACAAGCTTACCAGCCGCCTTGCCGAGCGCCTTCCTCCCGATCCGCCGCCGGCAGCCGGTCGCGCAGATCCGGCCCCGGTCGCACATCGGCCGGATCGGGCAGGTACATGTCCTCCCCGCAGCGGTGGCAGACCTGCACGTAGAGCTTGTGGACCGCGCCGCAGCGGGGGCATCGCCGCTCCGGCTCGGAATGCTCGCGCCGGTACAGGATCACGGCCACCAGGCCGAGCAGGGGCAGGACGCCGCCGACCACGAACCAGATGAGGAAGCTCGAGCCCTTCGCCCGGCCGATCACCCCGGTCGCGAACGCGAAGCAGAGACAGATGACGACGTATGCCATTGGCACCGAAGGTTAGGGCGCCGGACCTCGCCGATGTCCACCGGGATGTTTGAGATCTCAGCCGAGCGGGCGGTGTGAGCCACCGCGCTCGTAGAGCTCGTCGCGGAGCGGTCGTGGGTGGCCGATCGAGCCGACCTCGGCGGTGTCGCGCCGGAACGGCAGGCCGACCGTCCAGTCGGCGACGGCTCGAAGCTTGCGGGCGAATCCGGGGATCTGGCTGACGTGGTAGGTGCGGGCCGCCCACCAGGCGAGAAAGCCCGACAGCGTGATGCCGCCGGGGATGCTCGCAACCGCCTTCCAGCGGCCCAGGTTGACGAACGAGCCGCGGCTGCGATAGGTGAATGCCTCGGGCCGGCCGACACCGAGGTTGGCGGCGATGTTGCGGGCGGCGGTGCGCGCCTGGCGGATCGCGTGCTGCGCGGTCGGCGGGCAGAGACCGCCGTCGGGACTCGGCACGGCGGCACAATCGCCGGCGGCGTAGACGCCGTCGAGCCCGGCCACCGCGAGGTGGTCGTCGACCGTGACCCGGCCGCGCTCGTCGAGCGGGAGCTGCATCGAGCGCAAGCTCGGATGGGCGGTGACCCCGGCCGTCCAGACGACCGTGCGCGCCGGGACCGTCTCGCCGGTCGAGAGCACGACACGGTCGGCCTCGACCCGGTCGAGCGTCGTGTCGAGACGGATGTCCATGCCGCGACCGCGGAGCTCGCCGCAGGCGTATTCGGCGAGGCCGGCATCGATTTCGGGCAGGACGCGCGGCGTCGCCTCGACGAGCATCCAGCGCATCCCGTGGAGGCGGGCGCGCGGGTAGCGCTGGATCGCGTCGGCGGCGAAGTCCTGCAGCTCGGCGAGGGCCTCGAGCCCGGCGTAGCCGCCGCCGACGAAGACGTAGGTGAGCAGGGCGTCGCGGCGGGCCGGGTCCTCGGTGGCGTTCGCCTCCTCGAGCGTCTCGACGATGTGGTTGCGAAGCCAGATCGCGTCGGCGAGGCTCTTGAAGCCGATCGCGTGCCGGTCGAGACCGGGGACGGGCAGCGAGCGGCTCACCGAGCCGAACGCGACCAGGAGCTGGTCGTATCGGAGCTCCTCGGCCTCGCCTTCGTGGGTCGTCAGCTCGACGGTGCGTGCTACGGGATCGTGAGCGCTGACCGCACCCATTCGCAGATAAGTGCGCTTGAGCAGGTCACGCAGCGGCGTGACGACGTGGCGCGGCTCCAGAGTCCCTGCCGCGGCCTCGGGCAGAAGCGGCGTGTAGAGCAGGAAGTTGACGTCGTTGACGAGGACGAGGCGGGTCGACTGCCGCGGCAGGATCCGCTCCAGCTCCCGGGCGGCGTTCGCTCCCGCGAAGCCTCCGCCGGCGATGACGACGTCGTGTGCCATGGCGCCATTGTTGCGCACCTTGTAACGCATTGCTACAAGTGGCGGGCGGCACTATCCTCATTCAACCGAGCCCGAGCTTCTCGCGGATCAGCCTCGTCACCTCGCCGCCGTCGGCGCGGCCACGGGTCTCGCGCATGACCGCTCCGACCAGTGCCCCGATCGCCTTTCCCTCCCCCGCCTTCACCTTCGCGGCGGCGTCTGGGTCGGCCGCGATCGCACCCTCGACGATCGCGGCAAGCTCGTCCGCGTCCCCGGCGCCGAGGTCGAGACGGGCGACGATCTCGGCCGGCTCGCCCCCTTCCCGGACGAGCACGGCGAGCACCTCCCGCCCTCCGCCCCGGTTGACCTCACCGGCCGACACCAGGGCGACCAGCGCGGCGACCTCTGCCGGCGTCGCCGACGTGGCGGCCGGCTCGGCGTCGCCCTCACGGGCGAGGGCGACCAGGTCGCCGGTGATCCAGTTCGCCAGCGCCGCGGCCTCGACTCCGGGCTCGGCGGCCCGGGCAGCCTCGAAGAACTCGGCCAGCTCGACGTCGAAGGCGAGCTGGACGGCGGTGCCGGCCTTGAGGCCCAGCTCGGACTCGTAGCGAGCGCGGCGCTGCTCCGGCAGCTCCGGCAACGCCGCGCGGGCCGCGGCGACGTTCTCGGCCGACGGCGCCAGCGGCACCAGGTCGGGCTCGGGGAAGTAGCGGTAGTCGTGCGCGTATTCCTTGGAGCGAAGCGGCGTCAGGGTTCCGGCCGCCGGGTCGAAGTGCAGCGTCTCCTGCTCGACCGCCCCGCCGGTCTCGACGATCTCGCGCTGGCGTGCGATCTCCGCCTCGACCCCGCGCTCGAGGTAGCGGAAGCTGTTCATGTTCTTGAGCTCGGTCTTGACGCCGAGCTCGGAGCTGCCGGGCGGGCGGATCGAGACGTTGGCGTCACAGCGCAGGCTGCCCTCCTCCATGTTGACGTCGGAGACGCCGAGCTGGCGCAGCGTCGTCCGCAGCAGCGCCAGCCACTCGCGGGCGGCCGCCGGATCGTCGATGTCGGGCTCGGTGACGATCTCGACCAGCGGCGTTCCGCCCCGGTTGAAGTCGACCAGCGACTCACCGGAGCCGTGGATTCGCCCCGACTCCCCGACGTGGCTGAGCTTCGCCGCGTCCTCCTCGAGATGGACGCGATGGATGCGGACGTCGCCGAGCCTGCCCGCGGACCCGAACGGGATGTCGTACTGGCTGATCTGGTAGCCCTTCGGCAGGTCGGGGTAGAAGTAGTTCTTGCGGTGGAAGATCGACCGCGGCGCGACCTCGCAGCCGAGCGCCACCGCGATCCGGGTCGCGTACCCGATCGCCTGCTCGTTGGCAACCGGCAGCGTTCCCGGATGGCCGAGGCAGACCGGACAGGTGTGGACGTTCGGCTCCGCTCCGAACTCGAGCTCGCAGCCGCAGAACATCTTCGTCCGCGTCTGGAGCTGGACGTGGATCTCGAGCCCGATCGTCGGGACGAGTTCGCCGCTCATCCGTAGCCCGCCCTTCGCAGCGCCTCCTCGTCCATCCCGAAGAAGTGGCCGACCTCGTGCAGCACCGTCTTTCTGACCTCCTCCTCGCTCGGGTTGGCGTCGCGGAAGACGACGATCCGCTCGATGCCGCCGACCGGGTCGTAAATCCCCATCAGGCCCTCCGGATGGGAGTCCTCGACGATCACCACGACCTCCCCCATCCGCTCCGCGAACTCCGCCGGGAGCTCCGTGAGCGCGGCCTCTGCAGCGGCGCGGCAGCGTTCCACCGACAGCGCCGGGCCCTCCCCCGCCTCGACCTCGGAGCCGCTCACCGGATCGCCTCCGCGAGCTTCGGGCGGTAGTCGAAGCCGACTGCACCCTCGATCGCGTGGGCCGCGTCGAGGATCAGCGACTCGCTGAACGCCGGACCCGTGATCTGCAGGCCGACCGGCAGCTCGGGGCCGCCTCCGTCGGGCGCCGCCAGCCCGGCCGGGATCGAGATCGCGGGTAGGCCGGCGAGCGACATCGGCACGGTGCAGTAGTCCGACATGTACATCGCGAGCGGATCGGCGGCCCGGGCCCCGAGCTCGAAGGCGACGGTCGGGGAGGTCGGCGTGATCAGCAGGTCGAAGTTGGCGAAGGCAGCGGCGAAGTCGCGCGCGATCAGCGTCCGCACGCGCTGGGCGCTGCCGTAGTAGGCCTCGTAGAAGCCGGAGGAGAGCGCGTAGGTGCCGAGCATGATCCGCCGCTTCACCTCGGGGCCGAAGCCGGCCGAGCGGGTCCGCTCGTACATCTCGTCGAGCGAGTCGGCCTCGAGGCGGAGGCCGAAGCGGACGCCGTCGTAGCGGGCGAGGTTGGCCGAGGCCTCGGCCGGTGCCAGCACGTAATAGGCCGAGATCCCGTGGCGGGCGTTGGGCAGGTGGGTCTCGGCGACCTCGGCCCCGAGCTCCTCGCAGAGCGCCACGGTCCGCTCGAAGACGTCGCGGACGCCGGTCTCGATCCCCTCGGCGTCGGCCCCGAGCTCGCGCGGCACCCCGACCCGCAGCCCGTTCAGGTCATCGCGGGCGGGCATCGTGACCGGCTCCGGGAAGCCGACCGAGGTCGAGTCCCGCTCGTCGCGGCCGCCGAGAACGGAGAGCAGCAGGGCCGCGTCGCGGACATCGCGCGTGAACGGGCCGCATTGGTCGAGCGAGGAGGCGAACGCGATCATCCCCGAGCGCGAGATCGACCCGTAGGTGGGCTTGAGCCCGACGACGCCGCACAGCGATGCCGGCTGGCGGATCGAGCCGCCGGTATCGGTCCCGATCGAGCACGGGGCGAGCCCGCCGGCGACGACCGCCGCCGACCCGCCGGAGGACCCCCCTGGGACCCGCTCGCGGTCCCAGGGGTTGCGGACGTCGCCGTAGGCAGAGTTCTCGTTCGATGAGCCCATCGCGAACTCGTCCATGTTGGTCTTGCCGAGGACGCTCGCACCGGCCGCGAGCAGCCGCTCGACCGCGGTCGCCGTGTACGGCGGCACGTAGCCCTCGAGGATCCGCGAGCCGGCCGTGGCCGGCAGGCCCTCGATGCAGAAGATGTCCTTGATCGCGACCGGCACGCCCGCAAGCGGGCCGGATGCCGTGTCGTCCGGACGCACGGCCGTCCCATCCGGCCGCCACAGGTAGGCCCCGAGCTCGTCCGGCGCCCCGGCGTAAGCCGCGAACCACTCGTTCGCCGACAGGTTGCCGGCCGCGATCTCGCCGAGGCCCTCGGCGACGGTGAGTAGCCGCGGATCGCTCACGCCTGCGGGGATGGAACCCGGAACGAGCCGGCGGCAGAATCTGGAGCGTCGGCGAGCGCCCGCTCCCGCTCGAGGCTCGGTGCCGGCACGTCGGCGCGAAGGACGTTCTCGAGGGTCACGACGTGGGTCGTCGGCGCAATGCCGTCGAGGTCCAGCTCGCCGATCGCCTCGACGTGGTCGAGGATCCCCGACAGCTCGGTCGACATCCGCTCGACCTCCTCGTCGGAGAGCCGGAGCCGCGCCAGCCGGGCGATGTGGAGCACCTGCTCACGATCGATCATGACGGCGCCATTGTAGGAGCGGTGCCGCGGCGACAGAGCGTCGTCCGATCAGCGATCGGACGGCCATGGGAGCGGCATCCTCGCCCCCGTCGAGTCAGGTGCCCGGCGGAGGGGGCGGCGGTGGCGGGGCCGCGCCGCCACCCCCGCCCCGGAAGCGGTCGGCCTGGTCGGCGAGCGAGATGCCCTCGTCCTCCATGGCCCGCCAGCCGCCGTAGGCGATCGCGGCCGCGAGGACGAGCCCGATCCAGACGCCGATCCCGCGGCCGATGCTGACGAACTCGTTCTCCGGGATGCCGAACGTGGGCGTGTCGATGATCCGGAAGAGGATCAGCAGGAAGCTGAGGATCCCGAGGCCGGCCGTGATCGCGCTGACCGCCACCGGCGTGTTGACGCTCGTGGCGTTGGCGGTGATCAACGCTCCTCCGATCGCGACGAGGATCGTCACGAACAAGACGATGTCGATGAAGCCGAACGACTGCCACGCGTTGTACCCGGTGTCCGTGTCGGCGGCGCTCAGGAAGACGTCACCTTCCCCGGTCGCCTCGAGGCTGAACCAGCTGAAGATGAACATGACGATGAGAAGCAGGAGCGCCGCGATCGCAGCGACCATCTCTCCCTGACCGATCCTGTTCGTGTCCATTGACGCTCCCTGTCCGTTTCCATGGCCCGCGGGCCGGATTGCGCTTGCGCGGACCCTACACCGGTTGCGAGCGGAAGTCGGGTGCTGGATGGCCGATCCCGACCATCTAACGCGCGGCGCGAACGGCGTTGGCGAGCAGCATCGCGATCGTCATCGGGCCGACGCCGCCGGGGACCGGCGTGATCCGTCCCGCGACCTCGGACGCCGGCTCGAAGTCGACGTCGCCGACCAGGCCCGCGTCGGTCCGGTTCATGCCGACGTCGATCACGGTCGCCCCAGGCTTGATCCAGTCGGCCTTGACCATCTCGGGCCGGCCGACGGCGGCGATCAGAACGTCCGCGCGGTGGCAGGCTGCAGCGAGGTCACGGGTCCGCGAATGGCAGACGGTCACGGTCGCGCTCGCGTTGAGCAGCAGGCTCGCCATCGGCCGGCCGACGAGGATCGAGCGGCCGACGACGACCGCCTCGGCTCCCGCCAGCTCGACCCCGGAGCGGTCGAGGATCTCCATGACCCCCGCCGGGGTGCAGGCGACCAGGCCAGTCAAGGGCTCCTCCGCCTCGAGGTCGAGCGCCTCGCGGACGCCGATCCGCCCCTGGGCGAGGTGGCCGGCGTTGACCGGGGTGAGCCCGTCGACGTCCTTGGCGGCCGAGATCCGGCCGAGGATGAGGTCCTGGTCGATGTGGTCCGGAAGCGGCATCTGCACGAGGATCCCGTCGACCTCGGGATCGCGGTCGAGGCCGCCGACCAGCTCGGCCAGCTCGGCCTCGTCGACGTCGCCGGGGAGCTCGTGGTGGATCGAGCGGATCCCCGCCTCCGCGCAGGCCTTGCGCTTGTTGCCGACATAGACGTGGGAGGCGGGGTCGTCGCCGACCAGCACCGTGGCCAACCCCGGCGCCGGCCGGCCGGCGGCGACACGCCGGGCGACCACGTCGGCGACCCGGCTCCGGAGGTCGGCGGCGATCGCCTTGCCGTCGAGGATCTCGGCCGTCACGAAGCCTTCTGGATCGGAGCGTAATCGGCCATGAGCTTGCGGTCGCCGCTGCCGCGGAAACGCACGACGACGACGTTGCCGGGCTCGACCGCGGTCACGACCCCCTCGCCGAAGGAGGCGTGGACGACGTCGTCGCCGACGGTCAGCTCAACCGCTGCTCCCACCTCCCGGCCGGGCGCGGCGACGTCACCGAAGCCGCCGCCGAAGCTCCCGCTGCTGCCCCACCCGGTCGACACCGGCGCGGTGCTGTGGCGCTCGGTGAGGTGCTCGGGGATCTCGCCGAGAAAGCGCGAGGGAATCCCGGCGCCCTGGGAGCCGAACAGGCTGCGGCGGCGCGCGTAGGTGAGCGTCAGAAGCTGCCGGGCCCTGGTCAGGCCGACGTAGCAGAGCCGCCTCTCCTCCTCGAGGTTGCCCTCGTCGACCGAGCGCGAGTGCGGGAAGACGCCGTCCTCGCAGCCGATAATGAACACCGCCTCGTACTCGAGGCCCTTCGCGTTGTGGAGCGTCATCAGCGTCACCTTGGAGTCGTCGTCGGTGAGAGCGTCCTGCTCGTTGATCAGCGCGATCTGCTCGAGGAACTCCTCAAGCGGCGCCAGCTCGCTCTCGCCCTCGACCTCGCGGTTGGCATCGAACTCGGCGGCCATCCCGACCAGCTCTTGAAGGTTCTCGATCCTCCCCTCGGCCTCGATCGTCCGCTCCGCCTCGAGCGCCTCGATGTAGCC
>DASSEM010000031.1:0-19865 GCA_035695265.1 Solirubrobacterales bacterium
CCGGCCAGCGACGCGGCCCCGAAGGTGACCGCGGCACCGAGCACGGCGAACGGCGCGAAGGTCGCCGCCGCGGCCAGCGTCGTCGCGAGTCCGCCGGTGTGTCCGGTCGGGCCGATCGTCTCGATCATCGAGAAGCCGCACGGCGACCAGGTCCCGGTGGCGCCGACCAGCAGGCCGGCGACCGCGAGCGCGATCAGCAGCGGGTCCATCAGCACGGGACCTTCGTGTCGAAGTAGAGGACGCAGAAGACCTTGCGGCCGCGGAAGCAGTAGCCCTCGAGCGCGGCGTCCCCGTTGATCCGCTTGTCCCGGTTCGAGCAGCAGTCCACGAGCTTGCGGACCTGGCCGTCACAGCAGCGATACCAGCTCCCGTCGACGTGCGTCTTCATGCCGTAGGCGCTGCTCACTCCCTCCTCGCAGACCTTCGTCCGCGGCGCCGGCGGCAGCGGCCGGCCGTCGGGGTCGCGGAGGATGCGACCGTGCCCGTCGACCGGCAGGCCCCTGGAGTCGATCCGCCGGTTCAGGTTGTCGATCGGCTTGCCGCTGTGCGGGTCGAGCGGGTAGCCGGCGCGGTCGATCCGCGGCAGCTCCCGACCGGCGGGGTGGGGACAGGACTGCGTCGTGAAGATGTGGCCGCAGAAGTGGTATGCGTCGGCGTCGCCGGGGCGGACGAGCCGCGAGACGGCGCCGCCGGCCGTCACCGCGGCCACCGCGCCGCCGACGCGGGCGAGAAAGCCGCGCCGCGAGGAGCGTGCCGCGAGCCCGTCCAGCGCTCGCCCGAGCGAACCGCCGGCCGGCGCCTCGGAGGAGCGGTCAGGCACGGGCTCCCGCCCTGCTGAGCTCGCCGCGGCGCCGCTCGGCGGTCGCGAGGACGCTCTCGAGCTGGGCGAGGTTGTTGAAGGTGCCCTTGGCGGTCACCGTCCCGTCGCGCTCGAGCGCTACCGCATAGGGCGCGCCGGGGATCGCCAGCGCGTCCCAGACGTCACGGTCGGCGGCTTCCTCGAAGACCTCGACCGCGACGAGCGGCTCGTGCCGCAACGACTCGATCGAGGGTTCGAGCGCCGCGCAGACCCGGCAGCCCTCGGCGGTGAAGACCGCGAGCCCGAGCTCATTGCGCTCGCTGAAGCGAAACCGCTCGGCCAGCGCGGTCGCGCCGCCGATCTCGGGTCCCTCGTGGGCGAGCTCGAGCGCCGCGGCAGGTCCGAGCCGGAGCCGCAGCATCCCGATCTCGCGGGCGAGTGCCAGTACGACCACCGCGAGCACGGCGACCGCGCCCAGCGCTGCCACCAGGCCGACCGTCTGCCACTCGTCGGTCGTCAGCGAGTCGGGCAGTGACGGCAACGCCGCGAAGGCGACGGCGAGCAGAAGGTCGCGGGCGATCGCAAGCCGGCTGACCCTCCCGCCGCCGCCGAAGCACGCACAGGGCGCCCCGGCCTGCCCGCGCAGGAGGGCCGAGCCGAGCGTCGCCGCGAAGACCACCATCAGCGCCGCGGCCGCGTAGGCGGCGCCGTCGCTGCCGATCGCGACCCCGACCGCCAGCCCACCTTCGACGACGATCGCGATCGCCCAAGCGAGCCTCCGGGAGGCCGGCGTCGGGAAGCCGAACGTCGCCATCGCCGCCGTGCTCGCGCGCGGCCGGGCGAGCTTCGCCAGGGCCGAACCCGCCAGGACCGCGGCCAGGATCAGCCGCACAGCGAGCTCCATCTAGGTCTCCTCCTCCATTCTGGCCGCCAAGCTACCGCCTCGCCACCCAACCTGGGGCACTTTGACCACCGTATGTTGCGCTCAGATGCCCCAGTGGGTTGGCGCCACGGGGCGCCGGTGCCTACTCGCGCACCGTGGCCAGCACCGCGAGGATGTCCTCGCCGTAGCGCTCGAGCTTCGTCGGGCCGATGCCGTTGCAGGCGAGCAGCGCGCGCTCGTCGGCCGGCATCGCGGCGGCGATCCCCTCGAGCTGGCGGTTGGAGAGGACGACGAAGGCGGGGACGCCGTCGGCTTCGGAGCGCAGCCTGCGCCACTCCCGGAGCGCGCCATCGGCGGCGCGGGCGACCGGCCCGGCGCCCTCCAGCGGCGAGCCTTCAACCGTTCGCCCCGTCGCGCGCCGCGAGCGCGCCGTCGCCGCGCCGAGCGCGTCGGCGCTCACGACCGGCTTCGTCGCCGCCTCCTTCGCCTCGCCGCGGATCTCGGCGAGGAACGGCGAGGGGCGCTCGCGATCGGCGAGGACGACGCTGCGGTGACGGGCGCGGGTGATCGCGACGTGGAGAACACGACGCTCCGCCTCCCAGCTCTCGCTGAGCCGATGCGGGATCAGGCCATCGTTCGCGCCGTAGACCGCGACTCGGTCCCATTCGCGGCCCTTGACCCTGTGCACGGTCGCAAGCCGCACCCCTTCGCCGCCGGCCGAGGACTCCAGCGCCGCGCGCAGCCAGGGCTCGAAGCCGCCCGGCTCGTCGTGCAGGTCGGCGACCTGGATCAGCCCCTCGAGGTCGTCGAGGTGGCTCGCGGTCGCCTCGCTGCCCTTCGATCCGTCGAGCATCGCCATCGCGCTGCCGAGCCCGATCCGGTCGCGAACCGCTTCGAGCAACTCACGGGTCGTGGCCCCCGCCGCGGCCAGGCCGGCGAGCATCCCGATGTCAGCGGCCATCTCGTCGACCTTGCCCGCGACCCGCTCGTCGTCGATCCGGCGGCCGACGACGCGGAGGTCGTCGAGCGAGCGGCAGTTCGCGAACCACTTGCTGATCCAGCGCGGAAAGCCGCGGCTCGGCCGCCGCCGGATCGCCTCGAGGTCGGCGCCGATCAGGTTCTCGGGATCGACCGCGACCCGCAGCCAGGCCAGCGCCGCAGCCGCGCCGGTCCGCTCCAGCAGCTCGCCCCGGACCGCCGAGGCAACCGGGACGCCGGCGCTCCACAGTGCCACCTGCGGCGCGAGCAACAGCGAGTTGACGCGGGCGAGGACGGCGACGTCCCCGGGCCCGACCTCGGGATCGGCGAGCCACTCGCGGATCAGCTCGACCAGCGTCGCCGCCGCCTCCGCCGACGGCCGTTCACGGAGCTCGAGCGCGCCCGGGTCGGGATCGGCGCCGTCCGCTGCGCGGATCGTCTTCGGCACCCGCAACCGGTTGTAGCCGAGCAGCGTCGCGGCACCGCTGACGATCGCCTCCGCGCAGCGGTAGTTGACCTCGAGCGCGGTCCGCTCGGCGCCCGGGAAGTAGTCGCCGTAATCGACGAGGAAGCGCGGATCGGCGCCGGCATGGTCGTAGATCGTCTGGTCGTCGTCGCCGACCCCGAAGACGTCGAAGGCGGGCATCGCCAGCAGCCGGATCATCAACACGTGCGCCGGCGTCAGGTCCTGGAACTCGTCGACGAGCAGGTGCCGGTGCTCGCCCTGGACGCGGCGGCGGAACTCGCCGTCGCGGAGAAGCGCCTCGAGCGTCGCGTAGATCTGCTCGTCGAAATCGATCGCCCCGACGGCCGCGAGGCGCTCCCGGTAGGCGTCGAAGCCGTCCGCCAGGCCGGGCACGTCGTCGCGCCCCTCCTCGACCTCGGACGGCGGGACGAGGCCGAGCCGGCAGACGCCGAGGGCGTCGATGTAGGGGCCGATCGGGTCGGTGTTGGTCCGCCGCTGCCGCGGGATCGGAAAGACCTCGGCGGCCAGATCACGCGATTCCGGCTCGCTGAGCACCCGAGCCCGGGTCCCCCGGTGACGGTTCAGGAGCGAGTAGCCGAGCGAGTTCAGGGTGCGGGTGCGCGGGTCGAGCCCCGCGAGCCGGCCCTCGAGCTCCGTTTGAGCGAGCTTGTTGTAGGCGACGGCGATCACCGCTTCGCGTCGGTAGCCGCGATCGGCGAGCAGGTGGCGCATCCGCTCGGTCAGGACCCGCGTCTTGCCCGAGCCGGCCGGCGCGATCACCCGGACCGGCCCCCCGTGGTGCTCGACTGCGGCGAGCTGGTCGGGGGCGAGGTCGGCGCGGGCGCCGGGGCGCTCGCGCGGGATCGAATCAAGCGATCCGCCCTCGACCGCGCCGGCCTCGACGACGAGCGCGTCGGTGGCCGGCGCGCTCCAGCGCGGGCCACCGTCGATCCAGGCGTCCCGACCATCCGGCAGAGCGACGTCGGCGGCGCCGCTGCCGGCGGCTCCGAGCCGGATCGCCTTCTCCCCCCACCACCAGATCTGCTCGCCGCCGCGGGCGTCGTAGTTGTTGGCCCACACGAGGTGGTGCAGGCGGTCGCGAGGCAGGTCGAGATCGGGCGCCAGCCCGTACGGCGGATCGACGATCGACTGCGGCGCCCGGAAGCCGACCGGGTCGACGTCGAGCGCGACGACGACCGGCTCACGGGCGGCCCACTTCGCGTGCAGCCGGGCGACGACCGCGCTCGGGTCGGCGACCTCCTCAGGCCCGACCTCGATCCGCTCAGCGTTGGCCCAGGCGGCCGGCGCCGCAGCGCCGGCCCCGACGATCACCCCGCGACCGAGCTCGGCCGGAGGATCGGCGGGCGTCATCACCGTCGCGGCTCGCGTCCGGTCAGCTCGCGGTAGAGGTCGTTCGGCCGCGTCCCGGTCAGCGCCGCGACCACCTGGGCGGCGGCGCGAGGGCGCGCGCCCGACTGCACGAGCCGGCGCAGGGCGTCGACCGCGAACGCCGTGTCGGGGGCCGCCGCCCGTTTCTTCGAGGCGGCGATGACGACGACGATCTCGCCCTTGACCTCACCCCGGAACTGGCGCGCGAGGTCACCGAGTGTGCCGCGCGCGACCTCCTCGTGGAGCTTCGTCAGCTCGCGGCAGACGGCCGCGGGACGATCGGGAGCGAGCGCCGCGAGCGCCCGCAGCGACGCCGGCAGCCGCCGCGGCGACTCGAAGGCGACGACGGTCTCGGTCGATTGCAGGACCCGCTCGAGCTCCCCCGCCCGGCGCGGGAGAAAGCCCTCGAACCGCCACCGGTCGGCGGGCAGGCCGGAGGCGACGAGCGCGGTCGTGATCGCGGTCGGCCCTGGCAGCACCTCGATCTCGATGCCGCGCTCGATACAGGCCTGGATCAGGCGATAGCCGGGGTCGGAGAGGACCGGGGTGCCGGCGTCACTGATCAGGACGACGCGGGCACCGCGCTCGATCGCCTTCGCGACCTGCGGAGCCCGGACATCCTCGTTGCCCTCATGGTTGGAGATGAACGTCGGCGGGGCGAGCTCGAGGCGCTCGTACAGCCGCCCGGCGCGGCGGGTGTCCTCGCAGGCGGCAACGTCGGCGTCGGCGAGCGCCTGGCGGATGCGCGGAGAGACGTCGCCGACGTTGCCGATCGGCGTCGGACAGACGGTCAGCCGGCCCGCCATCAGGCGGCCACCCTGTCCCCGAGCTCGTCGGCGGCGAGGATCGCGGCGCCGATCATCCCGGCGTCGGCGCCGAGGCCCGCCGCCAGCACCGGCGTCCGGTTCTGCGGGGGGAGCGCCCGGACCCGGAGCTCCTCGCGAGCGGGGCCGAGCAACAGCTCGCCGGCCGCCATGACGCCACCGCCGACCACGATCACCTCCGGGTCGAAGATGTTGGCGAGGCCCGAGAGCGCGACGCCGAGCCGGCGGCCGGCGGTCTCCAGCACCGCGATCGACTCCGGCTCGCCGGCCCGGGCGAGCTCGGTGACGAGGCGGCCGTCGAGGTGGGCGCCGTCCGCTGCGGCGCGAGCCAGCTCGGAGCCGGGCGCCGCGGCGGCGGCGCGCTCGGCCTCCCGCGCCAGTGCCGTCCCCGAGGCGATCGCCTCGATGCAGCCGCGGTTCGGGCAGTTGCCCTGGCAGGGCGGCCCGTCGATGTCAACGACGACGTGGCCGAGCTCCGCCCCGGCGCCGTGGGCGCCACGGTAGGGCCGGCCGTCGAGGATCAGGCCGCCCCCGATGCCGGTGCCGATCGTGAGCAGGACCACGTCGCGGGCGCCGCGCGCGGCGCCGAGCCGGGCCTCGGCGATCGCGGCGACGTTGCCGTCGTTGTCGATCGACACCGGGAGGCCGAACCGCGCGGCGATCCGGTCGCGCACCGGCACGTCGATCAGCGGCAGGTTCACCGCGCTGACGCAGACGCCGCCGTCACGGTCGATCGTGCAGGGGACTCCGAGCCCGATCGCGGCCGATTCGGGCCTGGCCGCGAGCGCAAGCTCGAGCTCGGCCTCGAGCAGGGCCAGCACCGCGTCGGGACCGAGCCCCGCCGAGCGGGCGACCCGGCGGTGGACGGTGCTGCCGTCCGGGGCGACGACGCCGACCAGCATCTTGGTGCCGCCGAGGTCGACGCCGATCGTCTCGGCGGGCGTCACGAAGCAGGAAACCGGGAGGCCATGCGGCAGTATTACCGCGTAATGGCACCCGGCGACCCCGAACGCCCGGATCGCCCCGAGTACAACGTCTACCGAGCCGGATCGAAGGGCCGCGGACGCGGGCGGCGGGCAGAGCCGAGCCGCTCCGAGCGGCCTCAGGACGGCGCGGAGGCGCCGTCGAAGGGGCCCGGCTACACGGTTTACAAGGCCCGGCGCGGGTTCAAGCGCACCGGCAGCGGCGGTCCCTCGCTGCGCGAGCGGCTGTCCGGACGCGGCGGCGGAGCGCCGCGAAGCCCGGGTGAGAAGCCGACCTGGCGCAAGGTGGCGCGCTGGGTCCTGATCGCAGCGGGCGCCTGGATCCTGATCAGCTTCATCGCCTTCGCCGTCTCCGCCCAGATCCAGAAGTCGAAGCTCAACGACGCCGCCGCGGACGAGCTCGGCGGCTTCCCGCTGCTGCTCCTCGACGGTCAGAGCATCCTCGTGATCGGCACCGACGCCCGCCCCGAGGGCACCGACGAGGCCGGCGCCGAGACGAAGCCGAAGTGCCTCGACGCCGCCGCCCAGGGCGACCCGCCACCCGACGACTGCCTGCCCTCCCGGGCCGACACGCTGATGGTCGTCCACGCCGGCGGCGGCTCGTTCAACAAGATCTCGATCCCCCGCGACACGCTCGCCTCGATCCCTGGCGAGGGCGATCAGCGGATCAACGCCGCCTACGCGTTCGGCGGCGCGGCGCTTCAGATCAGGACGGTGGAGGACTTCCTCGGCATCGACATCGACCACGTCGTCATCCTCGACTTCGCCGGCTTCGCCGACTTCATCGACGCGATCGGGGGCGTCACCGTGAACCTGCCGGCTCCGGTGAAGTCGAAGATCAGCGGCGGGTCGAGCAATGGCGGCATCACGCTGAAGCTCGAGCGCGGCGAGAACGAGCTGACCGGCGATCAGGCGCTCGCGCTCGCCCGGACGCGCGAGAACCTCAAGGACCCGAGCGAGGACGACACCGACCGCGCCCGGCGCCAGCAGCTCATCCTCGAGGGGATCAAGCGCCAGCTGACGAGCCCGTGGCGGTTCCCGATCAACTTCATCAAGGGCCCGTGGATCGGCTGGAACGCGCCGAAGGCGATGGTCAGCGACATGGGCGGCTTCGTGCTGCCGCAGGTCGCGATGTCGGCGGCGATCGCCGGCGACTCCGGGACGAAGATCCTCAACCCGTCCGGGACCACCGGCGACGGCGCGCTGATCATCGCCGAGAAGCAGTGCCGGAGCGCCGTTCAGCACCTGCTCGGCGAGCGCGGGCCGCGACCGCCGCAGTGCTCGCCCGGCGGCTGAGCGCCGGCCGCGGCGCTAGTCCTTCTTCGCGGCAGCCGTCTCGCCGCCGCCCGAGGACGTTGAGGAGGACGAGCCGGACTCGGACTTCGACGGCGAGCCGCCGTCCTTCGAGCCCGTCCCGTCCTTGCTCTCCGACTTCCCGGACTCGGATCCGTTCGCGGCCTGCGCCTTGCCCTTGCGCGCGTAATCGGTCGTGTAGAAGCCCGATCCCTTGAAGTGGACGGCCGGCGCGTGGAGGATCCGGTGCGCGGGGGCGCCGCAGACGTCGCAGGTGTCGATCGGAGCGTCCGACATCGACTGCATCGCCTCGAATCGGTGCCCCTTGTCGCACTTGTAGTCGTAGATCGGCATCAGGTGTGGCACAATCATAGGCCGGATGGCGGATCCGGCAGGCAGGGGAATCCCGCGCGCCGCCCGAGCGACGATCCTGCTCGGGGTGCTCGCGACGCTGCTCATCGCGGCGCCGGCGGCCGAGGCCGCGTTCGGGATCGCGGGCTTCTCGGCGCAGCCGGCGAGCAAGGCCGCGGGCGCCAACAGCAACCTCAGCGTCAGCTTCGACGTCACCGAGCCCGCCGCCGGGCTCAAGGACGTCACCGTCCACCTCCCGCCCGGCCTGATCGGCAACCCGCTCGCCACCCCGACCTGCACCGAGCCGAAGCTGATGGCCGACGACTGCCCGGCCCGCAGCGACGTCGGTGACGCCACCAACGAGGTCACGGTGAAGCCGCTCGGCCTCCTGCCGATCCCGCTCACGGTCAACGGGCAGGTCTACAACGTCGAGCCGCGCAAGGGCGAGCCCGCCCGGTTCGGGATCGTCCTCGACCCCTCCCCGGTCCCGGGCCTCGGCCTGCTCCCGAAGATCGTCCTGCAACAGACCGCCCGGCTCCGGCAGTCCGACTTCGGCCTCGACACCTCGCTCCGGGACATCCCGCGCTCGGCGCGGATCGGCGGCGTCTCGACCCCGCTCGAGGTCCGGGGGGTCGCGCTCACGCTGCGGGGCAAGGTGAACGGCGGCAAGGGCTTCCTTCGCAACCCGACCTCCTGCAAGGCGCAGACGATCGCGATCGACGCCGCCGCCTACAACGGCGCCACCGCCTCAGCCCAGGACCAGTTCACGACGACCAACTGCGGGGCGCTGCCGTTCTCGCCGCGCTTCAGCGCCGAGATCCGCCAGCTCAGCCCAGATCTAGCCGAGCCGGTCGAGCTGACGACCTCGATCTCACAGACGATCGAGGAGGCCGGTCTGAAGCGGGCGATCGTCTCGCTGCCGACCGACATCATCGGCAACGGCCCGGCGCTCGCGATCCAGTGTCCGGCGGCCACCTTCGCGAGCGGCGGATGCGCCGACGACACGATCGTCGGCGACGCCGTGGCCGACTCGCCGCTGCAGGCGAAGCCGCTCAGCGGCAAGGTCTACCTCGTTACGCCGACCGGCCCCTCCCCCTTCCCCGACCTCGGGGTCGACCTCAAGGGCGGCCTGGCGCTGCAGGTGAAGGGTGCGATCTCGGCCGTCCCGGTCCCCGGCGGCCTCCAGGTCGTGGTCACGTTCGACGGGCTTCCCGACATCCCGCTCAGCGACTTCCGGCTCACCTTCGCCGGCGGAGAGGGTGGGCTCAACGTCGCCGCGCGGAGCCCCTGCGAGCCGCCGCCGTTCGTCTTCAACGCCGACTTCCTCGGCCACTCCGGCGCGACCCGGAACGTCGACGTCGATGCCGACGCGAGCTGTGGCGGCGGCAAGGGGAAGCCGAAGGCGCGGGTCGAGGTGGCCAAGCTCGGGTCCGGAAAGCCGCGGCTGCGGATCCGGCTCCGCGGGCGGGGCGCCGAGATCCGCCGCGCCGAGGTGAAGCTCCCGCGCGGGCTGAAGGCCGGGCCGAAGCGGAAGCTGGCCCGGCGCGGCCACGTCTCCGGCGGCGGCTCGCTGCGCGGCCACGCCCGGCTCCTCCACGTCCGCGCCGGCGGCGAGGGCAGCAAGAGCGTCCGGGTGCGCCTCGGGCGCGGCGCGATCAAGGCCAGGTCGCACCTGCGGGCCCGGAAGCTCGGCCGGTTCCGGATCAAGGTCCGGACGGCCGCGGGCGAGACCGCCCGCCTCTCGGTCCGCGCTCGCTGAGCTTCCCCCTGGCAACGGATACGGTTCCGGGCCGATGAGCGGCAGCGCGGAACAGGACGATGGCCCCGGCCTCGACGAGATCGTCGCGCTCTGCAAGCGCCGCGGCTTCATCTTTCCGTCCTCGGAGATCTACGGCGGGGTCGGCTCGACCTACGACTACGGCCACTACGGCGTCCTGCTCAAGAACAACGTCAAGGACGAGTGGTGGCGGGCGATGCTGCGCGACCGCGACGACATCGTCGCGATCGACTCGGCGATCATCCAGAACCCGCGCGTCTGGGAGGCCTCCGGGCACCTGAGCGGGTTCAGCGACCCGCTGGTGCAATGCCTCGGCAAGTGCAAGCGGCGCTGGCGCGAGGACCACCTCCGGGAGGCGATCGCAGCCGAGGGCGGCGATCCCGGGGGCGAGATCCACTGCCCGCAGTGCGGGGGCGAGCTCAGCGAACCACGCCAGTTCAACCTCATGTTCCGGACCCACGTCGGCCCGGTCGCCGAGTCGGGGACGGAGGTCTACCTGCGCCCTGAGACCGCCCAGGGGATCTTCATCAACTTCAAGAACGTCCTCCAGTTCGCGCGCAAGCGGCCGCCGTTCGGGATCGCCCAGATCGGCAAGTCGTTCCGGAACGAGATCACCCCCGGCAACTTCATCTTCCGGACCCGCGAGTTCGAGCAGATGGAGATGGAGTTCTTCTGCCCGCCCGACGAGGCGGCGAAGTGGCACGAGCACTGGATGGATGAGCGGATGCGCTGGTACACCGAGCTCGGCATCCAGCCCGCCAACCTGACCCTGCGCGAGCACGGTCCCGACGAGCTCTCGCACTACTCGAGCGCGACCTCCGACATCGAGTACCGGTTCCCGATGGGCTACTCGGAGCTCGAGGGGATCGCCGACCGCGGCGACTTCGACCTCACCCAGCACGCCAAGCTCAGCGGCGAGAAGCTCGAGTACTTCGACCAGGGCAGCGGCGAGCGCTACGTCCCGCACGTGATCGAGCCCGCCGCCGGCGTCGACCGGGCGATGCTCGCCTTCATCGTCGACGCCTACGACGTCGAGGAGGTGGAAGGACGGTCGCGCACCGTGCTGCGCCTGCACCCGCGGCTCGCGCCGGTCAAGGTCGCGGTGATGCCGCTCGTCAACCGCGACGGGATGCCCGAGCGCGCCCGCGACGTCTTCGAGTCGCTGCGACACCGGATCGGCGCCGAGTACGACCAGGGCGGCTCGATCGGCAAGCGCTACCGCCGCCAGGACGAGATCGGCACCCCGTGGGGTGTGACGATCGACGGCGAGACGGCCGACGAAGACACCGTCACGCTCCGCGACCGCGACTCGCTGACCCAGGAGCGGGTCCCGATCGCCGGCCTCGCCGACCTCCTGCTCGACCGCCTCCAGGGAGACTGGCGAAGCCCGAAGCTGGGCTGAGCGCGAACGCCCGCCGCGGACAGTCACGCTTTCGCCTCAGAGTCTCCACTGACCCGGCACGTTCAGGCGTTGAGGGGTGGCATCCACCCGGCCAAGCTGGGCCCGTGGGCAGTGAGGTCAACGAAACCCACGACATACGTGGGAAAAGACGAAGTCACCTGCGCGACCCGGGCGAAACGAACCAGCACCGGGATGCCCGGATGGCACGCCTCGCAGGACGCCAGCACGGTGTCGTCGCTGCCACGCAGCTGCGCCGGATCGGGTTCACGGCGCGCGCGATTGAGATCCGAATCGCATCGGGACGCCTCCATCGCATCCATCGTGGGGTCTACGCGGTCGGCCACCGGACGCTGACCGTTCGCGGCATGCGAATGGCCGCCGTTCTCCGTGGCGGGGCCGGCACCGTTCTCAGCCATCGCGCCGCCGGCGACGAATGGGGGCTGCGTCCCTGGGCCGGTCGACCGACGATCACGACGCCGACCCCGCGGCGGCCGTCACCGGCGATCGAGATCCACTACTCCTCCCTGCCCGCCGATGAGCGCACGATTCTCGACGGGGTCCCGATCACAACCTGGCCGCGAACGCTCCTCGACCTCGCCACCGTTCTCGACCACGATGCTGTCATTCGTGCACTGAACGAGGCGATTGCCCGCCGACTATCCGATCCCCTCTCACTCAATGCCCTGCTCGAGCGTCACCGCGGCGAGCGCGGTGCGGGCGCCCTCCGTCGAGCCATCGCCGACGCGGCATTCGGTCGCGGCGTCACCCGCCGCGAGCTCGAGGAGCTATTCGCCGCCTTCATCCGGCGCCATCGGTTGCCACGGCCGCTGCTCAACGCACCGGTCGTGGCAGTGGGCCACGCCTACGTCGCGGATGCGCTCTGGCCGGACGCGCGTCTGATCGTCGAGCTTCAGAGCGTGACCTACCACGGCGCCCCGGCGGCGATGAGCGCCGACGCTGAGCGCACCCGCCGCCTCACGCTCGCCGGCTACCGGGTCGTCTACGTGACCTGGGCGCAGCTCGCCAAGCCCGCCTCGGAGCTTGTGCTCGCCGGTGACCTGCAGGGGCTGATCGAGCCCACGGCATCGCGGAAATCCAGTTAGAGCGCCGCGACCGGCTCCGGGCGCTCGACCGACGCGAAGATGCTGCGGCGCAGCCAGTCCGGGAAGGCGCGGACGAGGTGGCTCGGTCCCTCGATCCGCAGGTCGCCGTCGCGGATCGCCTTGGTCAGCGGGAAGTCCCCCATCCAGGCCCCGATCAGGACGCGGAGCCTGCCCGAGATGACCAGGTCGACCTCGTAGCCCGGGTCGCGATAGCAGACGTCCACCTGATCGCCGTCGAGGACCAGCCACGTCACCCGCGGCAGGTTGGGCCCGACGTCGGTGAACCGGAAGCGGATGACGACCCGGTGCGGGGGCAGTGCATCGGTCTCGATGTTGCGTTGCATGTCCCACATCGCCAGTCGCGGATCGAGCTCGTCCCGAGAGAGCTCGCTGCGCGCCCAGCGCTGCCCCCATTCGCCGAGGCCCATGACGATCGGCCGGAGCTCCTCTCCTGCGGCGGTGAGGTGGTACTCCGACACCCGCCCGGTGGCGCCCCGGCGGCGCTCGATGATCCCGGCCCGCTCGAGCTCGCGCAGCCGCTTGGTGAGCAGGCTGCGTGACATCAGCGGCACGCCGCGCTGGATGTCGTTGAAGCGGTGGCTGCCGCAGAGGAGCTCGCGGACCACCAACAGCGTCCAGCGCTCCGCCAGCACCTCGCTCGCCTTGGCGACGGGGCAGAACTGCCCATAGCCCTTCATGCCGCGGACCCTATGCGGTCGGCTCGGCCGCGGTCAAGTACAGATCGTGAACCGGTTCGGTCCAGATCCTGAACTGGACGGAAGCTACCGCCGCCGCCAAGGTGGGCCAAGTCACCACGGACAGGCCAATCCGGCCAGAGAGGACATCGATATGAAACCGCTGAAGCTCGCGCTGCTCGCCACCCTGGCGCTCGGCGCGATCGTGATGCCGATCGCGGTCGCCGGCGCCGCCGGCGAACCGCAGGCGAAGCCGAACGTCAAGAAGCAGGTCAAGCTGCTGAAGCGCCAGATCAAGCAGCTGCGTCAGCAGGTCGAGGAGCTGGCAGGTCTGCCCGGCGCGCGCGGCCCCGCCGGCGGCGATCTCACCGGCACCTACCCGAACCCGTCGCTCGGCGGCAACGTGGTCGGAAACGCCGAGATCGCCGACGGAGCGATTTCCGATGACGAGATCGCCGATGAGGCGGTCAACGGCTCGGAGATCGTCGACGGAGGCGTCTCGGTGCTGGACCTCGCCAACAGCAGCGTGGGGGCCAACCAGATGCGCAACGACAGCGTCGGCGGGGACGCGCTCAAGCCCATGACGACCGCGACCTCGGCCGGGACGATCATCTCCGCCGGCAACGCCGGCAGCGCCCAGGTCACCTGCCCCGGTGGTCGGACGGTGATCGGCGGTGGCTTCGCCTGGCAGGACGACGAGCCGACCACGATCGTCTACTCGGCGCCGAGCGAGACCAATCCGAACACGACGTGGACCGTGCGCGGCCTCGTCCCCACCGGCAGCAACACGCTCTACGCGTGGGCCAACTGCCTCCAGTTCTGAGCGAGAGAGGAGCAACGAGATGGCATTCGAGGCACTGAAGGAGAAACAGAGCGTCGTCTGGGGATCGGGTCCCTACGAGCGGATCTCCGAGCATCTGGCGATCGCCCACGAGCACCTGCTGCGAACGGTTGCAGCGGGGCCGGGCGATCGCTGGCTCGACGTCGCCACCGGCACCGGCGAGATCGCCGTGCCGGCGGCGGGGCGGGGCGCCGCGGTGACCGCGCAGGACCTGGCGCCGAACCTGATCGAGGCGGCCCGCGATCGCGCCGCCGGGGCCGGGGTCGAGGTCACGTTCGAGGTCGGGGACGCCGAGTCGCTCCCGTACCCGGACGCGAGCTTCGACGTCGTCAGCTCGGCCTTCGGCGTCATGTTCTGCCCGGACCAGCGTGCCGCGGCGGCCGAGCTCGCCCGCGTCACCCGGCCTGGGGGGACGCTCGCCCTGCTGAACTGGCATCCCGCACGCGGGGTGGCCGAGTTCTTCAAGGTGATGGCGCCCTACATGCCCTCGCCGCCCGAGGGCGCCGGCAGCCCGTTCGCCTGGGGAGATCGTGACCGCCTCGGCGAGCTGCTCGGCGACGCGTTCGAGCTCCGCTTCGAGGACGGGGACTGCCCACAGCCCGGCGGGTCGGCCGAGGAGATCTGGGAGCTCTTCATGAGCTCCTACGGGCCGACGAAGGCACTCGCCGACTCACTCGACGACGAGCGCCGCGAAGCGTTGCGGAGCGACTGGGTCGCGTACTTCGAGCGGTTCGCGAACGGCGGCGGCGTCAGCCAGCCGCGGCCCTACGTGCTCGTGGTCGGTCGGCGGCGTTGAAGCGAGCCCGCCGGTCCCGGGTCAGTGGGCCCGGGGCCGGCGGGCAGCGGTCAGCCGCCCATCGGCAGCGTCGACGAGCGGTACGCCCTGCAGGTGTGGCGATGGGAGCCGGCACGCAGCCGCTTCTTGGCGACCTTCAGGTAGTACCTGCCGGGGCGCACCCGTCGCTTCTCGATGATCCACTGGCCGGTGCTGCTCGTACGGTCGGCGCCGACTCGCGCGTCCCGGCCCCGGCGCTTGCGGAAGACGACCGCCTTGCGACGCCTCACGCAGGCCGACTCGGACGAGCTGACCTGCCCGAGGAAAGCGTCGGGCACCGTCGTCGTGCCGGAGGAGTACCCGAACGAGCTGCTCGTCGAGTAGCCCGCCCGGTGTGCGTCGGCGCCCGGCGCGAGCAACGCGACCGTCGCAGCGACCAGCACCAGCGTGGACAAACCCGTCGTCGTCTTCGCGACGCGGACTCCCGCGATCGCCACCATTGAACCCCTCCTCGATTGACGAACCCTGCCGGTTCTCGGTTGACGGCCGGTGAATCTAGCGGACGACGCGGCGACGTCAGAGTCGCGCCGCGACGATGCTGACGGCGAGCAGGACCACCGCAGCAGCGGTCACGGCGAGCAGGAGCCGGCCGCCGCGGCCGAGGACCGCGAAGGCAAGGGCGATGATCGCGGCGACGGCGGCGAGAATCGAGCCGGCCCACCCGGCCCCGAGGACGACCGGCTCAGCCGATTCGGGGAAGTCGTAGCACTCGTGGATTCCCGCGATCCGGGTGAGTTCCAGCTCCTCGCAGAGGCCCTTGTCGGCGACGTCGGTCATCACCGTGACGCCCGCGAAGCAGATGATCGCGAGCGCGAGGGCGAGAACGACGGCGGCGACCCGAGCGCCGACACCGGCGCGCTCGTCCCTCCCCTCCCCGCCCGGCGCCGGCCCGCCGGCCGGCGGCGAGTTCGCCGACCCTCCCGGCGGCGGCGTCTGCGAGGCCTCCATTGCCGAACCTAATCAGATCATCGATAGCCCCGGAACGGGCCGGCAACAGGCGGGTGGGGCCGCCTGTGTGAGTCCCATCACACCCACTGGCTGACCGGCCAGTCGCGGCTATATGCTCGGCCTTCAGCCGGACGCCCACGCCGCCGGCCCGAGGGCCGGAAGAACGCGAGGAGGGACGAGGATGTCAGTCGCCGAGCACAACCTGACCAGCAGGATCACCTACACCGACCTCTATCGCCGCTGGGAGCAGAGCAACTGGTCGGCGATGGACCTCGACTTCAGCGCCGACCGCGAGGGCTGGGAGGGCCTGAGCGAGATCCAGCGCAAGTCGGCGCTCTGGATCTACTCGATGTTCTTCTACGGCGAGGACTCGGTCACCGACAACCTCTCCCCCTACATCGACGCGGCGCCGAAGGAGGAGCAGAAGTACTTCCTCGCGACCCAGCAGGTCGACGAGGCCCGTCACGCGGTCTTCTTCCACCGCTTCTTCCAGGAGGTGATCGGGGCCGGCGACGACATCGCCGCGACCCTGGCCTTCACCGAACCGCAGCTCGGCTGGGGCTACCGCCAGGTGTTCGAGCGGCTCGACAAGATGGCTGACGAGCTGCGCCGCGACCGCTCCCTGCCGAAGTTCGCGCAGGCGATCACCCTCTACCACTTGGTCGTCGAGGCGGCGATGGCCCAGCCCGGCCAGCATTACATCGAGGACTTCTTCATCCGCACCGGGACGCTGCCCGGCTTCAGCGCCGGCATGGAGAACGTCTCACGCGACGAGCAGCGCCACATCGGCTTCGGCGTCAAGGTCCTGAGCGAGCTGCTCGCCGAGTCCGATGAGTGCAAGGCGGCGGTCGACGAGCTGCTCACCGAGGTGTTCCCGTGGCTCTCGTCGGTGTTCATCCCGCCGAACTGGGACCGCGAGTACACGCGCTGCTACGGCTTCGAGCTCGAGGACATCGCGGCCTGGGGCTTCAAGGCGGTCGAGATGAAGTGGAAGGCGATCGGCTACCCGATGCAGGAGATGCCCCCCGGGGTCGCCCCGGTCGACTTCGACCTCGACCCCCATGAGCGGGCCACGAACGTGATCAAGATGGCGCAGGCGGGCGTGATCGGCGAGCCCGGCCAGGACCCGGACAGCTCGCCCGAGATCCAGCGGCTCTACTTCGAGTCGGTCGGCCGCGCGATCGATCCCGCGGTGGTCAACGGCCGCGCTCCGTTCACGGTCCAGTGGCGGTTCAGCGATGCTCAGCCCTGGCACCTCGTCGTCGACAACGGCTCGACCCGGGCAGCCGCCGGCGAGGCGGCCGCGCCCGACGTCACCCTCGAGGCGAGCTGGCGCGACTTCATCGAGATCGGCAAGGGCGCCGTGCGGCCGCCGCTGGCACTCCTGCAGCGGCGCCTGCGCCTGCACGGCGGCCCCCGCGACCTCTACCGCTTCGCCCGCCTCTTCGCCTGGCGGCCGCGGTGAGCGTCGCCGCTTTCCGGACCCCGGACGAGCGCTTCGCCGACCTCCCCGACTTCCCCTGGGAGCCGCGCTACGAGGACTGGGACGGGCTCCGGCTGGCCCGGATCGACGAGGGCGACGGCGATCCCGTCGTCTGCTTCCACGGCGAGCCGACCTGGTCGTTTCTCTGGCGCAAGGTGCTCCCGCCCCTGCTCGACGCCGGCCACCGCTGCATCGCTCCCGACCTGCCCGGCTTCGGGCGCTCCGACAAGCCGACCGAGCTCGGCTGGTACTCCTACGAGCGCCACGTCGAGGCCGCCGCCTGGCACCTCGAGCGGACCGGCATCCGCGACGCGACCTTCGTCGTCCACGACTGGGGCGGCCCGGTCGGGATGGGCGTGGCAGCCCGCGCCCCCGAGCTCTGCTCGCGGCTCGTCGTCATGGACACCGGCATCTTCAACGGCCGCCAGCGGATGACCGACGCCTGGAAGGTCTTCCGCGACTTCGTCGAGCGGACCGAGGACCTGCCGGTATCGATGCTGGTGGCGGGCGGGTGCACGACCGAGCTCGACCCGGCCGTGGGCGCCGCCTACGACGCCCCCTACCCCGACCCGGACTCGAAGGCGGGCGCCCGTGCCTTCCCGCTGATGCTGCCGAGGAGCCCTGACGACCCCGGCGCCGCCGCCGGACAGGCGACCGCGGACGCGATCGCCGCCCGGGACATCCCGTCGCTCTGCCTCTGGGCGGACTCGGATCCGATCATCCCGCTCGCCACCGGGCGCGCCGTCGCCGAGCGGCTCGGCCTGACCCCGCCGGAGACGATCGCCGGCGCGTCCCACTTCCTGCAGGAGGATCAGGGGCACCAGATCGGCGAGCGGATCGCCGCCTGGCTCGGCGAACGCCGCGCGGTCGCGGCCTGAGCTCAGCCGCGACCTCGAGCAACCCTGAAAGCCGACGGGGCGGCCCCCCGGCCGCCCCGTCAAGCACTTCAGTCAGCCGGCAGCAGCTACTTCCCCCTCTTCTTCTTCCCCTTCTTCTGCTTGCACTTGCTGACGTAGTCATCCGTCGTCTTCGGATGGTTGCTGTACTCCGTGATCGCCTGCCACTTCTCGTTCTTGGTCTTGCAGCGGGCCTGGACGTACTTCTTGGCCTTGACCGTCGTCGTGAAGCGGCTGATCGCGCCGGCCAGAAGCGGCGGGATCGTCACGTCGAGCTGCGAGCCGTAGCCCTTCGGGGCCTTCTTGCCCGTCTTCAGCTTGCCGACGAGGACCGAGGTGTTGTTGACCGAGTCCGCGCGCGAGTGCAGGAACAGGGTGTTGTTCTTGCTGCCGTTGAACGCGGTCACCACCACCGGGACGCCGAGCGTCGTGCCGGGGCCCGGCAGGTCGACGGTGACCCAGGCCGAGGTTCCGGTCGTGTGCTCGGGGCCGGTCGGTGTCGTCGAGCCCTTGCTGACGATCGACTTGTTGCCGCAGATCTGCGTCGCCTGGTCGGTCGTCGTGTTCTGCAGCTGCGCCTCGCTGCCCTTGCACTTCGGGACGGCCTTCGGGTTGAACTTCGCGTTCTTCGGGAAGTTGACCTTCGTGTTGAAGGCGCTCGGCGGCTGCTCCGGGTTGGTCGGATCGGTCGTGTTCGCCGCGGTCAGGATCTCGACGTAGATCTTCGCCGGCTTGAACTTCTTCTTGTCCCGCTTCTTGGGCGTCAGCTTCGCCGTGATCGACTGGATCGGGTCGGCCTGAGCGACACCTGTCACGACCAGCGCCGAGGCGAGGGCCACGACGACGGCGATCAGGTACTTACGCATTCTTCCTCCTAGGTCGCATGAATCCGGCCTGTTGCGGCCGGTCGGCCCACGTCAGCCGCGGGCGCCTCTCGTATGACAACGGTTGCGAAGAGGGGCCGGGCGACCGGCCCTTCCTCATGCTCTCTCCTTGGGCGCCAATCCTAGCGGTCCGCGAACGAACGATGCGCAGGTTCGCGGTGGCGGGGCATCTCGCCCGGAAGCCCTATTTCCGCTTGCACTTCGCCGCGTAGTCGTCGGTCGTGGTCGGATGGGTGTCGTACTCGGTGGTCGCCCGGAACTTCATGCGCTTGGTCTTGCAGCGCGACTGGACGTACTTGCCGGCCTTCACGGTCGTCGTGAAGCGGCTGATCGCCCCCGCCAGAAGCGGCGGGATGTTGACGTCGAGCGTGTAGCCGAACCCCGCGGGGCCCCGCTCCTTCATCTTGCCGACGAGGACCGAGGTGTTGTTGACCGAGTCCGCCCGTGCGTGCAGGAACAGGGAGTTCTTCAGGCTGCCGTTGAACGCGGTCACGACCACCGGGACGCCGAGGGTGGTGCCGGCGCCCGGCAGGTCGACCGTGACCCAGGCGGAGGTGCCGGTCGTGTGCTCAGGGCCGGTCGGGGTCCTCGAGCCCTTGCTGACGATCGACTTGTTCCCGCAGAGCTGCTTCGCCTGCTCGGTCGTCGTGTTCTGCAGCTGCGCCTCCGACGCCTTGCACTTCGCGACCGCGTCCTCGACGAACTTCATGTTCTTCGGGAAGTACACCCTGGTCCGGTGCGCGCTCGGCGGCTGCTCCGGGTTCGTCGGGGAGGTCGAGTCCGGTCCGGTCAGGATCTCGACGTAGATCTTCGCCGGCTTGCGCTTCTTCTTCGGCAGCTTCTTGGGCGTGAGCTTCGTCGTGATCGACTGAATCGGGTCGGCCATCGCCCCGCCCGGCACCATCAGCGTCGCAGCCGCGGCCGCGGCCACAACCCAAACGATCCGCATCTTCATCGGCTTCCTCCTGTCGCTCTCCTGTCCCGGCCGGAAGCCTAACCGGGATCGCGCCCCCAGGACGCGGACGGGGGGCCGTC
>DASSEM010000032.1:0-3710 GCA_035695265.1 Solirubrobacterales bacterium
GAGATGCTCGAGTCCCGCGGCGACGGCAGGATCGTCTCCTAGCCCCCACCCTGGGTCATCTCACCTACACATGGCGTGGGTCAGGATGACCCACGTCCGCGGCGGGCGCGTCAGACCCGCGCCTCCTCGGCCGCCTCGATCCGCTCCTCTTCGGTCGGCGGGGTGTCGCGGAGGTACCACTCGGCGTCGAGGGCGCCGCGGGTGCCGGAGCCGGCGGCGGTGACCGCCTGGCGGTAGGTGAAGTCGACGAGGTCGCCGATCGCGAAGACGCCGGCGAGGTTGGTCCGGGTCGAGGGCTCGGCGACCTTGACGTAGCCGTTGTCGTGGACGTCGACCTGCCCGACGACGAGCTCGGAGCCGGGGATGTGGCCGATCGCGACGAAGGCGCCGCCGACCGCGAGCTGCTCGACGTCGCCGGTCCCGGCATGGCGGACCCGGACGTGGTCGAGCGCGCCGTCGGAGCCGGCCACGAACTCCTCGGGCACGTAGGGCGTCTTGAAGTCGAGGTTGTCGACCTCGCACGCCCGGTCCTGCATGACCATCGAGGCACGAAGCTCGTCGCGGCGATGCAGGACGGTCAGCTTGTCGGCGTACTTGGAGACGAAGATCGAGTCCTCCATCGCGGTGTCGCCGCCGCCGATCACGACGACGTCGCGGCCCTTGAAGAAGGCGCCGTCGCAGACGCCGCAGGTCGATACGCCGCGGCCCGCGAGCTCGAGCTCGCCGGGGATCCCGAGCCGCTTCGGCTGCGCGCCCATCGCGAGGATCACGGCGCGGGCCCGGTACTCGTCGTCGCCGATCCGGACTGTCTGGATGCCGCCGTCGGTGAGCTCGAAAGCGGTCGCGTCGTCGGTGATGAAGCGGGCCCCAAAGCGCTCCGCCTGGGCGCGGAAGCGGTTCATCAGCTCCGGGCCCATGATCCCTTCCGGGAAGCCGGGGTAGTTCTCGACCTCGGTCGTGTTCTGGAGCTGGCCGCCCCACTGGAAGCCCTCGATCACGAGCGGGGCGAGATCGGCACGGGCGGCGTAGATCGCGGCCGTGTAGCCGGCGCAGGCTCCGCCGACGATGATCACGTTCTCGATTCGCTTCTCGCTCACTGATGGCTCCTCACGTCGATGCTGTCCCTGTACCTTACTTCATTTTGTGAAGTATTGGAGATGGCCGCCGGCTCCGGGGCCTCCTGCCGTTCATCATCCTCCACCGCGCGTCCCTCCGCCTCCCAGCGGGCGACGGTGCGGCGGAGCTGCATGAAGGCGACGATCCCCGGCGGGAGCGGCATCCAGAACGCGATCAGGCGGTAGACGAGGACGGCGGCGATCACCGTCGCCGCCGGCTCGCCGAAGATCACGAAGGCGCCGATCAGGCCGGCGTCGACGGCGCCGACCCCGGCCGGATCAGGCGCCAGGTTGGCCGCCATGCCGACGAAGAAGCCGAGCACGAGGATGCCGATCGGCAACGCGACCCCGAACGCCATGAACGTCGCCCAGAGGATGCCGACGTTCGAGGCCCAGAACCCGACCGCGCCGAGGACGGCGAGCCCGCCCTTGCGCGGCTCCCTGACGAACCCGAGGGCGAGCCGGGTGCCGGACGAGATCGTCGCCGGGACCTGGCTCAGCTTCAGCACCGCGCGGCTCGCCCAGTTGCTGCCGCGCAGCGAGAGCCGCCGCTGCAGGTCCTCGGGGATCAGGAGGAACAGCAGGAACGCGATCGCGACGCCACCGGCGATCGCCGCCGGGATGATCGTCATCGAGACCGGGTTGGGCCCGGCGAGGACGCCGGTCTCGAGCAGGACGCCGAAGACGATCACGGCGAGGACGTAGAACGCGTAGAGGAGGACCAGGAAGGCGACCATCCGCTGCGCCGCCTCGACCCTTCGCATCCCCGCCTTGCGGAGTGCCCAGTAGCTGAGCACCACCCCGCCGGCGCCGCCCGCCGAGAGCACCCGCGAGGCGGCCAGGCCGGCCATTGTGATCTGGTAGCTCTCCCGCCAGTCGAGGTGGACCAGGTTCTCCCCGATCACGCCGCGGAACAGGGCGACGTAAGAGCCGAACGCGAGCACGTTGAAGCCGACCGCCACGGCGAACCACTGCCACTCCCCCTCGCCCATCTTCTCGATCGCATCCTCGAGCCCGATCAGCTTCGGCAGGAGCACGTAGATCGCCGCGAACAGGAGCAGGACGACGATCGTGGTCAGCACCACGCGGCGCGGGTTCTCGAGCAGTGACGGCGCCTCGTCGTCGGGACGCGTCGGTCCCTGCGGTGGCTCCGTCAGCCTGCCGTTGCCGTCGGCAGGCCGCATCCCCGGGCGGTCCGGCTCAGCCATCGGTCCCATGTTCGCAGCCGCGCCGGGGGGCGCGGCGGCGCGGCCCCGCTCAGATTCGCGCGGCGCGTTCGAGACCCTGAACGCCGCGGCTCACCGCGAGCGCGAACGGCTCGGCCAGCGGCTCGCCGACGCGGACCGCGGCGACGAGCGCGAGGCCGGCGAGCAGGTCGACGACGTAGTGCTCGCCGAGGTAGACGAGCGCGAACCCGAGCACGCCCGCATAGGTCCAGCCGATCGCGCCGGCGGTCCGGCTCGACTCGCCGAGCAGGATCGCGGCGAGCACCGAGGCGCCGAAGTGCAGCGACGGCATCGCCGCCCAGGGGTTGCCGTCGACGGCGTCGTACATGCGGGGCCAGGCGGCGCGGAAGGTCTCCTCGCCGACCGCGAGCATCCGCCGCTCGACCGGGTCGTGGCCGGTATAGCCGTTCGCCGCCGCCCACCAAGGAGGCGCCGTCGGCACGGCGATGTAGCCGGCGCAGCCGAGATCGAAGGCGGCGCCCATCTGGCGGGCGGCGCGGGCGAAGCGGCGCTCGTCGCGGACGAGGATGTAAAGCAGCGAGAGGTGCGGCTCGAAGAACCAGGCCCAGTGGGCGAAGCTGAGAACGCGGTCGAGCGCGGTCACGGAGCCGTCGGCGGGGGTGAGCGCCGCCTGCAGGCGGGAGTTCGGCAGCCGGCCGCCGCCGAGGCGGCGGTCGAAGCGGATCGGGTAGTGGATCTTCAGCCGCTTGCGCAGCGCTGCCGGGTCGTCGTAGGGCAGCTCGTGGACCATCGTGAACGCCCACATCTGCTGCACGAACAGGAACGCGTCACGGGCCTTGGTGCGCCGCTTCAGCGTCGCCAGCCCGAACGGGCCGGCGATCGTCGCCGCGACCGTAGCCGCCGCCGGCAGGCGCAGCCGCTTGCGCAGGATCGGCACCGCGAGCGAGGCTGCGATCGCCGTGTAGGCGGCTCCACGGAGCCACGGTCGCAGCCGGGACCGGCCCCCGCGGATTGAAGCAGCCGCCTGCGCCAAAGCGCTGGCGAGTATAGAAGCGGCCCGGTGGCGATCCGCGCGGGCCAGAGCGGCATCTGCCGGGACGTGCCCCTAGAATGGCGGCGCCTTGCTGGCCGTCCGCAGAAGAGCCGCGCTGATCACCCTCGCCGCCACCGCCGGAGCGCTCGCGGCGTTGCCCGAGCTCGCCGCCGCCGACCTGCTGGCGCCGGACTCGGCCGCCTCCGACGGCGCGGGCAGCGCTCGCACCCTTTACATCATCATGGCGGTGCTCGCGGTGCTGATCGTGGTCGCCGTGCTCGCCGCCGTCGCGCGCGCGCTCCGCAGCCGGGCGACCACCACCGAGGAGGACGTCACGCGCACGCGCGCCTCCGCACCGGTCCAGCTCCGGGTCGG
>DASSEM010000033.1:0-6855 GCA_035695265.1 Solirubrobacterales bacterium
GAGGTCGCCGCTCGCCTCGCCCGGTTCCCGCAGCAGACGATGCTCTCCGATCGCCGCTCAGCGATCGAGGGCTCGACCCTGCCGCTGGCCGAGGGCCTCGAGCTCGAGGCCCGGCTCGGCCTCGAGTCGGTCCGCACCGGCCTCGAGGGCGCGGCCCGCTTCGCGGCAGGCGAAGGCCGCGGCGGCTCAGGGGTCTGACGGGTCGGTAGCCCGCTGCTCCCGCCCTCGTCAGATTCGGAATTCCCTCAGCAGGCGCTTCTCTGTCTCGCCCTCGACTGTCGCGATGACCTCGATGTGATCCTCGAGTGGAGTCCCGCGGATCTTCGTCGCGAGCAGGTCGTCGACCTGGAAGATCCCCGCCGAGTTGTTCATCTTGATCTCGATCCGGATCGGGCGGTCGGTCCCGCGGTCGATCGTAACGTCGTCGATCGCCGCGGCCGAGAGCGAGTGGATGCCGATGTCGCCCCGCTCGACCGGCAGCCGCGAGCGCCCCTGGGCCATGTCGAGCGCGTCGGCGACGCGGACGACGCCGGCCTCGAGCGTGTAGGGGCTGCCCCGCCGGCGATGGCCGATGATGCAGTGCAGGGCCTCGGAGACGATCACGGTCAGCTCCGGCTCGGAGTAGACCCCGTCGAGGAGCTCCCGCAGCTTCGGCTCGGCGAGGAACAGGGAGAAGGCCTCGTGGTCGGTCCGGTGGACCGACATGCCGGTGTCGTGCAACATCGCGCCGGCGGTGACGACGACCTCGGCATCGCGCTCGCCCATCCCGTGGTCGGTGACGAGCGCCGGGCTGATCCCGGCCCGCGAGGCGAGCCGCAGCATCCGCAGCGCGATGTTGGCGACGATCTGGATGTGCACCCACGAGTGGTCGGACATCCCGAGCCGCTCGGACCCGACCTGCTGCAGGTGCCACCAGGCCCGCACTTGCGGGTCACCCGCCGTCCGCTCGACGAACCGCTCGAGCCGCCGGTTGCCCCGGGTCGGCACGCCGAAGCGCACCGACTCGATGCGCTCGCTCAGCGGCTTCGAGCCCCCCTCGTCCGGTTCCCGGTCGTCGCTCATCGGCGTCCAGTCTGGCATCCGGCCGCGCGACCCGGCCGTGGGCCGGCTATACGTGGGTCACCTGACCCTCACATACTCGGGTTCAGATGACCCACGCGGTGGCGGGCTGGGCCTGCTCAGCCGCAGTTCGGCCAGGGGCTTGATCCCGCACGCGCCATCAGGAGCGCCGCGCGGTAGTCCTGCTCGGCCTCGGGCGCAGCGGCGGGGTCGCCGCTGCCGCCGACCGAGGCCCAGGTCTGCAGGTCGAACTGGTACTTGCCGCGATAGGTGCCGGAGGGATCGACCGCGGTCGGGTCGCCCCCGGACTCGCAGGCCGCGATCGCGTCGAGCGTCGACTGATCGACGCCGACCGACTCGGGGCTGTCGAAGTCGGGCTCGGCGGCCCGGCGCCGCTGCTCCGCGGCGATCTCCTTGCGGAGCGTCGCAGAGCCGTCGGCGAGGACCGGGGCACCGGCGGCGCTCCGCGCGAGGTTGCGCTTCGGGGCGACGTCGAGGCGCTGGGCCTCGTCGTAGAGCTTCGCGTAGCGGACGCGGGCGATCCCGATGCTCAGCGAGCGCTCGAGCTGGCTGGCGCGGTCGAGGGCCGGCACGGCGGTGGGGGGCTCGTCCGGGCCGTTGGTGGCATCGGGGGCCGTGGCGGCCAGGGCGGCGCCGGCGGCGCCGAGCGCGAGGGTCGCGCCGACGGCGAGCACGGCGATCCCGTCGCGGCGTCGGCGGCCGCGGCCGGTGCGGGCAGGTTCAATCGGTTGTCTGGGCAGCATCGATCCAATCCATCTGCGTTCTCCGAACCGGGCGGATAGGTTGCGGGCATCGGGCCGGCAACGACCGGATTCGGTTGACGGATCAAACGATCCAGGGTCCCGGGCGTTTTATGTGTGAGGCCGGTCACAATCGCAATGATCCGTTCACATTCCAGACAGAACGCTCGCGGTTGAGATCCGCCCCCGGCAGGCAGCTCCTCGGCGCCTCGTTCCCTGACGACCCCTACCTCGAGACCGCGGTGTCGGCGGCGCTGCTGCGCCAGGTCGCGCGCGGCGAGACCCCGCCCACCGTCCGGCTCAACCGGACCGGGTCGATCCTCGCCTTCGGCAAGCTCGACCGGCTGCGGCCGGGTTACCGGCAGGCCGTCGCGCTCGCCCGCGCCGCCCGCTACGCGCCGGTCGAGCGCATTGCCGGCGGTCACGCCGCGGTCTTCCACCCGGGCACGATCTCGCTGTCGGTGGCGATCCGGGCCGTCGGCGCGACCGGTGCCTATCCCGGCACCCGCGACCGCTTCGCGGCCCTGGCGGATGTGATCGCCACCGCCCTCGCCCGCACGGGCATCGATGCCCGGGTCGGCGCCGTCGACGGCGAGTACTGCCCGGGCGAGTTCAGCGTCAACGCCCGCGGCGCGGTCAAGCTCGCGGGCATCGGCCAGCGGGTCGTCGCGGGCGGCGCCCACGTCGGCGCCGTGATCGTGGTCCGCGGAGCCGAGGCCGTCAACACGGCGCTCGAGCCCGTGAACGCGGCGCTCGGGATCGACTGGGACCCGGCGGCGACCGGCAGCGTCGCCCGCGAGCTCGGCGAGGACGACGAGCCGCGCCCGGCGGACGAGCCCGACCAGCTGATCGAGTCGACGATGGCCGCGCTGCGCAAGGAGCTCGAACGCGACACCGATCTCCAGGAGACCGCCCCCTCCCGCTCCACCCTCGACCTGGCGGAACGGATCAAGGACGACTACCGCCCACAGGTATAGCCCCTGCCGGAGACGGGCCCGTGCCCCCGTGAGGCGGCCGGCGCATGCCCGCCGCGCCCCGGGTCAGCTGCCGAGGATCTTCGCCTTCTGCGCGGCGAACTCCTCGTCGGTGAGAACGCCGCTGTCGCGAAGCTCGCCGAGCTCCTTGAGCTGGGCGATCGGATCGGCGGCGGGGGCAGCCGGGGCGGGGGCCGGCTCGGCGTACGCCTGCGCCGGCGCCTCCGCGGCCCACCGCTCAGCCTGACGGCGGGAGACGCGGTTGCTGACGGCGGTCGCGGTGCCGGCGACGACCGCGGTCCTCGCCACCCCTCTGATCAGTCCTGGCATCGGTTCGATCCTTTCTGGTTACGGGGCTACCCGGCGGCCTCGGCGGCCTCGAGGGCCGCCAGGAAGGCCTGGACGTGGATCCGGTCGGAAGCGACGAGTTGCCCGCCGGAGCGGCGGACGGCCGCCGCGAACGGCCCCGCCCAGCTGTTCTCGTAGACGAGCAGCGCCGCAAGCGCCCCCGGGCTGATTGCGGCAGCGGCCTCGGCGATGTCGTCCTCGCCGAGGATTCCCGATGAAGCACTACGGAACTCGGCAAGCTCGGAAGCGCGCTCCGGCAGCTCGCCGAAGTCGATCGCGGCGACGTTCCCGTCGTCGTCCTTCGCGAAGAGGGCGAAGTCGAGCACACGGATGATCCCGCGATCGACCAGGTCGAGAACGATCGGCACCGCTTCGCCGGTCGGCTCGCGGTCGCTCCACTCGATCAACACGTAGTCGATCGGGCCCATCTCCTCCACGTCTGCGGCTTCCACTGCCTCTCCTTTCTGAACGACGGCGCGGATAACCTAGCGGTCGAGACCGGTAAGCGATCACCCGATCCGGTGAGCCTTCTTCCCGTCGGCTCCGGCTACTCGTACTGGAGGGCCTCCATGACCTCGATCTTCGAGGCGCGGCGGGCCGGCCAGATGCCGGCGACGATGCCGGCGATCCCGGCGACGATCAGGACGACGATGATGCCGACGACCGGGACGGCGAGCACCAGGCCCTCGTCCTTGAGCGCCTCGACGGCGGCGATCGCGATCCCGAGCCCGATCACGGCGCCGATCAGGGCGCCGATCAGGGCTGTGATCAGCGACTCGTAGCGGACCATCCTGCGGATCTGCGACCGCGAGGCGCCGATCGCGCGCAGCATCCCGATCTCCCTGGTCCGCTCGTAGATCGTCAGCACCAGCGTGTTGACGACGCCGAAGAGGCTGACGATCACCGACAGGGCGAGCAGCACGTAGATCAGCGCCAGGAGCTGGTTGATCCCGTCCTCCTGCTCCTGCTTGAACTGCTCCTGGTCGCGGGCGTCGGCCTGTGGAAAGCGCTTCGCGAGCAGCTCGTCGACGCGGTCGCCGACCGCGTCGGAATCCGCGCCGGGCGCGAAGCCGACCAGGTCGGCGAAGTCCTGTCGTACCTCGAACTGCCGGCGAAGCGTGTCGACCGGTAGGGCGAGGCTCGTGACGAGGAGCTGGACGCGGTCGCGGATGCTTCCGGCGACCTCGACCTCGATCTCCTCGCCGGTCGCGGTCCGCAGCGTCACCGTGTCGCCGACCGCGACATCGTGGTCCTCCGCCCACTGCGACTCGACGATCGCCTGATCGGGACCGAGGCCGGTCAGGGTTCCGTCGTCGCCTTCGACCCAGTCGAGCTCGGCCACGTCCGTCAGCGTCGCCGGATCGAGGCCGGCGATCAGGCTCTGCTCGGTCGTCTCGAGCTCGACCTCGGCCGGCGCCCCGGCGAGCGGCGAGACGGTCTCGACGCCCTCGACGGCGGCGATCTCGCGGCCGATCTCGGGCGAGATCGGCGAGAAGCCGTCGGTGTTGGCGATGATCAGGTCGCCGGCGAACGTCTCGTCGAGGGCGTCGCCGACCGACTTCGTCGCCGACGCCGCGAAGACCGCCGCGAAGACGACCAGGGCGACGCCGATCATCAGCGCCGCTGACGTCGTCGCGGTCCGGCTCGGGTTGCGGAGCGTGTTCTCGCGGGCGAGCCGGCCGGTCACCCCGCGGAGCCGCTCGATCGGCCGCCCGACGAGCGACGCCAGCGGCGTCACCAGCGTGCCGGCAAGCATCGCGATGCCGATGAAGAGGAGGATCAGGCCGAGGCCGAGCAGCGGCAGCGCCGAGCTGAACGAGGCCGTGGCGAAGAGGCCGGCGGCGATCGCGACGATCCCGACGAGCACGAGCCCGCGGGCGATCCAGACGCGACGCCGCGACGGCTTCTCGGCCGCCTGTGCGTCGTCGCGGAGCGCCTCGAGCGGCGTCACCCTGGTCGCACGGATCGCCGGGACGATCGACGAGCCGAGCGTCGAGACGATGCCGACGATCAGCGGCACGATGATCGACGCGCCGTTGACGACGATCCCCGACTGCGGCAGCTCGAAGCCCATCGCCTTGAAGGCGCCGGTGACCAGCGCGACGAACCCGAGCCCGGCGACGATCCCGATCACCGAGGCGATGATCCCGAGCATCAGCGCCTCGCCGAAGACCGTGGCGAGCACCTGTCGCGACGAAGCGCCGAGCGTCCGCAGCATCCCGAACTCACGGGTCCGCTGGGCAACCGTGATCGAGAACGTGTTGAAGATCAGGAACGCGCCGACGAACACCGAGATCCCGGCGAAGACGAGCAGGAACGTCGTCAGGAAGCTGAACCCCTCCTTGATGTCGGCGGACTGCTCAGCCGCGTCCTCGGCGCCGGTCTTCGCCTCGGCGTCGTTCGGCAACGCCGCGTTGAGCCGCGCCGAGAGCTCGTCGGCGGAAACCCCGCTCGCCGCCTCGACGTCGATGTTGTCGAGCTCGCCGACCTTGCCGGTGATCGCCTGGGCCTCAGGCAAGGTGAAGAGCGCGAAGCTGGCGCCGCCGAGCGGGATCCCCGAGCCGAACCGGCCGATTCCCGACAGCGTGTACTCCCTGGCGCCGCGGACGCCGCTGACCGTGATCTTCTGGCCGACCTCGTAGCCCTCCTCGTCGGCGGTGATCGAGTCGATCCCGACCTCGGTGGCGGAGTCGGGAGCGGAGCCCTCGATCCAGGTGAACGGGTTGAACGGCTCGGGTTCGACGCTGCCGGCGATGTGCGGCGGCCCGCCTCCGGGCGGGCCGATCCGGTCACCGTCTTCGTCGAGGATCGCGATCGAGGTCGAGTCGTTGATCCCTCCGGCCGCCTTCTCGACCCCCTCGACCCCCTCGACCTCGGACACCAGCGACTGCGACAGCGCCGCGCCCGACTCGGGCAGGTCGAATCCGGTGTCGAAGGCGGACCGCGGCTGGACGGTGACGTCGATCCCCGCATTGGCCTCGGCGAAGATGTCGTCGAACGCCTTGTCGACCGACCCCTTCAGCATGAAGGTGCCGGCGACCATCGCGACGCCGAGCATCACGGCGAACCCGGTCAGCGCCGCTCGCAGCTTCCGCGACGCCAGCCCGCGAAGCGCGAGGCCGAACATGGATCTAGAGATCCCGCATCAGGCCGATGACGTCGTCCTCGCCGGCGACCTCGCGGTCGGCGGCGACCTGGCCGTCGGCGAGGACGATGACGCGGTCGGCGTAGGCGGCCACCTTCGGGTCGTGGGTGACGATGATGACCGTCTGCCCGAGCTCGTCGACCGACGAACGCAGCAGCTCGAGCACGCCGGCCCCGGACTTCGAGTCGAGGTTCCCGGTCGGCTCGTCGGCGAAGACGACGGCGGGGCGGGCGATCAGCGCCCGCGCGATCGCGACGCGCTGCTGCTGGCCCCCGGAGAGCTCCGCGGGCCGGTGGGTGGCGCGATCGCTGAGCCCGACCGTGTCCAGGAGCTGCTCACGCCAGGCCGGATCCAGGTCGCGGCCGGCGATCCGCATCGGCAGCTCGATGTTCTCGGCGGCGTCGAGGACGGGGACCAGGTTGAAGAACTGGAAGATGAACCCGAGCTTCGTGCGACGGAGCTCGGTCAGGCCCTTGTCGTCGAGCGCGGTCACCTCGACCCCGTCGATCCAGGCCCGGCCGCCGGTCGGCTCGTCGAGGCCGGCGAGCAGGTGCATCAGGGTCGACTT
>DASSEM010000034.1:0-4661 GCA_035695265.1 Solirubrobacterales bacterium
GGAGCCGTCCCGCTCGATGGCGTCTACGACATCCCGCGTGCGATCGGAGGGGCCCGACCGGCGCGCCGGTCGCTCTTCTACAACGCGTTCGCGACGCCCGCCGAGAACGCAATCGACGGTGCCTGGGAAGGGGCCTCGCCGGTCAGCTTCGCCGACCCGGACGACCCGCCGCTGCTGATCGTCACCCAGGCGCGCTCACCGGTGCGGATTGCCGGCAGCGCCGCGTTGATCGCCGCGCTCGGCGAAGCCGGTGGCGAGGTGCTGGCAGTCCCTTACGACCATTCGACGATCAACCGCGCGGTTGGCTCCGCCGACGACCCGGCCGGGGAGACCGAGGCGATCATGGGCTTCATCGACGGCGTCCTCGGCGCATTGAAACCGCCGCGAGCGGCGATCCTCGATCGGCCGAAGCGGAGGTTGAAGCTCGGTCGCCGCCAGCGGCGCGCGCGTGTTCGCTTCCGCTTCGAGGCGAAGGGCGCCGAGGCGCGGGGGTTCGAGTGCCGGCTCGACGACGGGACGTTCCGCCGCTGCTCCTCGCCGAAGCGCTACCGGGTGCGCCCGGGACGGCATCGCTTCCGGGTCCGCGCGATCGCCGCCACCGGCGAGCGCGGCCCGGTCAAGCGAGTCAAGTTCCGGGTCGTCGATCGTCGACGTCAGGTAGCGCGGGGCTCGCCTGTGCGCAGCACGCCGACCAGCGACCACAGCGAGACCACGGCCCAGACGCCCTCCAACAGCAGAAAGCCGAGCTGGCCGTCGATCGCGGCGAGGATCGCGAGAACCGCCGAGCCGATCAGGTTCATCGTCAGGTAGGCGATCGAGCGCAGGTCGAGGCGGTCGAACTGAGCGGCGGCGAAGGCAGCGAGGACGAGCAGCGCTCCGACGATTTGGATGAGCTGTTCCATGCCGCGCCCGGAAGCTACAGTTGGCGGGCCGTCGGCGCCGAGCGAAGCGAGGAGCGGACGATGGGCAGCGCAACCGGGTTCGAGACCCTCGAGGAAGAGACGCGAATCGACTCGCTGCCCGTCGAGGGGGCGATGCCGGCGTGGCTGAGCGGCTCACTGCTGCGCACCGGCCCGGCCAAGTTCGACGTCGGCAAGCGTGAGATGAACCACTGGTTCGACGGGTTCGCGATGCTGCATCGGTTTCACTTCGCCGGCGGCGCGGTTTCCTACGCCAACCGCTTCCTCGAGGGACAGGCCTATCGTGCGGCCGACGAGACCGGCGAGATCACTTACTCGGAGTTCGCCACCGATCCCTGCCGATCGTTGTTCAAGCGAGCGATGGCGATGTTTCGACCGGCGCTGTCGGACAACGCCAACGTCAACCTCGTCCAGCTGGGCGAGCGCTTCGCGGCGATGACCGAGACGCCGATCGCCGTCGAGTTCGACGCCGAGACGCTGGCCGCCGCCGGAGTTGCGTGGGAAGTGCCGGGCATGCTGACGACCGCACACCCGCACCTCGACCGGGGCAGCGGCGGCATGCTCAACTACGCGGCCAAGCTGGGGATCCGCAACCAGTACCGCTTCTTCCGGCTCGGGGCGGCCGCCGGCGCCGCACCGGATGTCGTCGCGTCGCTGCCGACCCGCGAGCCCGCCTACATGCACTCGTTCGGGCTCGCCGAGCGCTGGATCGTCCTCGCCGAGTTCCCGTACCGCGTAAACACGGCGGCGCTGGCGATGTCGGGCCGGCCCTACATCGAGAACTACCGCTGGAAGCCCGAGCTGGGGACCCGGTTCACGCTGATCGAGCGGAATGGGGGCGAGGTGCTGGGTCCGTTCGCCGCGGAGGCATGCTTCGGCTTCCACCACGTCAACGCATTCGAGGACGACGGCGGCAAGATCGTCGCCGACATCTGCACGTTCGACGACGCCGCGATCGTCTCGAGCCTCTACCTGGACAACCTCCGATCGGGCGGATCGATCCCGCCGCCGGCGCTGAGCCGGTTCACGATCTCGCCCACCACCGGCTCGGTCGCGGTCGAGCGGCTGATCGAGGAGCCGATCGACCTGCCGCGGATCGACTACGGCCGCTGCAACGAGCGGCCCTACCGCTACGTCTGGGGGATCGGCACCGACGGCACCGGATTCTTCGACCGGATCGTCCGCGCCGATCTCGACGAGCGCTCGAGCCTCACCTGGAGCGAGCCCGACTGCTGGCCCGGCGAGCCGGTCTTCGTCGCCCGCCCCGATGCCCGCGGCGAGGGCGACGGGGTGCTGCTCTCCCTCGTCCTCGACGGCGCCGCCGCCACGAGCTTCCTGCTGGTCCTCGACGCGACGACACTGGCCGAGGTCGGCCGGGCCCGGGTGCCCCACCACATCCCGTTCGGCTTCCACGGCCAGTACGCGGCCGCCTGACGCGACCCGGCCGCGGTGACGTCAGCCGCCGGGTCTCTGTTCGCTGACCGGGAACTCCCTGATCGTCTGGGCGCGGATCGCCGCGACTCCGGCGACCAGGAGGGCGGCGATGAGGACGATGCCGAGCGGCTCGTGCAGGGCGGGCGTCGGGCCCCACCAGACGAGGACGATGATCAGAAGGAGCGTCCCGAAGGTCGCCCACATCGGGTCACGCAGGCCGGGCGCGATCCGCTCGCGGACCCAGGCGGCGCCGCGGGTCGGCCCGGCGAGCAGGGCGCCGAGGAGGATGACGACTCCGTAGGCGATCGATGCCACGGCCATCGTCCGCAGCAGCTCCGTGCCGATCTCCCAGACGGCGTCGACGGCCGGCTTCGCGGCGTCGGAGGCGGCGAGGTCGTCGACGATCGTCGTCCCGAGTAGGTTGCGAGCGGTCAGCGTGACGAATCCGACCAGGATCAGTGAGAGGCCCACCTGCGTCACCGTCCGCAGCCGGCGGCCGCCGGTGATCGCGATCGCGATCACGTAGAGGAGGACCGTCAGCAAGAGCAGCACGACCGATCCCTTCTGGATCAGGGTCGCGATGTCGCGGACGATCGAGATCTCGTCCGGCGCCAGCACCTCGATCCCGGCCTGTGCGTCGCCGGCCTCGACCGCGGCCTGGGCGGCCTCGCCGGAGCCGATCCCGCTCTTCGGCAGCTCGATGCCGAGCTTCTCGGTCACGGTGGCCCTGATCGTCGACAGGTCGAGGGTCGTCGACCCGGCCGCCGACTGCGCCTTGGCGAGCACGCCGGTCGCGATCGGCTCGTCGTTGGCGATCGCGATGAACGTCTCGCTCGCCTTCCGGTTGGCTTCCTCCCAGAGACTCTGGATAGCGGAGCTCTGAAGCAGCTTGTTGACCGCCCGGTCGAAGAGCTGGCTGAGCCCCGCGGATGCCGGCCCGGCGAGCGGGGCGGCCTTCGGCGGCAGCAGCTTCGCCAACTCGGCCTCGACGACGCCGGAGCCGAAGATCTGGGTCGTCAGGTTGTCGGCCAGACGCTCCCGGATCTGATCGTCGGCGAGCAGGGCGCTGCTCGTCTCCACCCACTGGTCGGTGTCGAAGACCTGGCGCTTGGTCCAGGTCGCGATCAGGGCGAGGATGCCCGTCAGCGTGGCGACGACGACGAGGATGACGGCCAGCCGCCGCCGGGCTCTCTCACTCACCGGGAACCGCGATTCGAGTCATGCACCGAATCAGTATCTCGCGAATTCGCGATCCGCGGTTCCCCGGTGTAGACGATCGCGATGGCACGGATCAGCCGAGCCCGGCGATCGCCGCCGTGAGGATGACGTTGCGCATCGCATGGCCACGTGCCTGCCGGCGATCGCCAGTGCTCGCCTCAGGACTCACGGCGGTGATCGTATTCGCGAACGCGGCGGAGGGGATGCGCGTTCGTCAGCCCGCGGCCAGGACCTCCTCGGCGGCCGCCTCGGCGGCATCGAGCTGCTCGGCGACGAGATCGAGGCCGCGGTCCCAGAAGCCGGGGTCGGCGAGGTCGACGCCGACGATCTTCCCGAGCTCCTCGGGGCTGCGCGAGCCGCCCGCCTTCAGCAGGTCGAGGTAGGCCGGCACGAAGCTCTCGCCGTCCTCCTCGTAGCGGCCGTAGACGGCGAGCGCGAGCAGCTGCCCGTAGGCGTAGGCGTACACGTAGCCCGGCGTGCTGATGAAGTGCGGCACGTACGACCACCACGAGCGGTAGCCGTCGGTGACCTCGACGGCGTCGCCGAGGAGCTCCTCCTGCGAATCGGTCCACAGCTCGCCGATCCGCTCGATGGCCAGCTCGCCCTGCTCGCGCCGGTCGGTGTGCACGAGGTGCTCGAAGCGGTTCATGGCGATCTGGCGGAAGACGGTGGCGATCGAGCCTTCGATGCTCTCGGCCAGCAGCGCGAGGCGCGACTCCGGCGTCTCGGCCTGCTCGAGCAGGCGGCCGAAGACGAGCGTCTCGCCGAACACGCTGGCCGTCTCGGCCATGGTCAGCGGCGTGGCCATGTGGAAGATCCCCTGGCCGGCGCCGAGCGCCGCGTGCACGCCGTGGCCGAGCTCGTGCGCCAGCACCAGCACGTCCCGGCGCGTCGAGGTGTAGTTGAGCAGCACGTACGGGTGCGAGGAGGGCACCGTGTAGGCGCAGAACGCGCCGCCGCGCTTGTTCGGGCGCACCGGAGCGTCGATCCACGACTCGTCGAAGAACCGCTGCACGACCGCGCCGAGCTCGTCCGAGAAGGCGCTGTAGCTGGTCAGCACGGTCTCCTTCGCGCTCGACCACTCGACGC
>DASSEM010000035.1:0-5024 GCA_035695265.1 Solirubrobacterales bacterium
CTAAATGCTAACTACTGTGGCCGCTCGCGAGCAGGCATTCGGTGCCGCGGCGATGAGTTTCCGGTCGACGCCTTGTCCTCATCGTCAGACGATTTCGACAGCAAAGGAGCTGCATGAGCGAACCAGCCAGAAGCCGACCCGCGATCTCGGTGCGCGGGCTCGTCAAGTCCTACGGCGACGTCCGCGCCCTCGACGGGATCGACCTCGAGGCCGAGCGCGGGACGGTGCTCGGGATCCTCGGCCCGAACGGCGCCGGCAAGACGACCGCGGTCCGGGTCCTGACCACGCTGCTGCAACCGGACGCGGGGACGGCGACGGTGAACGGCTTCGACGTCGTCGACGATGCGCCGGCGCTGCGCGCGGAGATCGGGCTCGCCGGCCAGTACGCTGCGGTCGACGAGAACCTGACCGGGATCGAGAACCTCGTCATGGTCGGCCGGCTCTACGGCGAGCGGCGCCCTGCCGCGCGCGCCCGAGCGGTCGAGCTGCTCGAGCGGTTCAGCCTGACCGACGCCGGCGAGCGCATCGTCAAGACCTACTCGGGCGGGATGCGGCGTCGCCTCGACCTCGCCGCCGCGCTCGTCGCCGACCCGCCGGTGCTCTTCCTCGACGAGCCGACCACGGGGCTCGATCCGCGCAGCAGGCTCGAGCTCTGGGAGACGATCGAGTCGCTCGTCTCCGAGGGGACCACGGTGCTGCTGACCACGCAGTACCTCGACGAGGCCGACCGGCTCGCCGACCGGATCGCCGTGATCGACCGTGGCCGGGTGATCGCGGACGGTACCGCCGACGAGCTCAAGGAACGGGTCGGCGGCCTGCGCGTCGAGGTTCACCTGACCGATCGCGCCCAGGGCGAGGCCGCGGCCGCGGCCCTCGCGCCGATGTCCGAGGAGGAGCCGGTGATCGAGGACGCCACCGTGAGCGTCCGGATCAGCCGCGAGACCGGGACGATCATGGAGGCCGCCCGCCGCCTCGATGGGGCCGGGGTCGACGCCGACGACGTCGCCGTTCGCCGGCCCACCCTCGACGACGTGTTCCTGACCCTGACCGGGCGCGAGCTCAGCGACGAGGAGGAGGCCGAGCGGTCCGAGAACCAGCGTCAGGAGGTGGCGGCGTGAGCCGGTTCGTCTCCGACACCCTGGTCCTCGCCGAGCGCAACCTCGTGCGCCTGCCCCGCTCTCCCGACCTGCTGATCGGGTTCACGATCCAGCCGGTCATGTTCGTGCTGCTGTTCGCGTTCGTCTTCGGCGGCGCGATCTCGACGCCCGGCTTCGACTACGTCGACTTCCTGATCCCCGGGATCATCGTCCAGAACACCGCGTTCGGGGGCTTCGTCACCGCCCTCGGCCTCGCCGAAGACCTGACCAAGGGCCTGATCGACCGGTTCCGGTCGCTGCCGACCTCGCGAGCGTCGGTGCTCGCCGGACGGACGATGGCCGACGTCGTCACAAACGCGCTCTCGATCGTCATCCTCGTCGTCACCGGTCTGATCATCGGCTTCTCGTTCGGGACGAGCGCGATCGAGATCGTCGGGGGCTTCGCCCTGCTGCTCCTGTTCGGCTACGCGTTCTCGTGGATCTTCGCGCTGATCGGCATGTCGGTCTCCTCGCCCGAGGCGGCGAACGGGATCGGCTTCACGATCATCTTCCCGATCACGTTCATCTCTTCGGCGTTCGTGCCGGTCGACTCGATGCCGGGGGCGCTGCAGTGGTTCGCCGAGATCAACCCGATCACGATCGTCGTCGACGCGATGCGGGCGCTCTGGCTCGGCGTCCCGGCCGGCGACAACGTCTGGGGCGCGGTCGTCTGGTGCCTTGCCCTGATCGCGATCTTCGCTCCGCTCGCGGTCCGCAAGTACCGCCGCACCGCCGCCGGCTGAGGCTCGCGGCGGAGCGGAGCTGCGATCAGCGGGTCAGCCGGCCGCTTCGGCTGCCGCGATCGCGGCGCCGAGTCGCTGCAGCGTGGGCTCGTCGAGCCGTTCCTCGATCCGCGGGAAGAGCTCGCGCTCCTCGAAGCGGACGTGGCGGGCCAGCAGCTCCCCGAGCGCCCGGAGCTCGGCGACTGAAAGCTCGCCCGAGCGTAGCCGCGCCGTCGCGGTGCGGATCTCGAGATGCTCGGCGAGGATGCGGTGGGCGTCCGCGACCTCGGCGCCGGGATCGGCGGCGAGCCAGCCCGGCAGCAGCACCGTCTCCTCGACCTCGAAGTGGCGGGCGCCGGTCGACTCGTGGTAATCGAGGTACGCCGTTGCGGCCTCCGGCCCCTCGGCCCGCTTCAGCCCCATCGCGACGAACAGCGCCTGGTGGTGGTCGTGCGAGAGCGGCGTCAGCTCGGCCGTGCGCTTCACGACCGACCCGCGCCCAGCCGCGCCGCTGCGCCGGCCCCGGCGCCGTGCGGACGGTGCGATCGCGGGGTCCGCGACCGGTAGAGGATCGGGCTGCGCCGCAGGTAGTCGACCGGGACGCTGAATGCGTGGACGAGCCTGCTGAACGGCCAGAAGGCGTAGAGGAACCAGACGGCGGTCACGTGGAGCTGGAAGATGAAGGTGACGTGGGCGCCGGTCATCAGCTCCGGCTCGGGGTTGAAGATCAGCAGGTTGCGGAACCAGGGCCCGACCGTCTCGCGGTAGTGGACCGCGTCGCCGAAGTTCGTGATCGTCGCCAGCATCCCGGTGACGATCCCGATCGCCAGCAGCGCGAAGGCGACCATGTCGATGCGCGTCGTCGTCACCCGGACCCGGGGGAAGCGGATCCGCCGGTAGACGAGCAGCGCGAAGCCGACGCAGACGGCGGCGCCGGCGCCGAGCCCGCCGATCACGGCGATCACGTGGTAGGCCTCGTCGTTGATGCCGACCGCCGCCGTCCACGACCGCGGCACGAGGATGCCGAGCACGTGGCCGCCGATCGCGGCGAGGACGCCGATGTGGAAGGCCGTGCTCGCGTACTTCAGCGTCCGGCTCTCGAGGAGCTGCGTCGAGCGGGCTCCCCAGCCGTACTGATCGTTGCGGTAGCGCCACCACATCCCGACCAGGAACGCTGCGATCGCCGCGTAGGGCAGGACCGCGTAGAGGAGGATCGAGCCGGCGCTCACGGTGTCTCCCCGCGACCGCCGACGAGCGGCCGGGCCGGCTCAGGCCCGGCGGTGGGCATGACCTCGGGCGGCGCGAACGGCTCGAGGCCGACCTCCTCGGCCGGCGGCCCTTCGGCGGCGAGCTTCCTGATCCGGGCGAGCTTGCGGCCGTTGAGCTTGCCGAGGCTCCCGACCACCACCTCGAGGAGCGGCGCGAACGGGCTCTCCTCGCGCTTCAGGCCGGCACGTACGAGCTCGATCGAGACGCGGTTGTCCTCGAGCAGGTCGCGGCCGGCCGCCCCGGGCGCGATCGCCGCGAACTCGAGCATCAGCGGCAGGTAATCGGGCAGCTCGTCCGCCGGCGGCTCGAACCCGGCGGCGCGGTAGGCCTCCTTGAGCTGCAGCATCGCCATCCCGCGCTGGCGGCGGTCGCCGTGGACGTGGTAGCTGAGATGGAGGCTGCACTGCTTGGTGAAGTCGAAGGCGTCGACGTAGCGCCGCTCGAGCTCGGCGAGCGGGCGGCCTGCGTACCAGCGGCAGAAGTCACGCAGCGGCGCGACGGCGCGCTGTGCGCCGGGGCCGATCTCGAGCTTCGCCGCGGCCGCCGCCGCCGCGCGCAACTCGGCCCTCGGGTACTGCAGCAGCAGCGAGGCGAGCTTCAGCGGGCTGACGGGATCGACGCGCTCAGCCACGCCCGTCTCCGTTGCGGTGGACGAGGCTCTCGCGAAGGTCGAAGCGGGCCGCGGCCGCGAGCTCCTCGTCGCTGCCGAGGCCCTCGTCGGTCGCGCGCGACTCGCCGCTCACCGAGCAGCCCGCGAAGTCGAGCCCGGTCGAGCCCTGGCTGCCGAACGGATCGGGTCCATCCTCGCCCTGCCGCTTCGGGATCACGTAGCGGTCGTCGTAATCGCCGATCGCGACCATGTCGAACATCGCCTCGACCTCGGCCGGCTCCATCCCGACCTCCCGGGCGATCGCCTCGTCGACCCTGCCGTCGACGTTCGCGGCGCGCATGAACCGCCGCATCGCGGCGAGCCGCGACAGCGAGCGGCGGACCGGCTCGGGATCGCCGGCCGACATGAAGCCGGCCAGGTACTCGACCGGGATCCGCATCTCCTCGACCGCGGCGAAGAGCCGGTCGGGGTCGAGCTCGCCGCCGGCCGGATCGACCGCCGACTCGACCGGCGAGAGCGGCGGTACGTACCAGACCATCGGCAGCGTCCTGTACTCGGGGTGGAGGGGAAGCGCGATCCGCCAGCGCTTGCACATCGCATAGACCGGCGACCGCCGCGCCGCCTCGATCCAATCGGCGGAGATCCCGTCGCGCTCCGCCTGCTCGCGGACCTCGGGGTCCTCGGGGTCGAGCATCAGGTCGAGCTGGGCGTCGAGCAGGTCGTGCTCGTCGGCGACCGAAGCTGCAGCCTCGACCCGGTCGGTGTCGATCAGGACGATGCCGAGGTGGCGGAGCCGGCCGACGCACGTCTCCGAGCAGACGGTCGGTAGCCCCGCCTCGATCCGCGGGTAGCAGAAGTTGCACTTCTCGGCCTTGCCCGTGTTCCAGTTGAAGTAGACCTTCTTGTAGGGGCAGCCGGAGACGCAGAAGCGCCAGGAGCGGCACGCCTCCTGATCGACGAGGACGATCCCGTCCTCCTCGCGCTTGTACATCGCGCCGGATGGGCAGGAGGCGACGCAGGAGGGGTTGATGCAGTGCTCGCAGATCCGCGGCAGGTACATCATGAAGGCCTGCTCGAACTCGAGCCGGACCTGCTCCTCCACCGCCCCGCGCCGGTTCGGGTCGTTGGCGGCGTTCACGGTGGAGCCGGCGAGGTCGTCGTCCCAGTTCGGCCCCCACTGCAGGTCGAGCGGCTCGCCCGAGACCTGCGAGTGCGGCTGCGCGACCGGCTGGTGGGCCGCAGGGCCGGAGTCGATCAGGGTCCCGTAGTCGTAGGTCCAGGGCTCGT
>DASSEM010000036.1:0-4589 GCA_035695265.1 Solirubrobacterales bacterium
CCGTCGTTGATCAGCTTCTTGCCCATCTGGTCGCGGGCCGCGATCGGGCCCCGCGCGAACAGGTAGGCCCCGATCTGCGCGTCGCGCTCCTGGTCGTCGCGGCGGGCATAGTCGGACGGGACGCCCTGCGCCCCGCCCTCCTTCGCGGTGCGCCGCAGGATCTCGACGAGGACGGCGTGGGCGTTCCCGCCGGCATCGCCGTTGGCGTGCCGCTGCATCGCGAGTGCCGGCCGCGCCGCCACCTCCGGCGGCATGCCGCGGAGGACCGCGCGCCGCAGCGACTTGCGCTCGCGCGGCCGCAGCGCCTCGAGCCCCGCCGCCGGCTCGAACCCGTGGTCGCGCCGGCGCAGGCCCCTGAGCACCGCGACCAGGGCGCCGCGGTGGGTCTGCGGCACCGCTCCGAGCTGCAGGCAGAGAACGGCCCAGAACGCGATCGCGGCCAGCCCCGTGATCAGGTCGAGGATGAGGCTCCCCGGGTCGAACGCGCTGTGGAGGAGCGCGACGGCGACGGCGAGGGCGGAGCAGACGAACATCTGCCGCCACGGGAGGATGATCGGACTGCGGCCGCGCTGCGAGCGGATGAAGATGTAGGCGGTCGGGGGCACGAACGCGGCCATCATCGCCAGCGGCGCCCCCTCGACGCCGATCTCCGGCACGAGCACGACGCAGAGCGCGACGAAGGCGATCATCGCGACGACCGCGCCGACGATGAACGGGACGCGCTTGTCGGCGTACTTGACCGACTTGTTGACCATCCGGTAGACGGTCGGTGCCACGAGGCCGCCGGCGACGAGCGGGATCAGCGGCGCCGCGGCCGCATAGGAGGCGGGCGCGGCGCGGACCATGACGGTCGCCAGCACCGTCGTCATCAGCATCGTCCCGGCGAGGACGAACCAGAAGTAGCCGAACTGGACGCCGCGGGCGTTGCCGACGCCGTACTCGTCCTCGACGGCTCGGAACATCGGCGTCTTCTGCAGCGGCCGGAGCGCCTTGCGGTAGCCGCCCGGGAGGATCGCGACCAGGAAGGCCGCGCGCGACGCGAGGTGGTAGGTGCCGAGCTCGGCATCATCGACGAACCGCGAGAGAATGAAGATGTCGGCGTAGCTGACCACCCACATCGAGAGCACGAGCGGGACCCGGATCGCCCCCTTGCGGTAGATCGCGATCGCTTCGCTGAAGTCCCAGCAGGGCGTCCAGCTCCCGCGCAGAACGGCGAGTGACAGCAGCAGTGCCAGGGCGGTCCCGATCGCCTGCCCGCCGATCGCGCCGCGGATCCCCTCGCCGGCGATCAGCAGCGGCACCACGGCGGCGAGGATGAAGACCGGCCTGGCGATCTCGACGGCGACGTAGGAGTACGGGCGACGCTCGATCCAGATCGCGATCGAGGAGACCCGGTAGATGGCCGCGGTGGCGCCGGCGAGCGCCGCGTAGACGACGAGGTTGGGATCGGCATCGCCGAGCAGGTAGTGCGAGATCTCCTCGGCAAAGACGATCGAGAGCGTCGTCCCGATCAGGGAGACGATCGTGATCGTGACCAGGCCGGTGCCGAGGCTGCGCTTCGGCGAGCCGGCGATCTCGTCGTCCTCCTCGTCGTCGTCCTCCTCGTCGTCGTCGCCACCGAAGGTCCGCTTCAGCGTCCCCTGCTTGCTCGCCAGCGTGAACAGGAGCGTCAGCAGACCCGCGAAGAACAGCAGCAGCCCGAACTGGCCGAACTCGTCGGGCTCGGAGAAGTTGGCGATGACGATCGTCGAGGCGAAGGTGACGGCGTTGCCGAGCACCATCCCGATCCCGTGGATGCCCGAATAGCGGAGCACCTGGGTGCCGAGCGCGGCCCCCGTCCCCCCTCCCTTGTCCGGCCGCTTCGGTCCCGAGCCGCCCTTGCGGGCCCGTTTGCCGCCGCCGCTCACACCGACCAGTGCTCGAGGGCGCGGCCGGTCTGCGCCCGCAGCCGCTGCGCGTCCTCGTGCAGGACCTCGAGCACCTCGTCCCCGAGCGCCTCGGCGACGCCGGTCGGCTTCTCGATCGGCTTCGACAGCGGCAGCGCAACGTCGAGCGCGAGCCATGCCCGGCGCGGGATCCGGCGCCCGAACCGGGTCCGGCTCATCCGCTGGACCCGCATCCCGAGACGGGTCGCCCGCTTCTTGCGCGACGTCGAGTGCCGGACCTGCTCGAACTTCGGGTGGCGAAAGCCGGGATCGACGCCGACGAACTCGAACAGGCGCCGCAGCGTCGCGGACCGGTCTTCCCGCAGGTCGAGGTTGTCGAGCACGAGGATCTGCTCCTCGTCGAAGTGGGCGAGGAAGCGCTGGAGCTGCATGAAGTACTTGCTGCGGGTCACATATGACGTGTTCGGGTGCAACAAGGTCGCGCTCAGGTCCCCCTTCTCGCGCCGCTTGGCGTAGTTGTGGACGAAGTGGGCTGTGATGCGCTCGATCGGATCGCGGACGATGTAGACGAGGCGGACGTCGGGGACGACCTCGGCGATCCGCTCCGGGACCCCGAGGTGCTGCGGGTAGGCGGTGTAGTTGGGCGAGGACTCGCCGCGGCAGCGGGCGGAGGGATCGAAGTGCCGCGAGTACCACTCGAGCCCGCGCGGGAAGTTGCGCTCGGCGATGAAGAAGTTGAGCTCCTTCGGCGTCGACATCGAGATCTCGGGATGGAGGCTCAGGTAGTAGTGCAGGCCGCTGGTCCCGCACTTCTGGGCCCCGATCACGATCAGGTTGGGCAGGGCGAGATCGCGCGTCCCATCGCCTGGGCGCGCACGGGAGAGCGTCTCATGGGCGCCGTCTCCCCCGGTGACGGCTGCCGCTTCAGTCGGGGCCGGGGCCTCCATGGGCGCCCCCGAGGGTACCGTAGGGCAGCTCACGATCCGGGCTCCCGATCCGCCTCGGCGGTTCCCTCGATGCCGAGCAGCTCAGCACCGTGGGCTCCGATCGAGACCGCCCGGAGGGGCCTTCGGCCGGCGAGCAGGAGCCCGACCCGAGCCCGGATCTCCTCGGGGCCGACGACGGCCGGAAGGCCGGGCTCGGGCCACGATGGCAGGAGCTCGAAGGCGACCCCAAGCCCGCGCAGCGCCCCGAAGTCGGTCGAGTCGGTGAGGACGAGCACCCGCTCGCGGGGAACCTCGCCGATCGCCGTCTCGAGCCGATCGGTGAGCTCGGCCGCGGGAACGTCGACCGCGAGCACCGCCAGGTAGGGCGCCCGCCGCTCGGGGTGACGGATCAGGTCGCGCGCCCCTAGCGCGGCGACGAGCGGAAGCGACGGGCCGACGCGGTGGCTCGAGAGGCGCAGCCAGCGGTTGAAGCGACCGCGATCCCGGACCGCGGGCGCCGGCCGCTCGCCGGCCACCATCGCGGCGACGAGGTCGGCCGCCGCGGCGGCCCCGTTGCCGGGGAACGCCTTCGCGCAGGCGCGGGCGAGTTCGGCACCGCGGCCGGGGTCGGCGAGCTCGGCGAGCCGCTCCTCGAGCGCCGGGTCGCCGGCTCCGTCGACCTCGAGGGCGACGCCAGCCGAAGCCGCCCAGCGGGCGCGGGCCGCCTGATCGTCGGTGTCGCGAGTCATCGGCACGAACAGGGTCGGGACGGCGAAGGCGATCAGCTCGTGGAAGGCGTTGTAGCCGGCCGCTGCGACCGCCAGGTCGAAGGCCTCGAAGTAGCGGCTCATCGGGAAGGTGGCATCGAGCGGGACGACCCCGGCCGGCATGCTGAGTGCCGGCGCCAGGCTCGAGCGGAGGACCGCCACCTGCAGCTCCGGCACCGCGACCAGCGCCGCGAGCGTCCGGGCGACGGCGCGGTCCACCTCCCCGCCCTGGCCGAGCGTCACCAGGGCCGTGCGACGGCCCGGGTCGAGCCCGAGCGCGGCGGCGGCGGCATCGCGCGACAGGAGCTCCTCGCGGTCAAGGTAGACGATCGGGCGCACGCGCTTGGCCTGGCGGCGCACGGCGGCGGTCGGTCCGGAGTCGACCGTGGCGGCGAGCTCGCCCGGCTCGAGGACGGCGTCGAACGCGCCGGTCCGCTGCAACGGCGCCGTCGAGCTGCCGCGGCGCCAGAGCGGGCGCCGACACCAGATCGAGGGCGGGGCGCCGCGAGCGCTGAGCAGGTGGGTGAGGGCGCGGTAGGGGTGAACCCCGTCGAAGACGACGAGGTCCGGCTCGCGCTCGTCGATGACCTGCTCGAGGACGGCGCCGAGCCGCAGGTTCCAGGCCCGGTCGGTGCCGGACGCAGGCCGCCGGTAGGAGGTCAGGTAGTCGACGTCCCAGCCCTGCGCGGCGACGACCGGCGCGGCGCCGGAGAGCGTGAAGAACGACGAGCGCCACGCCGGAGGCAGCCGCCGCGCGATCGCCATCGCCCGGTTCAGGTGACCGAGGCCGGTCCCGTTGCTGGTCGCGAACAGGATCCGCGGCGCGCCGGGGCGGCGTCCGACCCCGTCCCTCACTTGGCCGCTCCCTCGCGCCCGAGCGCGGCCCGGAGCGCCGGCGCCGCGTGGTTGCCCTCTCGCTCCAGCGCCGCCACCGTCCACTCGTAGCGGCGCTGGACCAGGGCCCGGCTGGGGCCGCCGAGCTGCTCCCGCCAGCGGCCCAGATGGGCACG
>DASSEM010000037.1:0-7154 GCA_035695265.1 Solirubrobacterales bacterium
AGCAGCGCGATCCGGCCCCGGGCCCCTGGGTCGGCCTCTCGCGGCTCGCCTATCCCGCCGGCTTCGGCGAGCAGGTCGCGCTGCGCGACGCCGGGATCGAGGCGATCGCGATCAGCGCCGCCGGCGAGCGCCGGATCGCCGGCGGCGAGGACGGGCCGGAGGCGATCTCCTCGTCGACCCTGACGGCGGCCGGCGGCACGCTCCTCGAGCTGATCGTGACCCTCGACGAGGCCGGTCGCCCGGCCGACGCCGGGCCCGACGACTACATCCGCGTCGGCGACAACCTCGTCCCCGGCTGGACCCTGGCGCTGCTCGCGGCGGCGCTGCTTCTGGCCCCGTTGCTCACCGCCGGCGACACGTGGCTGCGCGAGCACCGCAACGACTGGCGCGCCCGGCGGACGATCTTCTGGGCCGCCGAGCGCGTCTTGATCCCGCTCGCGGCGCTCCTCGTCCTCCACCTCCTCGCCCTCGTCGGGCTGATCGCGAGCCCGCCCTTCCCCTACGACCCGGCCCTCCACGGGCCGGGGCTGACCGGACCGGTCGCCGCCGCGGTGCTCGCCGCCACGATCGCCCTTGCGGCGCTCCTGGTCCGGCCGATGCGGACGCCCCTGGACGCCGAGCCCCAGACGCTCGCCGCCGCCGCCGGACTGCTGACCGGGTTCTCGGTGCTCGGGATCTGGCTCGTCAACCCGTACCTGGCGCTGCTTCTGACCCCGACCGCGCACGTGTGGCTGCGCGCCGCCCGCGCCGCGGGCCCGCCGCGGGCGCCGACCCTCGCGATCGCCGGGCTCGTCTCGCTGCTCCCGGCGCTACTCGGCTTCGCGATCTTCGCCGCCGAGCTCGACCTCGGCGTCGCCGCCCCCTGGCACCTGCTGCTGCTGGTCGCCGATGGGGAGATCGGCGTCCTCGAGAGCCTGCTGTGGTGCGGCGTCCTCGGCGGGCTGATCGCCGTCGTCTCGGCGGCCGGCGCCACCGTGAAGAGCCCGCCCGGGACGGGTCCGCGGGGGAGCATCCGCGGCGCCGGCACTCATGCCGGCCCCGGCGCGCTCGGCTCGACCCCGCCCGCGGAGCGCCGCCATCGCTGAGCGGGTGATGATCGGTTCCGAGCCCGCGCGTGCGTGGGGTTCGGGATCGGTCATCTGATCTGGACGCGGTTCTGGACGCGGCGCTGGACGCCCGTCCGAAGCTGCTAAAGGGGGGCGCTGAGGAGTCGATGGGCGGGGTACCAGTCCACCCCCGAGCAGAGAAAGTCACGAGCAGGTTCAAATGCGTGCCACAGATGAACAGCTCGCAGTCGTTCAGAGGCAGGTGTCCCGCGGTACCTACGAGGTCAACTCGCAGCGCGTCGCGGTCGCCATCCTCGAACGGATCGGCGTGATCCAGAGCCGCGACCCGGTCACGGGCCGCGGAGGTGGTCATGCCCTGCTGCACGAACTGAGCGCCCACCGGGCAGCCTGAGCCGGACGGTCGCGCCGGACTCGACGCGGCCGATCTCCGTCAGGTCGCAGCCGGTCGCGGCGACGGCGTCGCGGCATGCGTCGAGCTGTGCGCGCGGGATCGCGCAGAGCAGCTCGTAGTCCTCGCCGCCGGCCGTGACCAGCTCGACCGGATCGCGGCCCGCGGCGGTCGCCGTCTCGGCGACCCCGGCCGCGACCGGGACGCGGTCGAGCTCGATCTCGATGCCCACCCCGGTGGCCGCGGCGAGGTGCTCGGCATCGGCGCCGAGGCCGTCGGAGACGTCGATCATCGCCCGGGCGCCGGCGCGGGCGAGCGCCCGCCCGGCGGCGATCCGCGGCTGCGGCGAGAGCTGCCGCTCGCGCGCGGCATCCGCGGCCGCGGCGGAGACCTCGGCGGCGAGCTCGGGATGCTCGAGCAGCATCAGCCCGGCGGCGGCGCCGCCGAGCGATCCGGTCACGCAGACCGCGTCGCCGGCCTCCGCCCCCGCACGCCCGACCAGGAGCTCGGCGCTCGCCGCCCCGCCGATCGCTGTCACGCAGACCGCGAGGACCGCCGAGCCGGTCAGATCGCCGCCGAGCAGCGCCGCGCCGGCCGCGCCCGTGACCTCGGCAAGCCCGTCGCAGAGCTCGAGTGCCGCATCGCGATCGAGGTCATCTGGGATCCCGAGCCAGGCGTAGAGCTCGCTCGGCTCGGCGCCCATCGCGGCGAGGTCGCTGAGCGCCGCTCCGGCGGCCTTGCGGCCGATCGCCCGCGGCGGGCACCACGAGCGCCGGAAGCCGACGCCGTCGACGAGCGCATCGACGGTGACCGCCCGCGCCGTCCCGTCCTTCGCGACCGTCACCGCGGCGTCGTCGCCGATCCCGATCCGGACGTCGACGCCCGCAGCGGCCGCGTCGCCGAGCCGGTCGCGGATCGCCGCGATCAGGTCGAACTCGGGTGAGCTGCGCATCGGGGGCTGGTTCATAGGCTGACCGGGACGCCGTTGATCGCCTGAAACGCCGTCATCAGGATCGTCGCACCGATCAGGACCCGGTCGCGCGAGATCGCCGCGACCGGCAACACCCAGATCAGATACCAGGGGACGATGTAGGCCGATGCGAACAGCACCGCCAGCCCGGCCCAGCCGGCGGCGCGGACCCAGTCGAAGCCGCGGGCGACGGCGATCGCGAGCCCGGCGAGGACGATCGCGAGCGCGACCGCCAGCAACGTCCGGATCGGGTCGACGTCGATCCCGCTCGCCCGCGACGCCGTCGCGGCGATGCTCCAGCGGCTGATCCGGTCCTGGTTCTCTCCGGCGACCGTGAGCGCCGCATCGACCCCGGTCCCGAACGCGGCCAGCGACACCACCGCGACCACGGCGAGGGCGGCGGCTGCAGCGGCGAGCATCCGCAGCCGGCCGCCAGACGAGCGCGCTCCGAGCAGTGCGAAGGGCGCGTAGAGAAGGCCGGAGACCTTGATCGCGGCGGCGAGGACGAAGCCGGCCCCGGCGGCGGCCGGGCGGGTGCTGAGGACGGCGGCGACCGCGGCCATCGCGACCGCGACCATGAGCGCGTCGTTGTGGGCACCGCCGACGAGGTGGACGAGGACGATCGGGTTGAGGGCGACGAACGCGACGGCGGCTGCCGGCTCGACCCCGCGGCGGCGGGCGAGGCGGGCGACGAGCCACGCGATCAGCCCGATCGCCGCCGCGGCCAGGGCCTTCAGCGACCAGAGCGCGAACGGGACGCCGAGCGCGGCGAGCGGGTAGCTGAGCAGCGTGAAGGCCGGGCCGTAGACCGAGACGGCGCCGCGGTAGTCGATCACCCGGCTCGCCGCCTCGTCGGCGGGGATCGCAGCGGGCGCGTGCTCGTAGGGGTTGAGCCCGTGCTCGGCGCCGAGCCGCCCGTAGGAGATGTAGCTGAAGACGTCGAGCGAGAGCAGCGGCGGCGCCAGCGCGAAGAGGACGATCAGCGCCGCCGCGAGGATCGCCACCGGGCGGATGCCGAGGTCGCGGGCGAGCGCCAGGATCGCGACCCAGAGCGCGATCGCGACCCAGAGCAGGCAGAGGTAGAGCAGCGGACCGTCGACGAAGCCCTCACCGAAGACGCCGAACACCCACCCCGGATCCCGACCCGGGGTGGCGCCGGCGACGAGCTCGCCGCCCGCGAGGGCGAGCGGGATCGAGACCGCGACGAGTGCCCCCGCCGCGAGCCGGGCTCCGAGCCGCCGTCGCGACGCCGCGGCGGCCGTCGCAGGGCTGGTCGGGGACTCCACCATCGGCTCGGTGAGAATGTATTCGTGGCCGACCCCTACCGCGCCTGCCTGCTCGACGCCCTCGGGACGATCGTCCGGCTGCGGCCGCCCTGGCACGAGCTCGACCCCGCGCTCGCCGACGGCATCCCGCCCGAGCGCGTCCGCGCCGCCTTCCGGGCCGAGATGGCGTTCTACGCCGCCAACGCCGACCGCGGCCGCGACGCGGCCTCGCTGGCGGCGCTCCGCGAGGAGTCGGCGGCGATCCTCTCGGCCGAGCTCGGCCGGGCGGTGAGCGTCAGAGCGATGATGGACGCGATCCGCTTCGAGCCCTACCCCGACGCCGCGCCGGCGCTGGCGGCGCTCCGCGATCGCGGCCTGCGACTCGTCTGCGTCTCCAACTGGGACTACGAGCTCGGCACGGTCCTCGAACGGATCGGGCTCGCGGCGGCGCTCGACGGGATCGTCACCTCAGCCGCCGCCGGCGCCCGCAAGCCGGACCCGGCGATCTTCGCCGCCGCGCTCGAGATCGCCGGCTGCCCGGCCGCCGCGGCGCTGCACGTCGGCGACAGCGACGAGGACGTCGCCGGGGCCCGCGCCGCCGGCGTCGACGTGGTCAGGATCGACCGCGAGGGCGGCGCCGACGTATCCTCGCTCGCCGAGATCGTGGAGCTAGTGGACACCAGAGGCCGATGAGCGAGCACGAGGACGACGGGGCGCCGGAGCGCCCCGCGGTCGGATCGACCCCGCCGCCGGGCACTCCAGCGGGCCGCGAGCGCTCGGTGCCGCCGCCGGAGACGACCGCCTCGACGCCGCCGCCCGAAGGCGAGGAGCCCGACCGCGCGCACGGCGGCGGGCGCTTTCTGACCAACTACGCCGGTCTGCCCGAGGTCGGCTGGCACGGCGGCCTGGTCGCGGTGGGCGTGCTGGTCGCGGCCGGGGCGATGCTGATCGGCACGATCTTCGTCGCGGCCTTCGACCCCGACCTCGACTCGTCGGCGGGCCGCAACGCGGCCCAGCTCGTCGTCGCCCTCAGCCTCGCCGGCACCGCGCTCGGCTTCGCGCTCGCCGATGCCGGCGGCAGGCTCAAGGAGGCCTTCGCCAAGCTCGGTCTCGGCAGCCGGGTGGCGCTCGCGGCGCTCGGACTCGCGGCGCTCGCGTGGGTCACCTACGTCCTCTTCGCCGGCTTTCTCGCGCCGCTGCTCCAACCCGACCAGCAGGACGTGACCCGCGAGCTCGGCACCGACAAGGACGAGCTCGGCAGCATCGTCGTCGCGGCGTTCCTGATCGTGATCGCAGCGCCGGTCTCCGAGGAGCTGTTCTTCCGCGGCTTCATGTTCGGCGGCCTGCGGCGGTCGCTGTCGCTGTTGCCGGCGGCGGCGATCTCGGCCGGCGTGTGGGGGGCGTTGCACCTCGGCGCCGGCAACCTCGGGGTCGCGATTCAACTCGCGATCTTCGGCGTCATCCTCGCCTGGCTCTACGAGCGCAGCGGCACCCTCTGGGCGCCCGTCCTGGCGCATGCGATCAACAACACGATCGCGTTCGTGCTGCTCGTGACCAACGTCGTCTGACCGCCGAGTTGCAGTCGGCGCCCGGCCCGCGCCCTATGATCCGCCTGCAAATGAGCATGACCGCCCGAATTTCCCGCCTCCCGCTCGTCCTCACGGCGATCCTGCTCGCGCCGGTGGCGTTCGCCGCGACCGCGAACGCCGACGAGGCGACGGGCGGCAACGCCGTCGCCGAGGCGGCCCCGACGGCCCCCGGCCCGGCCGACCAGGCCGCCCAGGACCCGGGCGCCGAAGCCGCTCGCAGGGGCGCGCCGGGCGATCCGCAGGCACTGCCGGCGACGACCACGAAGGTGCGGCTCAAGGGCGTGCGCAAGGGCAGGGTGACCGCCGGCAACCGGCTCAATGTGGTCGGCACGGTGCGGCGCTTCCGCGCCGGCCAGAAGGTGACGATCATCCTCAACCGCGGCAAGAAGACCGTCAAGCGCGAGAACGTCCACGTGCGCGCCAAGGGCAAGGGCTCGCAGCTCGGCCAGTTCCACTGGTCGCGGAAGATGATCGCGCCGGGCATGTACCGGGTGCAGGCGATCCTCCGCAAGGGCAAGACGTGGGCCTCGTCCAAGGACGGCAGCCGCAACTTCCGGATGCGCTACCCGAGCCTCAAGAAGGGCAACCGAGGCTCGGAGGTGGCGGTCCTGAACGACCTCCTGAACGAGCTCGGCTACGTCTCCAGCCGCGGCTCGAAGTACTCGTCGGCGACCGGCCGGGCCGTCCTCGCCTTCCGCAAGGTCAACAACATGGCCCGCAAGGAGAAGGCGACCGGGAGCATCTTCAAGAAGCTCGCCAAGGGCAAGGGCGGGTTCAAGCTCAAGCACCCCGGCGCCGGCAAGCACATCGAGGCCGACCTCTCGCGTCAGGTCATGGTCCTCGCCAAGAACGGCAAGGTCGACGAGATCTACACGATCTCCTCGGGGACGGCGGCGACGCCGACGATCCGCGGCAAGTTCCGCTTCTACCGCAAGGACGCCGGCTACAACAGCCTCGGCATGTACTACTCGGCCTACTTCATCCGCGGCTACGCGACCCACGGCTACCACAGCGTGCCGACCTACCCGGCGAGCCACGGCTGCCTGCGCAACCCGATCCCCGACTCGGTCCACATCTACAACTGGATCGACCTCGGGGACCCCATCTACGTTTACGGCTAGTCACCGGTTCGTGAGCACGCGCGAGACGCTGATCGCCGAGCTGCGCGAGCACGCGCTCGTGATCGGCGAGGTGACGCTGACCAGTGGCGCGACCGCCTCCTACTACGTCGACGCCAAGCGCGCCATCCTGCGCCAGCCCGGCTTCGCGGCGCTCGGCGAGCTCGTCGCCGCCGAGGCGAACCGCCGCGACGCCGCGGCGGTCGGCGGGATGACGATGGGCGCGGACCCGGTCGCGAGCGCCGCGATCGCCGATCCGGCCGGCCACGGCCTGCTCGCCTTCTTCGTCCGCAAGGAGAAGAAGCAGCATGGGCTCCAGCGCTGGATCGAGGGGCCGCTCCTGGCCGCCGGGACGCGGGCCCTGATCGTCGAGGACGTGGTCACGACCGGGGGCTCGACCGTGCAGGCGATCGAGCGCTGCCAGGAAGAGGGCCTCGAGATCGCCGGCGTCGTCTCCGTCCTCGACCGGCTCGCGGGCGGCGGCGAGGCGATCGAGGCCGCCGCCGCAGGCGCCCCCTACACGCCCCTGGCGACGATCGACGAGGTCTATCCCGAGCGCGACCGGTAGCCGCCGGGCGCGGCGAGCGGCGGCGCGAAGCGCCGTTCGGGCGCGCGCCCCTCGTCGATCACGGCGGTGAGCTGACGCTCGCAGATCGCCGCCGCGAGATGCTCGTCGGCGGCACGTAGGCGGCCTGCCTCCCACTCGGCGTCGATCCAATGCAGGGCCCGGCCGATCACCTCGCTCTGGATCGTGATC
>DASSEM010000038.1:0-5755 GCA_035695265.1 Solirubrobacterales bacterium
CAGTGGGCGTGATTGGCCCAATATGTTGGAGCAATCCCGCCCATTGCCGGACCGGGCCCCTCCTGGCGCCTCCCCCTCGCGGCCCAAATCACCGTCCAGGCAACGATGGAAGCCCGGCGCGAGCCTCGGTCAACGCCAGCGGCCCCGGCGCGAGCCCACGCCAACGGTGGAAGCCCGGCGCGAGCCTCGGTACCGCCTAAAGCCCTCGCCCGTCCCCTCCGAGGTTCGGGCTAGGGTCATCGGGATGGGAGGAGCTGCGGGACAAGAGGTCAAGTCCGACGAGATCCAGCCGGGGACGGTCATGGCCCTTGTGGCGATGGGGCTCGGGGTCTTCGTCATCGCCAACGACTTCACGGCGCTGAACGTGGCGCTGCCGGCGATCGAGGGGGACCTGAACGCCGACGTGGGGAGCGCCCAGTGGGTGATCAACGCCTACGCGCTGATCTTCGGGATGGCGATCGTCTCCGGCGGCCGGCTCGCCGACATGTTCGGCCGCCGCCGGGTGTTCTTCATCGGCTCGACCCTGTTCGCGGCGTTCTCGCTGCTGGGCGCCCTGGCGCCCGACCTCGGCGTCCTGATCGCCGCGCGGGTCGGGATGGGGATCGGGGGGGCGCTGATGTGGCCGGCGATCCTCGGCATGACCTTCGCGGCGCTGCCGGAGTCGAAGGCCGGGCTCGCCGGCGGTTTGATCCTCGGCGTCGCGGGAATCGGCAACGCGGTCGGTCCGCTGCTCGGCGGCGCGCTGACCGAGGCCCTCGACTGGCGCTGGATCTTCGTCCTCAACGTGCCGACCGCGGCGTTCGCGATGTTCGTCACCTGGCGCAAGGTCCATCAGCCGCAGGAGCTCGCGCGGGAGCGCATCGACTACGCCGGCATGGCCACGATCTCGGCCGGCCTGGTCCTGTTGCTGCTGGCGCTCGACCAGGCCGTCGACTGGGGATGGACGGATTGGCGGGTACTGACGATGCTCGGGCTCGCGGCCATCCTGATCGTCTCCTTTACGGCGATCGAGCGCCGCGCCGGGCAGCGGGCGCTGATCCCGCCCGACGTGATCGAGAACAGGCGCTTCCGGGCCGCCTGCCTGACCGTGCTGCTGCTCTCGGCGGTGTTCTTCGCCAGCATCCTCTACGTACCGCAGTTCTTCGAGAAGATCCTCGGCTACTCGACCGTGAAGGCGGGGCTCGGGATGCTGCCGATGATGGCCGCGTTCGCGCTGACCTCGTTCATCGCCGGGCCGCTCTACAACCGGGTCGGGATGCGGGTCGTCGTCGGCGTCGGGACCGCGCTGATCGCGGCCGGCGCGATCCTGCTGGCGCTGCTCGTCGGCCCCGGGGCCGGATTCGCCGACTTCGTCCCCGGTCTGCTCGCGATCGGCGTCGGCTGTGGCCTCTTCTACCCGTCGATCACGACGGCAGCGGTGACCGCGCTCGACGCGGCCCGGAGCAGCCTCGCGGGCGGAATCGTCTACATGTTCCAGATCGCCGGCGGCGCCGTCGGGCTCGGCGTAGCCACCGCCATCTTCACGAGCTCCTCCGAGAGCCGGCTCGGCGATCTCGCCGCCTCCGAGACTGGGGTGTCCCTGACCGGGCACGAGCAGTCGGTCCTCCACGGCACCCTCGCCGGCACCGACACGGCGGCGGCCGCCCTCGCCGAGCTGCCGCAGCGGGCGGCGGCGGCGATCGACCGGATCGTCGCCGACTCCTTTGCGCACGGCGTGCAGACGACCTTCACCGTGATCGCGGTGGTCGCGGTGGCGGGCTTCCTCGTCGCCGTCCTCGATCTCGCCCGTACGCCGGACCCGGAAACGGACTCCTGCTAGATGGTCATCTAGGGTTTCGCCGATGAGCCGGGCGACCCTCGAGTGGTACGAGTTGCTCGCGCGAAGCCTGATCTGGGTCGCCGGGATCGTCCTCGTGCTCGCCGCCGTAGCGGCGGTCGTGATCGCCGGCTCCGACAACTCGGCTCCCCTGCTCGAGGACCTCGAAGAGCAGGGCCGCGGCGTCGCCGCGCTCGCCGCCCTCGGCGGCGGCCTCGGCATCGCCGGTCTGCTCGCCGCCGCCGGCGCGATCCTTCGTCTGCTCGTGACCCACCGCCTCGAGCGACTCGGAGCCGCGCCGAGGCGAACGGCGGCCGGCGAGCAACTCGCGCTCGAACCCGACGAGCGCGAGCGGGAGCCGGAGCCGGTGCGGGCGCGCCGGCGCCGGTGAGCGCCGCCGCACGTCCGAGCATGCGCAGGATCGGCCACAAGGGGGCCGCCGCCCTCGTCGAGGGCAACACGGTCGCGAGCTTCGAGCGGGCCGTCGAGATCGGCGTCGACATGGTCGAGTTCGACGTCCTCAACCTCCGCGACGGCGCCGCGTCGCCCGTCAGCGACCGCTCGCCGCTCGTCGTCGCCCACGACCGCGAGGACGCCGCGAGCCGCCCGCGCCTCACCCTGGCCGAGGCCCTCGACGCGTTCACCGGCCCGCCGCTCGACACGGTCGAGATCGACTGCGACCTGAAGCTCCCCGGTCGCGAGGAGGAGCTGGTGGGGGCGCTCCGGGAGCGCGAGCTCGTCCCGCGGGCGATGGTCTCGACGATGTACGTCCGGAGCCTCGCCCGGATCGCCGTCCTGGAGCCGCGGCTGCGGCTCGGGTGGACCTACCCGCTCGTCACGCGGCCGTGGGACCGGAGCACGGTGGCGCGCCCGGCGGTCGCCACGGCTCTGGCGCTGATGGCGCGGCGCTTCCCGGCTCGGGCCCGGCGGCGGGCGCCGGCGATGGGCGTCGCGGCGATCTGGATCTTCCACCGGCTCGCGACGGCGCGCCTGGCGGCGGTCACGGCCGAGCTCGGGATCGAGCTGATCGCCTGGACGGTCGACGACGCAGCGACGATCGCGCGACTCCGCGCGTTCGGCGTCGACGGCATCGTCTCCAACGACCCGAGGCTGCTTCAGGAGGCAAGCGGCGCCTGAGCGGACTCTCTATCCTGCCCTGCCCGATGGCCGCCTCCAGACCCAGCTTCAAGGTCGCCGAGCGCACCGACTTCGGCTCGCGGACCGCGCGCCGGCTGCGCCGCGACGGGTTCGTTCCCGGCATCGTCTACACCGGTGGGGCGCCGGCGCGACCGTTTCAGGCCGACGCCCACGATCTCGCGCTGTTCATCGGCGAGGGCCACGCGCTCTTCGACCTCGAGATCGAGGGCGAGGGCAAGGTGCCGGTGGTCATCAAGGAGGAGCAGCGCCATCCCGTTCGCGGCGACCTCGTCCACCTCGACTGCCAGCAGGTCGACCTCCAGCAGGAGATCCAGGCCGAGGTCGCGATCGAGCTGAGCGGCGCCGAGGACGCGCCCGGCGCCAAGGAGGGCGGAATCCTCGAGCACGTGACCCGTGAGGTCACGATCGAGGCGCTGCCGACCGACATCCCCAACGAGCTCGTCGTCGACGTCTCGGAGATGGGGATCGGCGACACGATCCAGCTCGACTCGATGACCCCGCCGGATGGGGTCAAGTTCGTCGCCGACGCCCCCGAGGAGGTCACGATCGCGACGCTGAACCCGCCGCGCGTGGTCGAGGAGGAGGAGCCCGAGCTCGAGGAGGAGACCGGGATCGTCGGCGAGGACGAGGAGGAGGCCGAGGAGGCCGCCGCCGAGGACGAGGGCGGCGACGAGGGCGACTCGGGCTCCGAGGACTAGTCCCTCGTGCGCCGGCTCGGTCGCCGTCGCGGCGGCGAGGGCAGAGCCGGGACCGGTTCCGCCGACTTCCTGATCGTCGGCCTCGGCAACCCCGGGGACCGCTACGCCGGCACCCGCCACAACGCCGGCTTCGAGGTCGCCTCGGCGCTCAGCGGCCGCTGGGGCCTGCCGCGGGCGAAGCGCCGCTACGGCGGCCTGATCGCCGACGGCCGGATCCGTCCCGGCGGCCCGCGCGTGGCGATCCTCCTGCCGCAGACCTACATGAACGAATCCGGAGACGCCGCGGGACCGGCCCGCGGCTCGCTCGGCGTGCCGCTCGAGCGGGTGATCGCCCTGCACGACGAGATCGACCTGCCCTTCGGCGAGGTCCGCGCCAAGCTCGGCGGGGGCGTCGCCGGCCACAACGGGCTGAAGAGCCTCGAACGGGGCCTCGGCAGCCGTGAGTTCCGGCGCCTGCGGATCGGCGTCGGACGGCCCGACTCGACCGATCCCGAGATCGTGTCCCGCTACGTTCTCGGCCGCTTCAACGAAGGCCGTGACCGCGTCGCGGCCCTGATCGAGACCGCCGCGGACGAGGCCGAGCGCCTCGTCGACGGCATCGCGGCAGAAATCGACGACGACGAGGAGTGAGATGGCGCTGACCAGCTACGAGATCGACGGGAACGGCGTGGCGCTGCTCCGCCTCGACCGGCCCGAGGCGCGGAACGCGATCAACACCGCGATGCTCGAGGAGCTTCTCACCCACCTCGACGTCGCCCGCTCGGACGAGGCGCTGCGCGTCCTCGTCGTCTCCTCGACCGACCACATGGGCCTCTCGGCGGGGGCCGACGTCCGCGAGGACCTCGATCGCGAGGGCGCGATCCGGCGCATGCAGCTCTTCGCCGACCTCTACGACGGCCTCACCGGCTTCCCGCGGCCGACGATCGCCGCGTGCCATGGCGCCTGCGTCGGCGGCGGCGCCGAGATCGCCGTCTCCTGCGACCTCCGGGTCGGCGGCTCGAACATGCGCCTGCGCTTCCCCGGCGCCGGTCTCGGCGTTCCGGTCGGCCCCGCCCGCCTCGTCACCCTCTGCGGTCTCTCGGTCGCCAAGTACCTGCTGCTGACCTCGAAGGAGATCGCCGTCGACGAGGCCCTCCGCTGGGGGATCGTCCACAAGGTCGCCCCGGCGCCGCGGACCGAGGAGGTGGCGCTGCAGCTCGCAACCCAGATCGCTGACCACCCACCGGAGTCGGTCAGCCGGATCAAGTCGATGCTCCACGGCTGGGACGGCGTCGAGGAGCGCTCGCGGGTCGAGGGCGAGGGCCAGGTCGAGTGGCAGTCCGAGGGCCCGGGGCTCGGCTACCGGGAGTGAGACAGCCGGCCGTGTCGCTGCGCCCGCTTCTCGACCTCGCCCACGCCGACGACTCGATCGCGGCGCTGGCCGCGGCGGCGGCGGAAGCGGTGCCGGGGGGCGATCTCGACGTCGCCTGCTCGGCCGCGCTTCGCCCCTACCTGCTGGCAGCGCTGGCCGAGGCCGAGCCCGGCCTCGCCGGCCGGCCGCTGCTCGTCGTCGCCGCCGACGACCGCGGCGCCCGCGACCTCGCCGGCGAGGTCGGTGCCTACCTGGCGCCGCGCCGGGTCCGTTTCTATCCCTCGCGCGGGACCGGCTACGAGTCCCACCTGTCGCCGCCGCCGCACCTCGTCGGCCTGCGGATCGCGGCGCTCGACGCCCTCGCGGCCGCCGACGGCGAGCCGGCGGTCGTCGTCGCCAGCGCCGTCGCACTCGCGGAGGCGGTTCCGGACGCGTCGTTGCGGCCGGCGGGCTTCGCGCTCGGTCGCGGCGAGGAGATCGACCTCGGCGACGTCGCCGAGCTGCTCGCCGGCAGCGGCTACGAGCGGGTCGAGCAGGTCGAAGACCGCGGTCAGTTCGCGGTCCGCGGCGGCATCCTCGACGTCTTCGGCTCGACCGGGGACCAGGCGGCGCGGATCGAGCTGTTCGGCGACGAGATCGAGTCGATCCGGGTATTCGACGTCGAGACCCAGCGCTCCGGCCAGCGCCTGACCGAGATTCGGGTCACGCCGGCCCGCGACCACTCTTCTGACG
>DASSEM010000039.1:0-18374 GCA_035695265.1 Solirubrobacterales bacterium
CTCACCGCCGAGCGTCCAGCCCCGCTCGACGAGCTCCTCGATCACGAAGCGGTCCCCGACCCTGGTCGTGGCGACCTCGATCCCGGCGGTCTCCATCGCCGTGTGGAAGCCGTAGTTGCTCATCACCGTGACCGCGACGCCACCCGGAAGCTCGCCGGCCGCCCGCAGGTGCAGGGCGGCGACCGCGACGGTCTCGTCGCCGTCGAACCCGCGGCCGTCACCGTCGACGGCCAGCATCCGGTCGCCGTCGCCGTCGAAGGCGAAGCCGATCTCGGCGCCGTGCTCGACGACGGCGGTGGCGACGTTCGCGAGATGGGTCGAGCCGCAGCCCTCGTTGATGTTGCGCCCGTCGGGCTCGGTGGCGATCGTGACCAGGTCGGCGCCGAGCCGCTCGAAGGCCGCGGGCGCGGCGCGGTAGGTGGCGCCGTTGGCGCAGTCGAGGACGATCCGCCGGCCGGTCAGGTCGAGGAGCTCGAAGCGCGAGGCCACCGCGCGCAGATAGTCGTCGAGCGCGCCCTCGAGCCGGCGGATCCGGCCCGACGCGCCCCCGGTTGCGGGGCCGGCGACGACCCGCGCCTCGACCCGGGCTTCGGCCTCGTCGTCGAGCTTCGTGCCGTCGCGGCCGAAGAACTTGATCCCGTTGTCCCGCCACGGGTTGTGCGAGGCGGAGACGACGGCACCGAGGTCGAAGCCGTGCTTGCGAACGAGGATCGCCGCGGCCGGGGTCGGGAGGACGCCGCCGAGGAACACGTCGGCGCCGGCTGCGGCAAGGCCCGAGGCCAGCGCCGACTCGAGCATGTGGCCGGACTCGCGGGTGTCGCGGATGATCAGCACCTGCGGCCGCTCGGCGGAGAGCTCGGCGGCGCTGGCGCGACCGAGCGCAAGCGCCAGCTCCGGCGTCAGCTTCTCGCCGACGGGACCGCGAACGCCGTCGGTGCCGAAGAGCCTGGTTCGCTCGGGCATCGAGGGGATCATCGCGGGCGCGAATGCGGGCTGTGAGGCCGGCGCAGCCGCCCGAGCTAACGCTTGCTGAACTGCGGGCGCTTGCGGGCTTTCTTCAGGCCGGCCTTCTTGCGCTCCTTGCGGCGGTCGTCGCGGGTCAACAGCCCGCGTCGCTTGAGGTCGCCGCGAAGCTCGGGCTCGAGCGCGGTGAGCGCCCGGGCGACTCCGTGGCGGACCGCGCCGGCCTGGCCGCTGATTCCGCCGCCGTGAACGCGCACGCGGACGTCGACGCTGCCCTCGTAACCCGTGGTGAGGAGCGGCTGGCGGGCGAGTGCCTGGTGCTGGCTGCTCGTGAAGTACTCCTCGATGCCGCGATCGTTGATCTGAAAGGAGCCGTCGCCGGCGCGGACGATGACCCGCGCGACGGCGCTCTTGCGCTTGCCGGTCGCCTGGATCTGGGTGTCGGCGGGGACGGACACCGACCGCGGCGCGATCGTTTCGTCATCGTCATCGGCGGCCGCAGCCTCGCGGGCGCGGCGCTCCTCCTCCTCGGCCTCGCGGGCGGCGCGCTCCTCGGCCGTGAGCTCGCGCTCCTCCTCGCTGATCGCGATCGGCTCGAGATCGGCTCCCGGGACGACGTCCTTGCCCTTCGGCTGGCTCGGCTCGGGGCGCTTCGGCTGCTCGGCGTCGGGCTCGGCCTTCGGCTCGGCATCGGCCTGCGGCTGCTCTTCGGTGGCGGCTTCCGGCGCCGCGTCCGTCTCGGGCTGCTCGGCGGCGGCGGCCTCGGGCTGGTCCGGGTCGGCGTCGGGCGTCGCGTCCTGTTCGGACTGCTCACCGGCGGCGGCCTCCGGCTGCTCCGTGGACGGCGACTCGGGCTCGGGCTGCTCGGGCGTCTCGCCCTGCTCACGCTCGGCGTCGTCGCTCACTTCGTCACCTCCATGGGCTTCGGCTGCTGGGCGGCGTGGGGGTGCTCGGGGCCGGCATATACCTTGAGCTTGACGAGCTGCTTGCGGGCGAGCTTGTTGCGGGGCAGCATGCCCTTGACGGCGCGGCGGATCACTTCCTCGGGACGGCGGTCGAGCATCTCCTCGAGCGTCCGCGAACGGATCCCGCCCGGATAGCCGCTGTGACGGTAGTAGCGCTTGCTCTTCAGCTTGTCGCCGGTGACCGCGATCTTCTCCGCGTTGACGACGACGACGAAGTCCCCCACGTCGCAGTGCGGGGTGTACTCCGGCTTGCGCTTGCCGCGCAAGGCGTCGGCGATCCTGGTCGCCAGCCGGCCGAGGGTCTGCCCCTCGGCGTCGACCACGTACCACTCGCGGTTGCGGTTCTCGGGTGTAGCCACGTAGGTCTTCATTGCGTGAAGCAGCCGCGACCCGACCCCGGCCGGGTCCCGCGCGGCCGGCGGATGATAGGCCATTGCCTCGCAGCGCCGGGCCCGGCCCTTGCGAATCCCGCCCGGCCCGGCCAGGCGGCTGCCGGGACCGCGGTTATACTGCCGCCCGCACAGGACCTGCCGAATCCCCGGACGCACGCGCCCGGGGGGCGGGGGAACCGCACGGCGCCACAGGAATCGGCGCCGATGGGGCGAATCCAGGCACCACAGCCAGGTAGCGCTGCTCTTTCCGCGCGAGCCCGACAGCTAACCCCGTAGGCCCGAACGAAAGAGACGAGGACTTGAGCCGGAGCGCCGTGCGTACGCGAACGACGAGGACGAGGACGATCGCCCTCGCCGCCTTCGCGACGCTCGCGGCGCTGCTCTGCTCGGTCGCGGCGGCAACCGCCCGCGACGGCGGCATCGGCACCCCCGACCCGCCCAGGGTCACCGACGTCGTCTGCAAGCAGCGCTGCCTCGACGTGCGCACGGTGACCGAGACCGGCCGGGTCCAGGTGACCGGCCGGGCGCTCGGCGCCATCACCGAGGTGCGCTTCCGGGGTCCCGACGGCCGGATCGCGGTCGAGCCGGCATCGGTCAGGTCCGACACCGTCACGGCGAAGGTCCCGACCGGCGCGAGCAGCGGCCGAATCGTCGTCGCCACCCGCTTCGGCGCCAGGGCAAGATCGCCGGAGGAGCTCGAGGTCAAGCCTGAGGATGCGATCAGGTCAGTCGACGGATTCGCGCTCGGGCGCGTCGCCGCGAAGCCGAAGACCGCCTACTTCGACGGGCGCAAGGACATCAAGCTCGACTACCTCTTCGAGGCGGACGGGCCCGCCGACATCCGCATCGACGTCGTCTCGAGGGAGAACGGCAAGACGGTCGATTCGATCGTGCAGCGCAACCGGCGGCCGTTCAGCATCCAGACCGTGGCCTGGGACGGCCTCGGCGAGAACGGCAAGCCACCGCGCAACGGGAAGTACAGGTTCCGCGTCTCGGCACTCGGCGACGAGCGCGGAGCGAGCGACTCCACGGGCTTCGCCTACTACGACCACAAGTTCCCGCTGCGCGGCAAGCACGGCTACGGCGACGGGCTCGGCGCCGGCCGCGGCCACCAGGGTCAGGACGTCTTCGCGAAGTGCGGGACCAGGATCGTCGCCGCGCGCGGCGGCCGGGTCCAGGTCAGCGCCTACCAGTCGTCGGCCGGCTACTACGTCGTCATCGACGGCAAGAAGACCGGCAAGGACTACGCCTACATGCACCTCGAGCGCCGCGGGCGCCCGAAGGAGGGGAGCCGCGTCAGGACCGGGGAGGTGATCGGCCGGGAGAGCGACACCGGCAACGCCCAGGGCTGCCACCTCCACTTCGAGCTCTGGTCGGCGCCCGGCTGGTACGAGGGCGGCCACCCCCTGAGCCCCACCCGCCCGCTGAAGAAGTGGGACCGCTGGAGCTGAAGCGAGGAGCGAGGAGCTAGGAGCTCCTTGCTCGAGCGAGCGGCGCCGCCGCGAGCGTGCAGCAAGGCCGGGCGGAGCCCGGCCGTGCTTCATGCGGGCGCAGCGAGCAGTCCTACTCCCACTCGATCGTTGCCGGAGGCTTCGAGCTGATGTCGAGGGCCACGCGGTTGACGCCGGGGACCTCGTTGATGATCCGGCTCGAAGCGCGCTCGAGGAGGTCGTAGGGGAGCCGGGCCCAGTCGGCGGTCATCGCGTCGTCGGAGGTGACGGCGCGGATCACGATCGGGTAGGCGTAGGTGCGGCCGTCGCCCTGGACGCCGACCGAGCGGACGACCGGGAGGACGCAGAAGGACTGCCAGAGGTCACGGTAGAGGCCGGCGGCCCGGACCTCCTCCTGGAGCACCGCATCGGCCTCGCGGAGGATCTCGAGCCGCTCCTCGTTGACCTCGCCGCCGACGATCCGGATCGCCAGGCCCGGGCCGGGGAACGGCTGGCGCCAGACCATCCGGTCGGAGAGCCCGAGCTCTGAGGCGACGGCGCGAACCTCGTCCTTGAACAGCATCCGCAGCGGCTCGACGAGCTCGAACTCGAGATCGTCGGGGAGGCCGCCGACGTTGTGGTGGGACTTGATCGTCGCCGCACCGGTGCTGCCCCCGGACTCGATCACGTCGGAGTAGAGCGTGCCCTGGACGAGGAAGCTGACGTCGGGCAGCTTCAGCGCCTCCTCCTCGAAGACCCGGATGAACTCCTCGCCGATGATCTTCCGCTTGCGCTCCGGCTCCTCGACCCCGGCGAGTCGGTCGAGGAAGCGGCGGCGGGCATCGACGTGGATGAGCCTGATGCCGAGCCCCTCGCGGAACGTCTCGACGACCTGCTCGGCCTCGCCCTTGCGGAGCAGGCCGTGGTCGACGAGGACACAGGTGAGCTGATCGCCGATCGCCTCGTGGACGAGCGCCGCCGCGGTCGCCGAGTCGACGCCGCCGGAGAGCCCGCAGATGACGCCGCCCGTGCCGACCTGGGCCCGGATCAGGCCGACCTGCTCGTCGATCACCGACGCCGCCGACCATTGCTCCTCGCAGCCGGCGATCTCGCGCAGGAAGCGCTCGAGGATCGCCTGGCCGTGCGGGGTGTGAACGACCTCGGGGTGAAACTGGATCCCGTAGAGCCCGCGGTCGAGGTCCTCGCAGGCGGCGACCGGGGAGCCCGGGCTCGAGGCGAGGGCCGCGAAGCCGGGCGGCGGTTCGTAGACGCAGTCGCGATGGCTCATCCAGCACTGCTGGGTCGCCGGCAGGCCGGCCATCAGGCGACCGCCCTCCTCGACGAGCGACAGCTCGGTGCGCCCGAACTCGCCGCGCTCGGCGCCCTCGACGCGGCCGCCGAGCGCCTGGACCATGGCCTGCATCCCGTAACAGATGCCGAGCACCGGGATCCCGAGCTCGAGCAGCTCGGTGCGCAGCCCGGGCGCCCCCTGCTCGTAGACCGACGCCGGCCCGCCCGAGAGGACCAGGGCCCGCGGGCTGCGCAGGCGGATCCGCTCGATGTCGGCGTCGTGCGGCAGGAGCTCCGCGAACACACCGCACTCCCGCAGGCGGCGGGCGATCAGCTGCGAGTACTGGCCGCCGAAGTCGAGCACGAGGACCTCCTCGCGACCGACCCCGACCGTGCCCGCCTCGTCCCCGGTCGGATCGACGACGGGGGCGTCGGTCGGACGTTCCGGCGAGAGCGCCTCGGCGGCCATCCCTCAGGCCATCTTCAGTCGTCGGAGACCGCGACGGCGTTCGCGACCGCCGACTTGCCGTTGGAGCCCATCCCGACCGACTGGCTGCGCTGGAGCTGCTTGCCTTCGGTCTGCAGGGCGGGGGCGACCATGACCTCGGCCCGGTGGAACGACGGGATGTCCTCGTAGCCGGTCGTGGCCATCGAGGTCCGCAGCGCCCCCATCAGGTTGAAGGTGCCGTCGTTCTCGTTCGCCGGCCCGAGCAGGATCTGCTCGAGCGAGCCGTCCTGGGTCGTCGTCACCCGGGTTCCGCGCGGCAACGAAGGGTGGAACGTCGCCATTCCCCAGTGGTAGCCGCGGCCGGGCGCCTCCTTGGCGCGGGCGAGCGGCGAGCCGATCATCACGGCGTCGGCGCCGCAGGCGACGGCCTTCGAGACGTCGCCGCCGGTCCGCATGCCCCCGTCGGCGATCACGTTGCAGTACTGGCCGGTCTCGAGCATGTGCTGCGAGCGTGCCGCCGCGACGTCGGCGATCGCGGTCGCCTGCGGGACGCCGATCCCGAGGACGCCGCGGGTCGTGCAGGCGGCGCCGGGCCCGACGCCGACCAGGACGCCTACCGCTCCGGTCCGCATCAGGTGCAGCCCGGTCGAGTAGGAGGCGCAGCCGCCGACGACGCAGGGGACGGGGACGCTGGCGATGAACTCCTTCAGGTTGAGCGGCTCCGAGGTCGAGGAGACGTGCTCGGCGGAGATCACGGTTCCCTGGACGACGAGGAGATCGAGGCCCGCCTCGAGCGCGACCTCGTGGTACTCGCCCACCTTCTGCGGGGTCAGCGACCCGGCACAGACGGCACCCTCGGCCTTGATCTCCTCGATCCGCTGCGCGATCAGCTCCGGCTTGACCGGCTCGGAGTAGATCTCCTGCATGAGCCGGGTCGACTGCTGCGGCGGCGCGGCGGCGATCCGCGCGAGCTGCTCGTCGGCGTCCTCGTAGCGCGACCAGATCCCCTCGAGGTTGAGGACGCCGAGCCCGCCCAGCTTGTTGATCAGGGCCGCCGTCCGCGGACTGACCACCCCGTCCATCGCCGATGCCAGGAGCGGCAGCTCGAAGCGATAGGGCCCGAGGTTCCAGGTGACGTCGATGTCGTCGGGGTCCCGGGTCCGCCGTGAGGGCACGATCGCGATGTCGTCGAACCCGTAGGCGCGGCGAGCCTTCTTTCCCCGTCCGATCTCAACTTCCAACTGGAGGCGCTCCCTCTGTCGATTGCCGAACCAGGATTGTAGGCAGCCGCTCCGACGGGCCGGAGCCGCTCACCATCCGGAAAATGCGGGGAAGCTGCGACCGCGCGGCGCGTTCGGAGCGCTCAGGCGACCCGAAGCGGCGAGGCGAGGCGCTCGACCCGGACCCGCCCGACGAGCTTCGCCGCCTCGTCGGCGTCCACCGTGCCGGCGCCGAAATGCTGGGTCGACTCGGCGCCGCAGGCTACCCCGTAGGCGAGGCAGTCCTCGATCGTGCGACCGGCCCGGCGGGCAGAGACGAAGCCGGCGAGGAACGCGTCGCCGGAGCCGACGCTGGCGACCGCGCTGAGCGGCTCGATCGTCGCCTCGTAGTGCGACCGCTCCGAGCCCTTGCCGACCAGGGCGACGCAGCCCGACGGCGTCGTCACGAACGCCTCCTCGGCGCCCATCCCGACGAGGCTGTCGACCGCGGAGATCAGATCGCCGGGCTCGGTGAACTCGTAGCCAACTGCCTCCTCCGCCTCGGCCACGTTCGGCACGACCATCGCGGGCTGCGCCCGCAGACCGAGCCGCATCGGCTCGCCGTCGGTGTCGAGGAGCGTCGGCACGCCGGCCGAGCGCAGGGCCGAGATCAGCGTCGCGTAGTGATCGGGTGCGGCCCCGGGGGGCAACGAGCCGGCGATCACGCAGTACTGGGCACCCGAGGCGAGGTAGAGCAGGCGCTCGATGAACCGCTCGAGGTCCTCCGGCGCCACGGTCGGCCCGCGCTCGTTGATCTCGGTCTGCTCGCCCGAGGTCGGATCGATGACCGCGAGGTTGGTGCGCGAGTCTCCGGCCACCTCGATGAAGTCGTGCAGGACCTGCTCGGCGTCGAGCAGCTCGCGGATCCTGGCGCCGGTCGCGCCGGCGGCGATCCCGGTCGCGATGACCGGCTCGCCGAGCGCCTTCAGGGCGCGCGCGATGTTGACGCCCTTCCCCCCCGCCGCGCGTCGCGAGTCGATGACGCGGTGGCGGTTTCCGAGCGCCATCCGCGGCACCGCCACGGTCCGGTCCAGGGCGATGTTCAGGGTGACGGTGAGGATCATGCGTCCCGATCCCCGCTGCGTCTGCGAATCCGCTCGTCGCGCGTCCTCAATCTCTCCTCCGGGTCGCGATCGGCGCTGACATACCCGGCGGTTCGCCGGCGCAACCAGATCGCTGCCAGGGCCAGTATGACGATCACCGCGAGGACGATCAGTGCGGCGACCAGCGGCCCGCCGACCCGGTCGACGATGGTCGGCGCGGCGATTGCGTGGGCGGCGGTCAGCGGCGTGCGGTCGATGAAGCGGCCGTCCACGGTCACGGTCGCCGACCCGAGCCGATCGCCCACGTCAATCGGTCCCTCGACCTCAACGGGGCGCTCGACGTCCACCTCGACGTCCTGGTCGTCACGGACCCGCACCGCGATCCCGTGGCGGGCGAGCAGGGGCAGGGGCTCGTCCTCGTAGCGGACGTCGACCCTGGCCTCGCGAGCGTCGCGCTCGACCGGCTCGGCGCGGTCATAGAGGGAGAAGCCGTAGTCGAGCAGGCGCTCGGTCTCGGCGTCGCGCGCGGCCTCGCTGGGCGTCCCGAGCACCGCTGCCAGCAGCGGCACGCCGTGGCGCTTTGCGGAGGCGACGAGGACGTAGCCGGCCTCGCTCGTGTGTCCGGTCTTGACGCCGTCAACGCTCGGGTCGCTGAGCAGGAGCGTGTTCGTGTTCGTGACCGTGCGGTCGCGGTCGCCGCTGGTCAGCGTCGCCTTCGGCATCGCGACGATCCGCCGGAAGCGGCGGTCGCCGAGCAGCTCCGACGAGAGGTCGACCAGGTCGTTGGCCGTCGAATAGTTGCCGGGCGCGTCGAGGCCGATCGGGTTCGCGTAGTGGGTGCGGGTCAGGCCGAGCTTGCGGGCCGCCCGGTTCATCTCCTCGACGAACGCCCCCTGGGAGCCGGCGACCCCGTCGGCGACCGTCACCGCGGCGTCGTTGGCGCTCGGGAGCATCATCGCGACGACGAGGTCGCGAACCGTGAGCCGCTCGCCGGCGGCCAGCCCGGCAACGGACTCGGCCGGCGCCGGCTGGTAGTCGGGGACAGTGAGCCGGTCGCCCATCCGGAGCTCGGTCAGGGCGAGATGGGCGGTCATCAGCTTCGTCGCGCTCGCGATCGCGCGGCGGGCGTCGGCGGCGCGGGTCGCGAGCTCGGCCTCGTCCCTGCGGTCGACCAGAAGCCAGGCGGACGCGTCGAGCCGCGGCGGACGCTCCGCCGCATCGGCCCCGACCGGCACCGCGAGCGCGAGCGCGAGCGTCGCGAGGACGATCGCCACCGGCGCCGGCCGCGGACGGCCGCGCGATCGGACCGCCGCGAGCATCATCTACCTGATCGTCAGCTCCTGGCCGGTGGTGAGCGCCTGCGGGTCGATGTCGGGGTTGAGGCGCTCGAGCCGCTTCACCGAGACGTCGAACTTCGCGGCGATGCCGCTCAGGGTGTCGCCTTCCTCGACCGCGTAATGCCGCGGGTTCTCGGCGCCGTCGCCATCGCCGTTGTCGGAGTTGACCCGCGCCGTCGTATCCTCGGCCTTGCCGCCGTCGTCGATGTTCGCCGTGACGATCACGCCGATCGCGATCAGCACCACGACCAGGGCGAGCGGGGCGAGCAGCCGGCTGGCCCAGGAGATCCGCTCGGGGTTGCCCGGTGCGCTCGATACTGCCACGCCGCGATGGTACGCCACCCGCCCCGTCCCCGAGCGCCGAAATCCCTGCGTGTCCGCGTGATTGCGACCGGTCAGGATGGAGGCGTGACGAGCGCCCAGACGGGCGCTCCGCGAAGCAGCTCGGCAGCCCGGTCGAGATCGGCCTGGCCGCTTCCCCGCCCGGCCGCGACGACGACCGCGTCGACGAGGTCGCCGACCGCTGCGGCGTCGCCGACCGCTGCGGCGTCGCCGACCTCGAGGGGCGGCGCGATGCAGATCACGAGCTCGTAGGCACGCGTGAGGCGGTCAACGAGGGCGGCGAAGCGGGAACCGGCGATGCTCACGCCGGCGCGTCCCTCCCCGGCAGGGATCGATGCGAAGCCGGCGGGCGCAGCGGTGACCGTGCGGAGGACCTGGCGGGGAGCCGCATCACCCGCGAGGTAGTCGGCGAGGCCGGGCGCCGGCGCCACCTCGAGCCGGGCGGCCAGCGCCGGCTCGCCGAGGTCCGCTTCGACGACCAGGACCCGCCGGCCGGCGCCCGCGGCGGCGATCGCGAGCACCGCCGCGAGCTCGACGGCAGCGGCGTCGGATGCGGCCGGGACGACCGCGAGCGACCGCGGACCGGATCCCGAGCGGATGCCGATGCTGTCGGCCAGCATGCCCGCATCGGGGACGGCCTCCGGCGCGATCGCGAACGCGCCGTCCTCGTCAGCGGCGAGGGCGTGAGTGGGCTCGGGGCCGAGCTCGATGATGCGGGCATCGCGACCGGCCGCGAGCCAGCGGGGAGGATCGGCGGCCGGCGCCGCGCCGTCCGGCACCGGCGGCAGGAGGCGAGCGCGGCGCGCCACGGCCGCGCAGATCAACCCGACCAGCAGGCCGAGCACGGCGCCGAGCCCGGCCCAGCGGGCGGCGGAACGATTCTCGACGGGTCCGGTCGGGACGCTCGCCGCGGCGCCGAGAGCGAGCGGGTCGCCTTCGACGGCGACGAGGGCGCGGGCGAAGCCGTCGGCGGCCGCGGCGGCGACGTCGGGGGCCTCGGCCTCGGCGCTGACGATCAGGTATCCGCCGTCGCGCGCGGGCTCCACCGTCGTGTCCGCGAGCAGGTCGGCACCCGGGACGTCCCGGCCGAGGATCGCCGCCGCCCGCCGCGCAACCGCCTCGCTCTCGCCACGCTCCGCGAAGCGCCCGAGGCGGGCCGAGTCAGCGCCCTGGGCGTCGCTCTCGACGACGACGGTCGCCGTCGACCGATAGACGGGGCGGTCGGCGATGCCCCAGGCGAAGCCGAGCGCGACCCCGATCAGGGTGAGAACGAGGACGAGCCGCCACCCCGAGCCCGAGCCTTCCCGGCGGCTCAACCGCTCACATCTCCTCGGGAGCCTCGACCCCGAGCAGGCCGAGCACGGTCGCGATCACATCGCGCGTCGCGGCGCAGACCGTGAGCCGGGCCTGCTCGAGGCCGGGCCCGGCGCCGACGACCCGGCAGTCGCGATAGAAGGCGTGGAAGTCGGCGGCGATCTCGCGCACGTAGGAGGTGAGCCCGTGGGGCTCCCGCTTCGCCGCGGCCCGGCGGATCTGCTCGGGCGCCTCGAGCAGGCGCGCGATCAGCGCCCGCTCGGCCGGCTCGAGCGTCCCCTCCGGAGCCGGGTCGTCGCCGGTCTCGGTCCCGCGCTCGGCCGCCGTCCGGAAGATGCTGCAGATCCGCGCGTGCGCGTATTGCGCGTAGTAGACGGGGTTGTCCGACGAATGCGCCCGCGCCAGGTCGAGGTCGATGTCGATCGGCGTCTCGTGGCTGCGCATCAGCATGAAGAAGCGGGTGGCATCGACGCCGATGTCGTCGAGCAGATCGTCGAGCCGGGCGAAGTCGCCACGCCGCTTCGACATCCGCGCCCGCTCGCCGCCCTCGACGAGGTTGACCATCTGCATGATCGCCACCTCGAACGTGTCCGGCTCCGCCCCGAAGGCGGCGATCGCGGCGCGCACCCGGCCGACGTAACCGTGGTGGTCGGCTCCGAGGACGTCGAACAGCAACTCGTAGCCGCGCTCGAGCTTGTCGCGGTGGTAGCCGATGTCAGCGGCGAAGTAGGTCGGCGCTCCGTCGGCGCGGATCAACACCCGGTCCTTGTCGTCGCCGAACCGCGAGGTCCGCAGCCAGACGGCGCCCTCGCTCTCGTAGACGAGGTCGCGGCCGCGGAGCTCCGTGATTGCGGCCTCGGTGGCCCCGGCTTCATGGAGGCTGCGCTCCGACGCCCAGCTGTCGAAGCTGACCCGCGATCGCTCCAGGGTCCTCCTGATGCCGGCGAGCATCAGCTCGACCCCGAGCCGGCCGAGCTCGGCGGCCTCGAGACCGCTGCCGCGCTCAGCGGCGATCCTGGTCCCGAGCTCGGCGACGTAGTCGCCCTCGTAGCCGCCCTCGGGCACCTCGGTCCCGGCGATCCGGGCGGCGATCGAGGCGCCGAAGAGATCGATCTGGGAGCCGGCGTCGTTCAGGTAGTACTCGCGCTCGACCCGGTGGCCGGCGAACTCGAGGATCCGCGCGAGCGAGTCGCCGTAGGCGAGGTGACGGCCGCTGGCGACGGTGAGCGGCCCGGTCGGGTTGGCGCTGACGAACTCGACCAGAACCCTCCGGGGCCGCTCGGCGACGCCGGCGCCGAAGCTGCGGCCGCGAGCGGCGATGAGCGCCGCCGCATCGCGCATCCACGGCTCCGACATGTGCAGGTTGACGAAGCCCGGTCCGGCGATCTCGCTCCGCTCGACGCTGTCGCCGAGCCGCTCGCGCAGACCGTCGGCGAGCCGGGCCGCAACGTCGCGAGGCGGCTCGCCGATCAGCGGCGCGGCCAGCATCGCCGCGTTGGTCGAGTAGTCGCCGAACTCGGGGCGCGGCGGTCGCTCGAGCGCCGCGGCGGGGACTCCGGGGTGCAGCTCGGCGGTCGCTGCTGCAATCGCCTCGCCGAGGTCGCCGGTCGGGTTCCGGGCAGGTTCCATCGGCGGCAACTCTAGGGTCAGCGGTCGGCCGGCGAGGCGACCTGCGCCCGCAGCTCCTCGGCCGCCGCGGCCGGATCGGCAGCGGCTGCGATGCTTCGCGAAGCAGTCACGAGCGCCGAGCCCGGGCCGGTGAACGCCGCGGCCAGGCGGTCGGCGGACCCGCCCTGGGCGCCGACGCCGGGCAGCAGGAAGATCGCCCGTGGCATCAGCTCGCGGAGGCGATCGAGGAACTGCGGCTCGGTCGCGCCGACGACGGCGCCGGCGCCGCTGAACGCACCCGCGCCGGCGAGCCGGTCGGCGAGCCCGTCGACCATGCGTGCGATCCGCTCGTGCAGCGGTGCGCCGCCGGCATCGGCGTCGAGCAGATCGGCAGCACCGGGGTTCGAGGTACGGACGAGGGCGAAGATTCCGGCGCCGGCCGCCTCGGCGGCGGCGACGAGCGGCTCCAGCGAGTCGGCGCCGAGCAGGGGGTTGACGGTGGCGGCGTCGACGCCGAGGCCCTCGATCGTCCCCCACGGGGTCTCGGTGCGCCCGAACAGGGCGTCGGCGTAGGCCGCGGCGCTGACCGGGACGTCGCCGCGCTTGCCGTCGGCGATCACGAGCAGCCCGGCCTCACGGGCGGCCTGGATGACCCGCTCGAGCGCTGCCCAGCCGGGCGTCCCGAGCGCCTCGAAGCGGGCCAGTTGCGGCTTGACGGCGACGCACGCCGGGCCGGCGGCCGCGATCAGCTCGCGGCAGCCGGCCTCGACGGCGGCTGCGGCCCGCTCACGCGTGCCGGAGCCCTCCCCGCTCGACCAGGGCGCCTGTCCCGGGATCGGATCGAGTCCGAGGCAGATCCGGCTGCAGCGCTCGTCCTCGAGCGCCGCCAGCCGGTCTGCGAACGGTGTCCGCCCGGTGCTCGGGTTCAGCTTCCCTTGACGGCGCCCTTGAGCCCGGCGCCGGCGGAGAACTTCGGAACCTTGCCGCCCGGAATGGTGATCCGCTCTCCCGTACGGGGGTTGACGCCCTGGCGAGGACCGCGCTCGTTGACGCTGAACTTGCCGAAGCCGGTGAAGTTCACGTCCTCGCCGGCCTTGAGCGCATTGACGATCCCGTCGAGCACGGCCTCGACGGCGTCGCTTGCGCCCTTCTTGCTGCCGACCCGGTCGTCGCTGGCGACACGATCGATGAATTCAGCCTTGGTCACAGTGGATTCCTCCTGTTTGGATGCGAGCGGGCGCCACCCTAACAAGGCTCTCCGACGGCGTTATCGCGCAGGGGGGAACGTCGGTTCGCCCGGGTCGATCCCCTGCTGCTCCGCATAGGCAAGCGCCGCCCCCACCCGCTCGACCGCGGTCGGGTGCGTCCGCAGGACGGCATCGACCCAACTCCGCGGGTCCGGGTCGCCCCGGTTCGCCGCCACGAGCCGCTGCTGGAGATCGATGAAGCCCCGCGGATCGCCGGTCAGCTCGAGCGCGAAGGCATCGGCGCTCGCCTCGACGCGCCGCGATAGCTGGTCGCCGGCGATGTTGACCGCGAAGCTGACGAGCGCGATCAGGAGCGCGAACGCCGGCAGCGCCGCCGGCGTGCCGGGGCGGGCGCCGCCGCGCCGCGACAGGGCGGCGCCGGTGCGGGCGACGAGCAGCATCCCGATCGGGGCGACGATCGCCACGAACAGCAGCCCGCGGCGTAGGTCGTGGTGGACGACGTGGCCGAGCTCGTGGGCGACCACAGCGCGCAGGGCCGGCGCGTCGGCGCGGTCGATCAGGTTGTCGTAGAGCACGATCCGCCGACTCGAGCCGATCCCGCTGACGTAGGCGTTGACTCCCGTGCTGCGGCGCGATGCATCGACCTCGTAGACGTTGCCGACCGGGACGCCGGCACGGTCGGCGAGATCGAGCACCGCGGTCCGCGCCTGACCCGGGGGAAGCTCCTCGAAGTCGTTGAAGACCGGCGCCAGCACGACCGGCGCAAGCCAGGTGCTGACGACCGCGTAGGCGATGACGACCACCGCGGCCGGTGCCCACCAGCCGCGCGGCAGCCGCCGCTGCAGGGCGATCAGGATCGTGGCGCCGGCCGCCGCCAGGAGGGCGGCGATCGCGGCACCCCGGGCGCGATCGCCGAGCCAATCGCCGAAGCCCTGGGTGGCGAGGCCGATGTCGACGGACCGCTCATGGGCGATCAGGCCGGTCGGCAACGCCAGCACCGCGAGCAGCAGCGAGATTCCGGCGCCCGCGGCGGCGGCGCCGAGCAACGGCCGCGCTCCGAGCCGGTCGAGCAGGCGCCGCAGCTGCCGCGGCCGGCCGAGCGCCAGCGCCGCGAGGGCCAGGAGCTCGACCCCGAGCCCGATCAGGAACAGGGTCCGCTGACCCGACCGGAAGTCCGCGGCTGCGGCCGCGGCGTCGGAATCGAACCAGCGCGCGGCCTCGACCGCAACCGGGTCGAGTCCCGTCTCGGCGGGAGCAAGGACCAGCACCGCCAGCTCGGCCACGGCCACGGCCGCGAGCGCGATCAGCACCGTCCCGGGAAGCGACGGCTCGGGCCCGGTCAAGCTCCCCGCACGTCCGCGCCACGCCATCCGCACCTACGATAGTCCGGCCCGGGCACGGCGCCGATGCGTCGCGCGACCGCGCGCCGCATCGATGCAGGTAGCCGTCTTCAGCGACATCCATGCCAATCTGCCGGCCTTCGAGGCCGTCCTCCGCGACAGCGACGAGGTCGGCGTCGAGGAGCGCTGGTGCCTCGGCGACATCGTCGGCTACGGAGCCGACCCCGATCTCTGCGTCGATCGCGCCCGGGATCGCTGCGAGGTCTGCCTGGTCGGAAACCACGACCTCGCCGTGCTCGGGGAGCTCGACACGTCCACCTTCTCGACCGCCGCGGCCGCCGCAGTCGAGTGGACTGCCGAGCACACCGAGCGCCGCAACCTCGACTACCTCGCGTCCCTCTCCCCCACCGACACGTCGCGCGCGGCCGCCCTCTACCACGCCTCCCCGCGGGACCCGGTCTGGGAGTACGTGCTCTGGCCCGAGCAGGCGGCGGACTGCCTCGAGGTCCAGGAGAAGCGCGTCAGCTTCGTCGGCCATTCCCACGTTGCGCTGTTCTTCTCGGCCGCCGACGGCAACGACGACGGCGAGGCGCACGGCTGGCAGGCAGGCGCCGGGACGAGGCTCGAGATCGGCGACGGGCGCTGGCTGATCAACCCGGGCAGCGTCGGCCAGCCTCGCGACGGGGACCCGCGCGCCGCCTGGCTGGAGCTCGACACCGAGAGCTGGGAGGCGACCTACCACCGGGTCGGCTACGACATCGAGCGGGCGGCGCGCTCGATCGAGGCCGCGGGCCTGCCCGAGCACCTGGGCCGCAGGCTGTTTCAGGGACGATGAAACCGCAGCTACACTCGCCGCCGATGACGAGCGGACGCCCGATCGCCGCCTGCCTGGCCGCGCTCGCGGCAGCGTTGCTCGGGTTCGGTTGCGGCTCCGCCGACTCGACCGGCGCCGAGATCCCGCCGGAGACCGCAGCGGCGATCACCGCGAAGCTCAACGAGGTCGAGGGGCGCTTCGAGGCCGGCAAATGCGAGGGCTCCGGCTCAGCCGAGAGCAGCCTCGACTCGCTCCGCGAGGCCGTCGGCGGCGAGCTCCTGGTGGATGCCGACGAGCAGTTCGTCGCCGACCTGAACGAGCTCCTCGACCACCTCGCCGAGCTGATCTCCGAGAAATGCGACCCGGAGGAGGAGCAGACGACGGACCCGACGACGACCGAGACCACCGACACGGTGCCCGAGACCACCGACACGGTGCCCGAGTCCACGGAGACCACCGAGACGACGACGACCACGACCGACACGACCCCGAGCACCACGACCACGACGACCCCGGAGCCGACGACGACGCCGACCAACCCGGGCGGCGGTCCGGGCGGCGGCGGACCACCCGGCGGCGGTGTCATCCCCGGCGGCGGCAACGACCGGGCGGCGGGAGGTCCGGGGTCGCCGGGGACGAACGGTCACGGGCACGGGCACGGGCACGGCAACCGCAAGGACCGCAGCGGGTGACCTCCACGATCGCCAATCGCTACGAGCTCGGCGACCGCCTCGGCAGCGGCGGCATGTCGACGGTCTACCAGGCCGTCGATCGCGTCCTCGAGCGGACCGTGGCCGTCAAGGTGCTGGCCGAGCACCTCTCCGACGACGAGAAGTTCGTCGCCCGCTTCCGCCGCGAGGCACTGGCGGTCGCCAAGCTGGTGCACCCGAACATCGTCCAGGTCTACGACACCGGCGTCGACGCGGGACGCCACTTCATCGTCATGGAGTACGTCGAGGGCCGCTCCGGGGCCCAGTTACTGCAGCGCGACGGTTCGCTCGCCCCCCGGACCGCCGTCGAGATCGCAGCGCAGGCCTGCGCCGGGCTCGAGTACGCGCACCGGATGGGAATCATCCACCGCGACGTCAAACCGGGCAACCTGATGGTGATCGGCGGCCCCGCGGGCGGCGCGGTGGAGATGACCGTGAAGCTGGCCGACTTCGGGATCGCGCGTGCCGCCGAGCAGACGCGACTGACCCAGGTCGGCTCCGTCGTCGGCACCGCGGCGTATCTGTCGCCGGAGCAGTCGCGGGGCGAGGAGGCGACACCGATCTCAGACGTCTACTCGCTCGGCGTCGTCACCTACCAGCTCCTCACGGCTCGGCTTCCCTACGAGGGCAACAGCCTCGCCGAGCTCGCGATCCGCCGCGAGAACGAGCGGCCGCTGCCGCCGACGAGCTACGAGCCCGAGATCCCCCAGGCGCTCTCGCAGGCCGTGCTCCAGGCGCTCGAGAACGAACCCGAGGACCGTTATGTCGACGCGCTGGCCTACGGCGCCGCGCTCCGCGGCGGGCTCGAGGGGATCTCGCCCGCGGACGAGGCGACGACGCGCCTCGCCGACACTCGCAGCACCGCAGCGACACGGGTGGCCCCTCGCGAGCCGCGAACCCCGACCTCGCCGGCGCGCGCGGCTCGCCCGCGGCGAACCTCGCCTCCCCCCCGCCGGGTCGCCGCCGCCAAGCCGCCGCGGCGGCGGTCGCGGTTCTCGAGCTTCATGCGGGGCCTGCTCGCGATCGTGCTGGTCGCGATCGTCGCCGGCCTGATCGCGGCGGTGATCCTGCTCGCCAGCGACGCGGGCCAGGACTCCGACGTCGGCCGCTTCATCAGCGACAACGTCGACCAGCAGGTCGACAACATCCGGGACTTCATCAACGACAACGTCGGGAACTGACCTCCCGGGTCAGCCGGCGGCCTCCCAGGGCGCCGCGCCGGACATGATCGCCTCCCGGTAGGCGCCGTAGCGACCGGCGACGATCGCCGCCCGGGCGCCGGCGACGAGCCGCTGCGAGTAGACGAGGTTGTGGGCGGTCAGGAGCCGCACCCCGGTCAGCTCCTCGGCCCGCGAGAGGTAGTGAACGTAGGCCAGGCTGAAGCCGGTGCAGGCCGGGCAAGGGCAGCCGTCGACGAGTGGCCCCGGCTCGGACTCGTGCGCGCGGCGGCGGACGTCGTAGCGGAAGCGCCGCTCCGGGAGCGGCGCGAGCGCCATGCCATGGCGGCCGAGCCTGGTCGGGACGGCGCAGTCGAAGCTGTCGATCCCGGCCGCGATGCCGTCGACGAGGTCGTCGGGCTCACCGATGCCGAGCAGGTGGCGGGCGGCGGCGGCGGGCAGCATCGCGGCGGTCATCGCGACCACGGCGCCCATCTGCTCCTTGTCGCGGCCGAGCGTCCCGCCGATCGCGACCCCGTCGACGCCGGTGGCGGCGATCGCATCCGCCGAGGCGCGGCGGAGGCTCTCGTGCACGCCGCCCTGGACGATCCCGAACACCGCCTGGCCGCGCGGCCCGTGCTCGGCGTGCCAGTCGAGGCAGCGCTCGAGCCAGCGGTGCGTGCGCTCGGTCGAGCGGGCCGTGTAGTCGTAGTCGGCGTGGAACGGCGTGCACTCGTCGAACGCGACGGCGATG
>DASSEM010000040.1:0-7880 GCA_035695265.1 Solirubrobacterales bacterium
ATCAGGATGATCCGGGACGGATCGCCGCCGTAGGCGGCGACGTTCCGGTCGATCCAGGCGATCGCCTCGCCGACGTCGTCCGGGTGGTCGGGGAAGCGGATCCGCCCCGCCGGAAAGCCAAGCACACGCTCGCCCTCGTCAACCGCGGCGGCGGGACGACCGCCGAGCTGCTCGAGCTGGCGCGGGAGCTCCGCGACGGCGTCCACGCCGCCTTCGGCGTCACCCTCGCGGTCGAACCGACCCTGGTCGGGGTCGCCCTCTAAGCGCCGCGGCGCGCCTTGACCGGGCGGCGGGCGGGCGGGCCGGTGATCTTCTCCGGGCCGTCGCGGTCGGCCATCTCGACGTAGGTGCGGTCGTGCTCGCCGGTGTAGATCTGCCGCGGCCGGGCGATCCGCTGCTCCGAGTCGCCGTTCATCTCCATCCACTGGGCGATCCAGCCCGAGGTCCGCGGGATCGCGAAGATCACCGTGAACATGTCGCTTGGGATTCCGAGCGCCTCGTAGATCAGCCCCGAGTAGAAGTCGACGTTCGGGTAGAGCTTGCGCTCGGTGAAGTACTCGTCGTCGAGCGCCCGCTTCTCGAGCTCGGTGGCGATCTCGAGCAGCGGGTTGTCGCCGGTCAGCTCGAGTACCTCGTCGACGTGCTTCTTGATGATCCGGGCCCGCGGGTCGTAGTTCTTGTAGACGCGGTGGCCGAAGCCCATCAGCTTCTCCTCGCGGTTCTTGACGCCTTCGAGGAAGTCGGGGATGTTCTCGACCGTCTCGATCCGGCGCAGCATCCGCAGCACCGCCTCGTTGGCGCCGCCGTGGAGCGGCCCGTAGAGCGCGGCGACGCCGGCGGCGACCGCCGAGTAGGGATCGACCCGCGAGGAGCCGACCGCCCGGACGGCGGCCGTCGAGCAGTTCTGCTCGTGGTCGGCGTGGAGGATGAAGAGGACGTCGAGCGCCTTCGCGAGCCGCTCGTCGGGGGCGTACTTGACCTCCGTCATCTTCCGCATCATCGCGAGGAAGTTCGCGGCGTAATCGAGGTCGTTGTCGGGGTAGACGTAGGGCAGGCCGAGGCTGTGGCGATAGGAGAACGCGGCCAGCGTCGGGATCTTGGCGATCAGCCTGATCGCCGCCATGTAGCGCTCCTCCTCGTCGTCGATCTCCTTGCCGTCCGGGTAGAAGGTCGACATCGCGCCGACGCCGGCGAGCAGGATGCCCATCGGGTGGGCGTCGTGGCGGAACCCGCCGTAGAACGCCTTCATGTCCTCGTGGACGAAGGTGTGGTGGGTGACGTCGTAGACCCAGCGCTCGAGCTGGGGGCCGGTGGGCAGCTCGCCGAAGACCAGGAGGTAGGCGACCTCGAGGTAGGAGGACTTCTCGCAGAGCTCCTCGATCGAGTAGCCGCGGTGCTCGAGGATCCCCGCCTCGCCGTCGATGTAGGTGATCGCCGACCGGCACGAGGCGGTGTTCGTGTAGCCCGGGTCGTAGGCCATCAGGCCGAAGTCGTCCTCGTTGACCTTGATCTGGCGCAGGTCCATGCCCCGGATCGTCTCGTCGGTGATGTCGATCTCGTAGGCCTTGCCCGTGCGGTTGTCGGTGATGGTGAGGGTGTCTGCCACTGGTCCTCTCCTCGAATCTCGAATCTCTTTGGATCTGAAGCGCGGGCCCAGTATCCCAGCAAGCCGTCAACCGCCCCGCTCGGCGAGGATCCCCTTCAGCTCAGCGATCACGTCGGCTCCAGCGCGAGCGGCGGCCGAGCCGTAGCGGCGAACGAGGTAGCCGGCTCGAGCGAGCATCGCGTCGCGCTCGTTGTCGCGATGGCGTTGCCGCGGGGTGAGGTGGTCCCCGCCGTCGGCCTCGACGACGACCCGCTCCCGCCGCCAGAGGAAGTCGACCTCCCAGCCGAGCAGAGGGACGTTGACCGCCGGCAGCGGCAGGCCGCCGTCGCGGCAGGCCTCGAGGATCAGCTCCTCGAGCCGCGAGCGGGTCTCCTCCAGCGGCAGGACGCCCTCGCGCAGGAGCTCTCCGACCACGCCGGCCCCGCGCCGGGATGGCGCCGCCGCCCGCAGCGCGGCGAGCCGCTCGCGGTCGAGTAGGCGTAGTTTCTCGGCCTGCTCGAACGCGCGCCGCGTCCCGAGCGGGGTTTGCACCGACGCGAGGTCCCAGACGGTCCGGGTGGCCGTGGTCGTGGGGATCCCGCGATGGAGTCCGACGTCACGGTCGTCGAGGCTGCGGACCCGGTGGACGACGACCCCGTCCGGACTGGCCCCGGCGCGGCGCGGAATGACCACGTGGAGGGCAAGGCGTTGCTGGAGGGAGACGATCCCGCGGCTCTGTCCCGCCGAGCCGAAGCCCAGCACCGAGCTCGGGGGGCAGGCGAGGACGGCGGCCATCCACCTCGCCTCACGGGTGATCCGCCGGTGCCCGACCGCATAGACGCCGCGGAGAAGGCGATGAAGGTGGCCCGACCGCAGCCAGTCATCGATCGTCGACGAGGCCATGCCCAGCTCGATCAACTGCCGGCGCGCGATGATCCCATGCTGCCGCCAGGCGAGATCCGCGACCGCATCGGCCACTGGGCGTGATTGCTCCACTATCCCGGGGTAATCCCGCCCGTTGCGCGGATGCCCCGGCGGGTGGGACCCGCCAGACCGCTTTCATGCAAAGGGGGTATCCACTCAAGACCCCCTGACTCAGTTTGAGCCCCCTGAGGTCCTGCTGACCGCTTAGGCTCGGTTCATGCTGTAGCAAGGTCGCGGGCAGGCGGGACTATCCGCGGGACTGGCGTGGGTTCATGAAGCTGTTCTCGAGCGAGGAGGACTGCTTCGAATACCTCGAGTGGGTCCGCTGGGGCAAAGGCTTCTACTGCCCCACTGCGGCTCGATCAACGCGCCGTCCTGGCAGATGGGCGATGGCCGCCGGCGCTGCAAGCGCCTAGGGCGGGCTCCGCATTTAGGTCGGGCTCCGGGCCTAGGCCCGGAGCTCCATGATCAGCGTCATGCCTCGCCGCTCGACCCGCCGAAAGCCCGCCTTCTCCCAAGCCCGTATTCCGCGATCGTTGGTGCGATCGGGATCGACGGTGATCCGAGTCCAGCCAAGAGCTTCGAGGAGATATCGGGCCAAAGCGCTGGCGGCCTCGGGACCAAGCCCGCTTCCGCGAGACTCAGGGGCGAGGACCAGGTCCATTTCGCCGCTCGTTTTCCCGGTAGCCGAATACTGGATGTAGCCGATTGGTACCGCGTCTACGTAGATCACGAATGACTCCACCTGCGGCCTGCGACGCCCCAGATACTTCGCCGCCACCTCATCCCGTCTCATAGGCGTTCCGCCCCAAAACTCGGCAACGCGCGGATCGCCAAACCACTGGCAGAGCAAGTCGAGGTCCGCCTCAGAGACCGGAACGAGACGGGTGCGGCCTCCCTTGATCACTGCTTCTGACGGCACCCGCTAACGCTAACTCGCCGCTGGAAACAACGGCAGTCTTTCGGGCATTCGCTCCCTCGCAGGATGGCCGCGGGTCTGAGCACATCCTCAGACGCCCGCACCCGGTTAGCCCATCCACTTTGCGTCCCCAATAACCGCGTTCCCGCCTATGGGGGTTCTAAGTGGATACCCCCTTTCAATTGCAATAGGCCCCCGCACAACGAGGGCCCGTGCGCGACGCCGGCGAGAGCGTGGTCTAGAAGTGCGTCAAGTTCTTAAAGGCGGCGACGCGACCGTCGATCTCGGCCCGCTCGAGGCGGCGGACCCGCTCGGTGCCGAAGTCCTCGACGTTGAAGGAGGCCATCGCCGAGCCGCGGACCATCGCCTGGCGGAGCTCGCCGTTGCTCGGGCTGTGCGCGCCGACCCCGTCGAGGAAGCCGAGGAAGCCGCCGGCGAAGGAGTCGCCGGCGCCGGTCGGGTCGCGGACCTCGGCAATCGGCAGCGCGGGCATGGCGAAGGTGTCGTCGCCGGTGAACAGGGCGGCGCCGTACTCGCCGCGCTTGGCGACGACGATCGAGGGCCCGAGGGCCATGATCGCGTGCGCGGCGACGACGAGGTTGAGCTCGCCGGTCAGCATCCGCAGCTCGGCGTCGTTGAGGAGGACGCAGTCGATCTCCGCGATCACGGCGAGCAGCGCGTCCCTGGCGGTCTCGATCCAGAGGTTCATCGAGTCGAGCGCGACGAACCTCGCCCCGCCCGCCTCGGCCCGGACCTGCCGCTGCAGCTCGGGCTGGATGTTGCCGAGGAACAGCATCTCGGAGGCGCGGCTCTGGTCGTTGAGCTTCGGGACGAAGTCGGCGAAGACGTTGAGCTGGGTGTCGTCGGTGTGGGCGACGTTCATGTCGTGGTCGTAGTGGCCGCGCCAGAAGAACGTGCGACCGCCCTCGATCCGCTCGATGTCGACCGTCGAGACGCCGTGCGACTCGAGCACGCCGATCTCCTCTGCCCCGAAGTCCTCGCCGACCGGACCGACGACCCGGACGTCGGTGAAGAAGCTCGCGGCGAGCGCGAAGTGGCTCGCCGAGCCGCCGAGCATGCGGTCGCGCTCCCCGAACGGGGTCTCCACGGCGTCGAAGGCGATCGAACCGACTACGGTCAGGGCCACGGCCGCGGCACTCTAGCGGCCCTGCGGGCACCCGAGTGGCAATGTGCTTCGGGGCAATACGCTTTCCCGGTGGGGTGGAGGCAAGCGAGCACCTGCATCGCCGCGATCGTGCTCGCGGCGCTGGTCGCGGCGGCGGCGCCGGCGCCGGCGGCGAAACCGCGCCTTGTCCCGGCCCCCCGCGTGGACTTCATGACCAAACGGCTCTTCGACATCGGCGTCGCCGACCCCGATCGCGACGGCCACCAGGACATCTTCACGACCAACCACAAGTTCCGATCGGTGTTTCTCCGCAACAGCAGGGGCACGTTCCGCAACGTGATCAACCAGGTCGGCCTCGGGCCCGACAGCCGCTATCCGGGCCTCGACCTGATGCGCCCGCCGGCCGATCGGTCGGACCCCGGCGTCTACATCTGGCCCAGCGACGAGCCCGGCGACGCCGGCCGGCTCCACCTCGAGTCGACCGGGGTGACGGTCAGCGGCCGCGTCCGGCTGATGACCCGAAAGCTGGCGATTCGCTCGCAGCGGTCGGCATCGGCGGCGCTCGGGCGTGACCAGAACAACCGCCCCTACATCGACTTCACGATCGCCCCCGGCGGCGAGGTCGTCTTCGCCTCCAACGGCCTCTCCGACCTGCCGATCCAGTTCGAGTTCGCGGAGTCCGGGCCGGGCGCCGTCAGCACCGACGAGATCAAGGTCGGGGCCGACGGGGTCTCGCCGGAGGCACCGCTGTTTCAGATCATGCTGCGGGACCGGCACGGGATCGCGTTCGCCGACGTCGCCGGGAGCCGCGACCAGGATGCCTTCGTGGTCACCGGTGGCCTCGGCGGCGGCATCGCCTCGCCGCTGTTCCTCGGCGCCGTTCGCGACCAGTTCCTCGTCGCCGGAGCCGGCCAGACCGGCGGCTACGGGGACGAGATCGTGGCCAGCGGGATCGTCAAGGGCAGGTGCCGCGGGCGTTCGGCCGCCTACGCCGACGCCGACGGCCGCGGCGGCCTCGACCTGCTGACCACCTGCGAGGGCGATCCGCCGCAGATGTACGCGCAGACGATGCGGGGCGGCTTCGTCCCGGTGCCGGCGCCACCGGCCGTCGGCGTCGCCTACCGCTGGGCCCCGCTCGGGGGCCGACGGCCGACGCTGCTGGTCTCGACGCGGCGCGGCCTCGAGTCGTGGAAGCTGAAGCGCGGCGGGTGGAGGCGAGTCGAGAACGAGCGCTCCGGCCGCGAGGCCGAGCAGATCGCGCTCGGAGACTTCGACAACTCCGGGACCCTGGACGTGATGACGACCGGGCATCGCGGCGTCAGCCTCTTCGCCAACCGCCGCGGGCATCTCCGCCCGGTCCGCTCCCGGCGCGGGCTGCCCCGCAACGCCGCCGCCGCCTCGTTCGTCGACTACGACAACGACGGCCGTCTCGATGTCAGCCTCGCCCCGCAGGGGATCTACCGCTGGGACCGGCGCCGGGACCGCTTCGTGCGCACCGGCGCGCTCGTGTTGCGCCGGACCGGCTACGCCATCGTCGAGTGGATGGACTACGACAACGACGGCCGGCGCGATCCGCTGATCGCGGCGTCGGCGCGCGAGTTCTCGCCGGGCGCGCACGTGATCCGCAAGCGCAACGTGACCCGGGCCGGGCACTGGCTCGAGGTCGAGCTGACCGGCTCGGCCCGCAACCGCGAGGCGATCGGAGCGAGCGTTCGCGCCCGGTTCGGCGGCGGTCGCACGCTGACCCAGTGGGTCGGCCAGAACGACGACGCCCGCCACTCGCAGGGCCACTACCGTCTCTACTTCGGACTCGGCAGGGCGCGGGCCGTCAAGCGCCTCACCGTGCGCTGGCCGGGCGGTGGCGAGACCCGGCTGCGCAAGGTCCGGGCCGACCGGCTGCTGCGGATCTCGAGACGCCGCTGAGCCTCGCCGTCCGCGACTCGTCAGACTGCACCGCCGATGCGCGCTGTCCAGATCCAGGAGTTCGGCGGACCCGAGGTCCTCCAGGTCGTCGATCTTCCCGATCCCGAGCCCGGTCCCGACGAGGTCCTCGTCGAGGTCGTCCGGGCCGGGATGAACTTCGCCGACACCCACCAGCGTGAAAACGACTACCTGGCGAAGGCCGAGCTGCCGCTGATCCCCGGGGGCGAGATCGTGGGCCGGACTCCGGACGGTCGCCGCGTCGTCGCGATGCTGGCCAACGGCGGCTACGCGGAAAAGGTCGTCGTGCCGCGGGCGGCGCTGATCCCGCTCCCCGACGAGGTCTCCGACGATCAGGCCGCAGGGGTGCTGCTGCAGGGCCTGACCGCGTGGGCGCTCCTGCACGTGAGCGCCCGCCTCGAGCGCGGCGAGAGCGTCGTCGTGCAGGCGGCGGCGGGGGGCACCGGGACGCTCGCCGTACAGCTCGCCAAGCGGGCCGGTGCCGGCAGGGTGATCGCGCTCGCCTCGACCGCCGAGAAGCGGGCGCTGGCCGAGCGGCTCGGGGCCGATGTCAGCGTCGACTCCCGCGCCGACGATCTCGCCGCCGCGATCCGCGAGGCCAACGGCGACGAGCAGGTCGACGTCGTTCTCGAGATGTCGGGCGGGGACGCCTTCGAAGCCTGCCTGTCGGTGCTGGCGCCGTTCGGCCGCCTGGTCAGCTTCGGGATCGCCTCCCGGCAGCCGAACGAGGTGAGGTCGCAGAAGCTGATGCGGACCAGCCGCGCGGTCGTCGGCTTCTGGCTCGTCCACCTGCTGCGCCGGCCCGACCTGCTCGAGCGCGGCATCACCGACCTGCTCGAGGCCGTCGGTTCCGGCAAACTCGAGGTCGTGATCGGCCAGACCTACGGGCTATCCGACGTCGCCGAGGCCCATCGCGCCCTGCAGGACCGCGTGACGCAGGGCAAGCTCCTCCTGGACCCGTCGCGGTGACCTCGTTCCGCGACCTCGGGCTCTCCGAGGACATCATCACGACGCTCGACGAGCTCGGCTACGAGGAGCCGTCGCCGATCCAGGAGAAGGCGATCCCGGAGCTGCTCGCCGGCTACGACGTGATCGGCCAGGCGCAGACCGGGACCGGCAAGACCGCGGCGTTCGGGCTGCCGCTGCTGCAGTACCTCGACCCGGCCAGCGAGGAGACGCAGGCGATCGTGCTGACGCCGACCCGCGAGCTCTGCATCCAGGTCACGCAGGCGCTCCGCTCCTACGCCGAGCACCTCGACGTCAACGTCGTCGCCGTCTTCGGCGGCACCTCGGTCCGCGACCAGGCGGCGCGCGTTCGCAGCAATGCCCACGTCGTCGTCGCCACCGTCGGCCGGATGATGGACCTGATCTCGCGCGGCGCCCTG
>DASSEM010000041.1:0-4311 GCA_035695265.1 Solirubrobacterales bacterium
CGCCGTAGAGCCGATCCCTCCGGGAGGGCCACCGGGCTTTGCCCGGAGGCCCGGCGCAGTCGAGCAGGGCAGAGCCCTGCGAGTCGCGCAGTTATCTCTGCTCGACTGCGCGTCACGAGCCCGCGGACCGCGAGCGCCCCAGCTCTTGCTCCCGGAGCTCGATCCGTCGGATCTTGCCGGTCAGGGACTTCGGCAGCCCGTCGACGAACTCGACCTTGCGCGGGTAGGCGTAGGCGCTGAGTCGGGCGCGGACGTGGCCCTGGATCTCGCTCGCCAGCTCCTCCGACGGCTCGCGGCCCTCAACGAGGACGATGAACGCCTTGACGACGTTGCCCTTGACCTCGTCGGGGGAAGCGACGGCGGCGGCCTCGGCAACGGCATCATGCTCGAGGCAGGCGGATTCCACCTCGAAGGGCCCGATCCGATAGCCGGCGGCGATGATCACGTCGTCGGCTCGGCCGGCATACCAGACGTAGCCGTCGGCGTCCGTCGTCGCCGCGTCCTTGGAGTGGAACCACTCGCCGCCGAAGACCGCCTTGCTCTCCTCCGGCAGCCGCCAGTAGCCGAGCGGGTAGTGGGGGTTCGAGCGGGCGCGCAGGCAGATCTCGCCGCGCTCGCCTGGAGCGACCGGGTTCTCGTCCTCGTCGAGGATCTGCACGTCCCAGCCCGGCATCGGCCGGCCCATCGAACCCTCGCGGACCTCCATGAACGGGAAGTTGGCGCAGAGCGGGTAGGACTCGGTCAGCCCGTAGTAGTCGAGGACGGTGATCCCGTACTGCTCGCGGAACCAGCGGATCGCCTCCGGGTTGAGCGGCTCGCCGGCGCTGCAGACGATCCGGAACCTCTGCGGGTAGCGCTCGCCGGCGTCGGCCACCGCCATCATCGCCCGCATCGCCGTCGGCGTCGTGAACACGTTCGTGACCTCGTTGCGGGACAGGAAGTCGAGCTGTTTGGCGGGGTCGAAGCCGCCCTCGCGCTGATAGACGCACTGGACGGCGCCGAGCCGCCAGGGTCCGAGCAGCGGGCTGATCCCGGCCGCCCAGGCCCACTCCCCCATCCCGTGGAAGCGCTCGCCGGGCCGGACGTCGTGGCAGTAGGTGAACTCCTCGTGGGCGAGGACGTAGCGGTGTGCGTGGACGATGCCCTTCGCCTTGCCGGTCGTCCCGGAGGTGTAGTAGAGCTGGGCGGGATCGTCGGCCGAGGTGTCCTCGCAGACGTGGTCGGTCGGGGCGCCGGCGAGCAGGTCGGCGTCGAGGACGAGGATCTCGTCGACGAGGCCGGGGTCGAAGCGGCCGGCGTTGGCGGCGTCGGTGACGAGGACCTTGGCCTCGGCATCGCCGAGTCGATGGCGGATCCCCTCGTCGCCGTAGAGCACCGACATCGAGAGCAGGATCGCGCCGAGCTTCCAGGTGCCGAAGAAGATCGCCGCCGTCTCGGGGGTCGGCGGCAGGACGACCGCGACCCGGTCCCCCTTGCCGATCCCGTGCTCGCGGAGGACGTGGGCCGCCTGGTTTGCGAGCGCTTGCAGCTCGCCCCATTCGACCTCCCGGGTGGCGCCGTCATGGCGCTCCCAGAGCATCGCCGGCGCAGCCGGGTCGTGCTTGTCGCAGACGTCAGCTGCGATGTTGTAGCGGTCGGGAACTTCCCAGCGATGCTGCTCGCAAGCCTGCTCGTACGAGTCCACCCGGCGATCCTCGTAGCTACCGAAGCGACTGTCAAACGGGCTCGGGACCGATCGGATACAACCCGACGATGGAGAACCGCAACCTGCGCATCGTTCTCGAGACCGATCGCCACCGCATCGTCGGCGAGCTGACGCTCCCCTCCGAGGGGTACCGCAGCCGCCTATCCGACTACCTCAACCAGAGCGAGCTGGACTTCATCGCGCTGACCAACGCGACCGTGATCGAGCACCTCGACTCCGGCGCCACCGATGCGAGCGAGCACGAGTTCATCGCGGTCGGCGCCCGCCACGTGCTGCTCGCCTACCCGGACGCGCGCTAGCGGCGGCCCGCGCCGGGCGGCCGGGGTCGTGGGCTCGCGCCGGAACCCCCACCGTTGCCACACGGGTGGTTGGGCACCGAGGGGAGGTCAGCAGGGTCCCGAACGGTCAGTGGATGGGATTGGGTGCTCTATGCGCCCACTATCGCTGCCACTGGGGCTCGCTAGCCACCGGGCCGAGGGAGGCGGACGGGCGAAGCCCGGAGCATTCCCTCGGGGTGGTTACTTAGGCGGCATCCGGATTGCGCCGTCGAGGCGGATCGTCTCCCCGTTGAGCATCGGGTTGGCGGCGATCGCGGCGACGAGGTCGGCGAACTCCTCGGGCCGGCCGAGCCGGCTCGGGAACGGGATCGACTCGCCGAGCGCCTCGCGCGCGGGCTCGGGAAGGGCGCCGAGCAGCGGCGTGTCGAAGAGGCCCGGCGCGATCGTCATCACCCGGATGCCGCGGCTCGCGAGGTCGCGGGCGGCGGGCAGGGTCATCCCGGCGATCCCGGCCTTCGAGGCCGCGTACGCGATCTGGCCGATCTGGCCGTCGAAGGCGGCGATCGAAGCGGTGCTGACGAAGAGCCCGCGCTCGCCCTCCGCGTCGGGCTCGTTGGCGTTCATCGCGGCGCTCGCCAGCCGCATCAGGTTGAACATGCCGACGAGGTTGACCTCGACGACGTTCCTGAACAGGTCGAGCGGATGCGGGCCCTGCTTGCCGGTGACCCGCTGGGCCCAGCCGATGCCGGCGCAGCCGACCGCGATCCGCAGTCCCCGCGGCGCAGCCGCGGCGGCGGCGACGGCCGCCTCGACGGCATCGGGATCGGTCACGTTCACCTCGTGGAAGCGGGCGCGCTCGCCCAGCTCGGCGGCGAGTGTCTCGCCCTTCTCGCGGTTCAGGTCCGCGATCACGACGTGGGCGCCGGCGTCGTGCATGCGCCGCGTCGTGGCCTCACCGAGGCCCGAGGCTCCACCGCTGACGACCGCTCCGGCTGCGTCGATCTCCATCGACCCAGCCTATGCGCCCGCCGCCCCCTTGGGGTTTTAGACGCGGTTTCCCCGCAGCATCGGCACGAGCAGCAGCGCGAGCCCGATCAGGATCACGACGATGCCGAGCACGTAGTTGACGAGGATCGCCAGGGCGATGCCGATGATGATGAGCAGGACTGCCAGGGGCATTAGAGAGCCTTTCTCCGAGGGATTGCTGCCGTGCTATCTACCCCGGCGCCGCCGGTTCTATTCAGGCAATGCCGATCGCATCGCACGGAATTTGTTAGGGTCGCCGAAGTTAGGGTCGCCTAAGACCCAACAGTCCCTTCCCACCGTCCCGACCGAGGAGATGCCCGACCAGATGACCGTTCCGAAGGTTCCCACCCGCCTCGCCGCCTCGCTCTGTGCGATCGCCGGGGCCTCGCTGCTCGCCGCCGGCTGCGGGTCCGACGACTCCGGCGACGAGACGACGGCGGCCTCGAGCTCGAGCGAGCTGCCCGCCGTCAAGGACTACCTGACCGCTCACGCCGACGGGCTCGTCGAGCAGGTCGACGTCCTGGCCGCCAACGCCGAGGAGTACTACGCGCTCGCCGAGGCCGCGGACTTCGATTACGAGGCGCTGATGAAGGAGAGCTGCGACGAGGTCTCGGCGCTGCTCTCCGAGTCTCAGGACGCGTTCGTCGAGGCGAACCCGCAGTACGAGGAGATGGAGGGGATCGTCGCCGGCGTCCCCAGGCTCGCCCAGTACGACGTCGACATCGACGCCGGCGCCGACGCCTCCGATCCCGAGAACGCCGTCTCCTTCAACCTCGAGCTCCCCGACGGCGAGACGATGAAGCAGCCCGGAAACCTGTTCTTCCTCACCGAGACGGCTCTGTACGGGACGAACCCGGACCTGCTCGCCGACGTCAAGCAGGACGCCGACTGCGACGGCAAGGTCGAGTTCGGCGAGGGCATCCCCGACGCCAACATCTACGTCGCGACCCTGCGCGAGTTCCAGCGCCAGGCCGACGCCCTGCAGGCCGACGCCGCCGCCTTCGAGCCGACGCCCTCGGACGCGCTGACCGCGATCACGATCATGACCCCGACGATGAGCGAGTACTTCGAGGCGTGGAAGAACTCGCGGTTCATCGCCGGTGAGGACGCCGAGGAGCAGGGCTTCGTCGCCACCTCGCGGCTCTCCGACATCGCCGACATCCTCGAGGGGATCGCGTTCACCTACGCCGAGATCGAGCCGATGATCGCCGCTGAAGACCCGCAGCAGGCGAAGCAGACGCAGGCGCAGCTCGCCGAGCTCCTGGCGTTCGTCGAGGACCTGCGCGATCGCGAGGAGAGCGG
>DASSEM010000042.1:0-2221 GCA_035695265.1 Solirubrobacterales bacterium
ATCGCCGGCCACGACGGCGGCACCGGCGCCTCGCCGCTGTCCTCGATCCAGAGCGCCGGGGTTCCCTGGGAGATCGGCCTCGCCGAGACCCAGCAGGCGCTGCTCGAGAGCGGCCTGCGGACCCGCGTCGTGCTCCAGACCGACGGGCAGATGCGGACCGGGCGCGACGTCGTCATCGGAGGCCTGCTCGGCGCCGATGAGATCGGCCTCTCGACCGCGCCCCTGATCGCCACCGGCTGCATCATGATGCGCGTCTGCCACCTCAACACGTGCCCGGTGGGGGTGGCGACCCAGGACCCGGAGCTGCGGGCCCGCTTCTCGGGCAAGCCCGAGCACGTCATCAACTACCTGGTGCTCGTGGCCGAGGAGTCGCGACGGCTGATGGCGGCGCTCGGCGTCCGCCGCTTCAGCGACCTCGTCGGACGCACCGAGCTGCTGCGCCAGCGCGACGGGCTCGACCACTGGAAGGCGAGCTCGCTCGATCTGAGCCCGCTCCTCGCGGTGCCTGCGAAGGCACGCCGCGCGCCACGCGGGTTCGTGCCCGGCGACGCCAAGGAGCATCCGGTCGGCGCCTCCTTCGACGAGCGCAAGCTGCTCGGCCCGGCGGCGCCGGCGATCGAGCGTGGCGACCCCATCTCCTACGCGACCACCGTCACCAACATCGACCTCGCCGTCGGCGGCCGCGTCTCGAACGCCCTCGTCGTCGCCCGTGGGCCCGACGGCCTGGCCGAGGACACGATCAAGTTCGATCTGACCGGCTCGGCCGGCCAGAGCGCGGGTGCCTGGCTCGCGCCCGGGGTGACGATCAACGTCGCCGGCGACGTCAACGACTACGCGGGCAAGGGGCTCTCCGGGGGCGTCCTCGCCGTCCGCCCGGCCGCGACCGCCGGCTACCGCGCCGAGCGCAACGTGATCGCCGGCAACGTCGCCCTCTATGGCGCGACCGCGGGCAAGGCGTTCTTCCGCGGCCTCGCCGGCGAGCGCTTCGCGGTCCGCAACTCGGGCGCGCTTGCCGTCGTCGAGGGGATCGGCGAGCACGGTTGCGAGTACATGACCGGCGGCTGCGTCGTCGTCCTCGGCCCGACCGGACGCAACTTCGCCGCCGGGATGAGCGGCGGCATCGCCTGCATCTGGGACCCCGAAGACGAGTTCCCGCCGAACTGCAACATGGGGATGGTCGAGCTCGAGCCGGTCCACGCCGACGGCAACGAGTTCCTGCGCGGCCTCGTCGCCGAGCACGAGCGACGGACCGGATCGACGGTCGCCGCCGGCCTGCTCGAGCGCTGGGACGAGGCCGCGAGCGAGTTCGTCGTCGTCATCCCGCCCGGCTTCCGCGCCGCCCTCGCCCACACCGCCCCGCCCGCCAAGGGCCGGACCATCAACCTGGCCTAGTGAGGTACTGATGGCGAACCCGCGTGGATTCCTCGAAGTGCGACGCGTCCCGGCGCCCGAGCGGCTGCCGCAGGAGCGGGTGCGCGACTACGCCGAGATCTACGGCACCCTGCCCGAGGACGAGCTCCGCCACCAGGCCTCGCGCTGCATGGACTGCGGGGTCCCGTTCTGCAACAACGCCTGCCCGCTCGGCAACCTGATCCCCGACTGGAACGATCTCGCCCGGGTCGGCGACTGGCGCAAGGCGATCGAGCAGCTCCACGCGACCAACAACTTCCCCGAGTTCACCGGTCTGATCTGCCCAGCCCCGTGCGAGTCGGCCTGCGTGCTCGACATCGACGACGACCCGGTGATGATCAAGCAGATCGAGTACTGGACGATCGACCACGCCTTCGAGCAGGGCTGGGTCGTGCCCGAGCCACCCGAGACGCGGACCGGCCGTCACGTCGCCGTCATCGGCTCCGGCCCGGCAGGCATGGCCGCCGCCGCCGAGCTCAACAAGGTCGGCCACCGGGTCACCGTCTACGAGCGCGACGAGGCGCCCGGCGGCCTGCTCCGCTTCGGCGTGCCCGACGCGAAGCTCGAGAAGTGGATCATCGACCGGCGGATCTCGGTCCTCGAGGAGGAGGGCGTCGAGTTCGTCTGCAACGTCGAGGTCGGCCGTGACATCAGCGTCGAGCGCCTCCACGCCGGTCACGACGCGGTCATCCTCGCCCCGGGCTCGCGTGTCGAGCGCGACCTCGACGTGCCCGGCCGCGGCCTCGACGGCATCCACTTCGCGATGGAGTACCTGTACGGCCGCAACCGCTGGGTCGCAGCCTCCCAGGGC
>DASSEM010000043.1:0-5933 GCA_035695265.1 Solirubrobacterales bacterium
TCGGGCGAGCTCGGGATGGGCGAGGAGTGGTACCGGGCACAGGGGATCGACGTCGTCGATACCGACCGCGGCGGCCGCGTCACCTACCACGGGCCGGGTCAGCTCGTCGCCTACCCGATCGTCGACCTGACGGCGATCGGCGACGGCCCGACGGCCGACCTGCGGGCCTGGGTCGTGCTGCTCGAGCGGGCCATGATCGCGGCGCTTGCCGCGAGCGGCGTCCCGGCACAGGTCTTCGACGGGCTGACCGGAGTCTGGACCGCCGCCGGCCGCCGCTTCCGCCGGGCTCGCCCGGCCCCGAGGGCCGCGCCGTGGCGGTCGCCGACCGCGGCCTCGCCGCGGAGCCGCGGGAGGCCCGCAAGATCGGCTCGATCGGCATCCATGTGAGTCGCGGCATCTCGACCCACGGGCTCGCGGTCAACGTCAACAACGACCTCCAGCCGTTCGAGTGGATCGTGCCCTGCGGGGTCGAGGCGGCGCGGATGACCTCGCTGGCCGCCGAGCTCGGCGCCGAACAGGACCTGGAAGCGTTCGCCGACGCGATCGAGGCGGCGCTGGCGCGCGAGCTCGGACGCGGGCTCGAGCGCGGCGATCAGTCGCGCCCCGCCGCCCAGGCGGCCTCCTCGCGGCCGAGCTCGGTCGCCGGCTCGTCGCCGTAGATCCACTCGCAGGCGATCCGGTACCAGTTCGCCTCGGCCTCGAGCTGGCCGAGCACGGCCAGGGTCAGGAGCTCGAGCCGGCGCCCGAACAGGTGCTCGGGGACGATGTCCTGGTGGCGCACGGTCTGGAAGTGGGTCGAGCGCATGTCGGTCGTCTGGATGAAGGCGCGGTTGACGATCGACTGGTCGATGCGGATCGCCTCGTCGGTCGTGTACCACCAGATCCCGTCGCGGACGAACTCGATCAGCTCGTCGGGCTCGATCACATCCCCGCGCGGGAGGAAGCCGGCGTCGCTCATCAGCCGGTGCAGGCCCACCGCGTCGCCGTCGATCACCGCCCGCTGGCAGGCCAGCTCGAGCGCGGCGACGTCGCGGGCGATCGACTTGAACAGGCCGAAGTCGAGGAACGCCACCCGGCCGTCGGCCAGGGCGAGCATGTTGCCGGGATGCGGGTCGCCGGAGAAGCGGCGGTGCCGGTACATCGAGCCGAAGTAGAAGCGAAAGAGGATCTCGCCGATCCGATCGCGCTCGGCTGCCGGGGCGACGCGGACCTGCTCGAAGCCGTCGCCCTCGACGAACTCGGTGACGATCACCCGCTCGCGACAGAGCGACGTCACGACCGGCGGCACGAGGACGAAGGGGTGGCCCTCGTAGAGCCGCGCCATCCTCCGCTGGTTCGCTGCCTCGAGCTCGTAGTCGAGCTCCTCGACGATGCGCTCACGGATCTCCTCCCCCACCGCCTTGGTGTCGAGCTCGGGTGTGACCGTGCGGGCGAGCCGCAGCAGCACGCCGAGGTTCTTCATGTCGGCGCGCACGGCGTCGCCGATCCCCGGGTACTGGACCTTGACCGCGACGGCGCGCCCGTCGGCGAGGGAGGCGCGGTAGACCTGGCCGATCGAGGCGGCGGCGATCGGCTCGGGGTCGAAGTCGGCGAACGCGCTCGAGACCGGTTCGCCGAGGTCCTGCTCGATCACCTTGCGCATCTGCTCGAAGGAGACCGTCGGCGCCGCGTCGCGAAGCGAGGCGAGCTTCGCCTGGAAGCGCTCGCGGTGCTCGGCCGGGACGATGCCGACGTCGACGAACGAGAGAACCTGTCCGAGCTTCATCGCCGCGCCCTTCATGCCCCCGAGCACCGTGACCATCTGCTCGGCGGCCTCGATCTGGCGGCGCTCGAGCGCCGCCGACGCCCGCTCCTCCGAGCGGGTCACGTTGGCGGTTCGCGTTCCCGCCTGCCGCACCGCCTGCCCGGCGGCCGCATAGCCGACCCGCGCGAGCCGGCCGATCCGGCCGGTCGGCAACCGGTCAGCCATCGCCTCCTCCCCGGTCCACGGTCAGGCGACCTCGTCGGAGGTCGCAAGCCGCGCCTGCAGCTCCTCGGCCGAGCCGGGCTCGACGAGGTCCTCGCGGCGCGGCTCCGGGCGGCGGTAGACGACGTAGAGCAGCAGCGCCAGCAGCGCCGAGCAGGCCAGATAGCCGATCTCGACTGCCCGGTAGGGGTCGCCGGAGCTGACCAGGTTGATGACGACGAACAGGATCGCGCAGAGGATCCAGCGCCAGGCGGCCCGATGTGCCTGGCCCTGGGCCAGGCAGGCCTGGTTCAGCGAGGCGGCGACGAGGTAGAACCCCATCCCGACCGCGACGATCGCGAGTCCGAGGCGGTCGTAGTCGAAGCCGGTTCCGAACGCGAGCTCCATCACCTGCGGACCGATTGCGAGCACGCCGATCGTCGTCGCGGCGGCGAAGCCCGCGATCAGCCACATCGTCTTGTGCAGGGAGTCGCGGAAGGCGTCGTCCCCGACCCGATCGGCGCGGGCGCGCTGCCGGGTCAGGTGGGGCAGAAGGCTCGCCGCGATCGCCTGGAAGAGGACGAGCGGGGCGCGGGCGACGAGCAGGATGTTGAACATGAACCCGGCCGCGGCGGCGCCCTCGGCGGCCCGCACGAACAGGGCACCGGAGCTGACCAGGACCTGCTCGCTGAGCATCATCACCAGGACCGCGCCGGCGAACGCGCTGCCGGTGCCGAGCGTCATGCCGGCGCCGGGCGCCGCGGTGGCGTCGCCGGCCGAGGGGTCGCGGCGGATCAGGAACGGCAGCAGCACGAGCCCGCAGAAGGGCGCCAGCGCAATGCCGACCGCCATCGGCTCGGCGCCGTCGAGGACGCCGATCGTGACGGCGAGCGCGAAGACGAGTCGCAGCAGGACCTCGCTCATCAGCAGCGCCGCGTAGATCGAGAAGCGGCCCTTGCCGGCGAGGTAGCCGCGCGCGTAGTAGGCGAGGGCGAAGCCGACGAGGGCGACGATCATCGCCCAGTAGAGGCTCGGCTCGTTGCTGAACAGCCGGTCCTGAAGCGGGCCGCGGAGGGCGAGCAGCACGACGAGAGTCGCTATGCAGACGCCGAGCTGGATGACCCCGGCGGTGCGCAGCGCGTCGCCGGTGGGCGCGGCGACGTGGTCGCGTTCCGCGAGGGTGCGGGCGAGGAGCTGCTCGATCGGCCGGTAGAGGGTCGAGGCGACGATGAAGACGACCGACCAGAGGACGACGATCTCGCCGTACAGCTCGTCGCTGAGGCTGTGCGAGGCGAGGATGAAGAAGACATAGGTGAGCACGCCGCCGAGGCCGAGGGCGACGGTGAGTCCGGCGGCGGAGCGGCCGTAGGAGCTGGTCGCGCCGCTTACCGAGGTCGCCGGGCCGCTCACCGGCCCGCCCCGGCCGCCCCGGCGGCGAGCGGCGTCACGACGATGACGTTGTGGGCGCAGAGGCGGCGCAGCAGCGGTAGCCGCTCGGCGACCCGCTCAGCGGCGGCGGCGGCGGGAAGCAACGCCGGCGGGACGAAGTCGGGCACGAAGCCGAGCGCCGCCGACGACAGCACCAGCCCGCCGCCGGCGCGGACCCCGCCGAGCACCTCCGCCTCGGGAATCAGCCGCTCGCTGCCGTCATCCTGGGGGACGCGAGCCATGAGCAGGCTCCAGTAGGGGTTGCGGGGATTGTGGTCCCAGACGATCACGCGGCCCCCCGGCCGGCAGACGCGCAGCATCTCGGCAAGCGTCGCGCGGACCGCCGCCGGTGCGGCGATGTGGTGGAGGGCGGCGACGGTGAAGACGAGGTCGAAGTGGCCGTCGGCGAACGGTAGCTCGTCGCCGGAGCCGCGCACCGCCTCGACCTCCGGGTGCTCGGCGGCCATCACCGACAGCATCCCCTCCGAGGGATCGAGCCCGGCCATCGCGTAGCCGCGAGCTGCCAGGCGCGCCGCCAGCACGCCCGTACCGCAGCCGACGTCGAGGCCGCGGCCCGGCGGTCCCGACCCGGCGATCAGCGCGGCCCGCTTGTCGAGGTAATGCTCGACCACGTGAGGCGGCAGGGACTCGTCGTAGTCCGCTGCGATCCGGTCGAAGTTCTCCTCGCTCATCGCTCCGCCGCTCCGGCTCCGGCCTCGGCCGAGAGCCGCTCGGGGCGGGCGATCCGGCGCGGCGTGCGGGCCCGGAAGCGGAGGATCATCGCGATCATCCTGATCCCGATCGCGAGCGCCGCGAGCGGGCTGCCGGTCGCCGACGAGGTCCCCACGCGCGGCAGGTAGTTGACCGGGATCTCGACGAAGCGGAAGCCACCGGTGATCGCGATCAGCATCATCTCCGGGCCGGCGTGGTTGCCGCCGATCCGCATGCGCTCGGCGACGACTTCGGCCGCCTCGCGGGTGAAGAGCCGGTAGGTGCAGCCGACGTCGCTGAGGTGGCTCGTGTTGAAGAGGACCTCCACCCCCTTCGCCACCGCCCAGTTCCCCCAGCGCAGGAACCACTCCATGTTGGCGCCGTGCCAGATCAGCTCGCGGGTCGTCCGAGTCCCGAACACGGCATCGCACTCGTGGCTGAAGACGAGCAGCTTCTGGATGTCGGCGGGCAGAAAGGTGCCGTCGGGCTCGGCGAGGATGACGAGGTCGCCGCTCGCCTCGCGCAGGCCGCGGCGGCTCGCGTGGCCGTATCCCTGCGCCCGCTCGTGGACCTCGCGGGCCGGGGTCTCGGCGACCTCCTCGCTCGTCCCGGGCTCGGCGTTGTTGTTGACGACCACGACCTCGTCGACGTAGCCGGTCGCGTAGAACCCGTCGATGACGGAGCGGATCGAGAGCCGCTCCGCATAGGTCATCAAGACCACAGAAACGCGCTTGTCGCCCCACATGGGCCGCTGACCTTACCCGCGGGGCGCTCAGCCGGCTGCCGTTGCCGCGGCCGGCGCAAGCTCCCGCACCACGGCCTGGACGAGATCCGCGGCGCAGGCGACCGTCGGCCAGCAGATGTTCTCGGGCGTGTCCGACATCCGGTGGTAGTTGGAGAGCGCCTTGTAGCGGTCGATCGCGACGACGGTCGCGGTCGGGATGCCCATCCGGCTCGGGACGACGCTGTCGGTGCTCGTGCGCGACCGCATCCCGCGCCGCAGCGGGATCCCCTCGCGCTCGGCGACCCGGCCGACCAGGTCGCGGAAGGGGCGGTCGAAGTAGTCCTCCATGACCACGCAGCCCTCACCCTCGAGCAGCGCCAGCGAGGGCCCGCCGACCGTCTCGACGTTGAGGAAGAAGGTCCGTTCGCGGTCGCGGCCGGCGAGGTGGCGCTCGCAGTAGCCGTAGATCCCGCCCTGCAGGACCTCCTCGGCGCCGACCGAGACGAGCTCCACGCGCAGGCCGCTGACCGGGTTGGCGGCGAGGGCCTCGGCGAGGGCGACGATCACGGCGACGGCGGAGAGGTTGTCGTTGGCACCGGGGACGGTGGCGCCACGCTGGATGTCGGCCATCGTCGCCGCCGCCGCGGCGCTGAGCGCCGCTCCCGTCCGCGCCACGCCCCTGCGCCCGCTGAGCCCGCCGGCGGTCGCCAGGAGCGGTCCGGCGAGGACCGGCCACCAGAGCGGCAGCGAGGTGTCGATCCGCTCGACGATCCCCGGGAAGCGGTCGATCAGGCCCTCCTGGAAGCGGGGATCGAAGATGAAGCCGGTCTGGGCGGCGTCGTGGTGGGCGAGGACGACGACGGTCCGCTCGGCATTGCGATCGCCGGCCTCGGCGACGACGTTCCAGGTGGTCCGCTCCGGTCGTACGAGCTTGCGGAACGGGCGGGCGCCGTTGGAGATGTCGTCGGCGATCAGGCCCGCCACCACAGCGCCGGCGAGCGCGCCGAGCCGCCCCGCGCGGCGACTTGTGGCCGCGACCCCGGCCGCGGCCCCGGCGGCGGCGAGGGCGGCAATCACCCCGGCGAAGTCGCCCCGGAAGCTCGCCTCCTCGACCCGCGCCGGGGC
>DASSEM010000044.1:0-5364 GCA_035695265.1 Solirubrobacterales bacterium
AGCTGGATCGCCTGATCGGCGAACGCGACCTTCTGCGCCCCCTGCATCGACTCGGCGAGCTCGCCGAGTCGAGCCTGCAGGTCCTCGGGGTCGCCGAACATTCCGAAGCCGCCTTCCATGCCGAACAGGATAGCCCGGTCAGTCCGTCGGTCTCGCCGAGGCGGTGAGGATGCCGCCACGGGCGAAAACGGTCGCGAGCAGCTCGAGCGGCAGCGCGAAGATCGCCGCCGGGATCGCGACGAGGACGCTCACCATCCAGTCGATCGCGTACAGCAGTCGCGCCCGGGTCCTCGCCGGCCGTGGCAGGCGACCGTTGCGAGCGTTGCGGAGGAAGTTGTCGCGGTAGGTGAACGCGTTGACGAGCGTCTGCCACATCAGGCCGAACGAGCGGTTGCGGAACGGGGTGCCGACGGTGGTCGGCTCGAGCCCGCGCTCGGCCAGGAGCAGCCGCAGCGCCTCGGGGTTGAGGTGGACGCGATGGAGCTCGGGCTCGAGTCCCGCCCACTGGGCGCCGCCGAGCATCCCCTGCCAGCTTCGACGGTTCGGAGCGACGATCTCGACCGTGCCGTCCTTGGCTTGGGTGATCAGCGCATCGAGCTCGCGCCCGGCGTCCGGCGGCTCGCGGTCGCGCGTCACCACCAGCCCGCAGCTCTCGCAGCGATCGAGGACGATCTTCCTGCCCCGGTCGAGCGGGTCGTGGGCGGCGGTCCACCCGTAGAGGGTCGAGCCGCAGGCCGGGCACGGGTAGTGAGCGTCGGTCTGCTCCTCGACCGCCGTGCCGGTGCTCGTGTCCTCGGTCGCCGCCATCGCGCGGGATGCTAGACGCGGCGACGCCCGGGGTCGGCTAGCGTGACCCCTCCGATGGCGCACATGACCCCGGCTCAGATCGCCAACCGCGACCGGATCGAGTCGCTGATCGCCCTCGCCGCTCCCTTTCTCGACCTCGTGCTCGCGGCCGGCGACAGGATCAGCCGCACCGTCGAGCCGGTCGACGAGGAGCACTATCCGATCCGCGCCGGTGGGCCGGTCGCGCTGCCGGGCGAGCCGGGCTACGACGGCGACGCCGGATTGCCGCAGCCCGAACAGCCCGGGCCCGCCGGTGGCGATGGCCGCTGAGCGCGCCGCGCGGCGAGACCGGGTCCAGGCCTAAGATGGGCGCCCCAGCCAGCCCGCATCGCGATCGCGCCCGCGGGGACCACAGCCCGAGGAGCCGACCACGGTGGAGTTGACCAGCCAGGAGATCGAGGACGAGCGCCGCCGCGGCCGGCTCGCCGGCATCGCGGCGCTGCTCGGGGTCGTGATCTTCATCGCCGCGATGGGGCTCGCCGGCGAGTTCAACGGGGCCGAGCAGGCCGAGCAGCTGCAGACCTTCGACTCGGTCAAGGGCGACCTGCTGCTGCAGGTGATCCTCCAGGCGGTCGCCGTCCTCCTGTTCGTGCCGGCGCTCGTCTCGCTTTTCCGCTCGATCCGCGCCCGCAGCGACGCGATCCGTCCCGGCCTGATCGGGATCGTGATCGCCAGCCCGATCCTGCTCGCGGCCTCGCTGATCGTCACCTACTTCGCGTTCAAGACGGCCGCCGACGCCTTCCTCGACCCCGCCGCCGGCTACGACACGGCCTCCGACGACGTCGCCGACGACGTCTTCTACGAGCAGTTCCCGGCCCAGCTTCGGACCGGGCTCGGGCTCGCCGGCTCGCTCGGGCTGGCGTTCACGACCGTCTACCTGTCCCTGCAAGCGATGCGGGCCGGGCTTCTGACCCGCTTCTGGGGAACGCTCGCGATGGCGCTGGGCGTCGGCACGCTGCTCTTCGGCAGCCTGATGCTGCTCGCCTTCATGATCGTCGTCGCGTTGCTGATCGCCGCCTGGTGGCCCGGCACCCGCCCGCCCGCCTGGGAGGCCGGCAAGGCGATCCCGTGGCCGTCGCCGGGGCGTCCGAGCGATGCCGAGCCGTCCGAGCCCGACCTCGCCGAGCCCGCCGACTTCGACGGGACCGCAACCGAGGTTGAGCCCGCGCCGGGCGAGTCGAAGCCCGACGAGGTCGATCAGCCCCGCAAGCGCAAGCGCAAGCAGCGGGATTGAAGATGAGCCCGCTCGGCGCGCCACGGGCGGTCATCCGGGCGGTCCTCGGGGTGCTCGCGGCGGTGCAGGCGACCGACGGCTTCTACGCGCTGCTCGCGCCGCGGTCGTTCTACGAGGACTTCCCGCTCGGGCGCGGCTGGGTCGAGGCGCTCCCCGCCTACAACGAGCACCTGCTCCGCGACGTCGGCGCGCTCTTTCTCGCCACGGCGGTGGTCCTCGCCGCCGCCGCGATCTGGCTCGAGCGGCGGCTGATCCTCGTCGCCCTCGTCTCCTTCCTCGTCTTCTCGGTGCCGCACACGATCTACCACCTGCTCAACCTCGAGGGCCTTCCCACGGGCGACGCGATCGGCGAGGCCGCCTCGCTCCTGTTCACCGTGATCGCTCCGCTGGCGCTGCTCGTCGCGATGCTGCGGGTCAAGCGGCCCGACACGGGCTGAGGACTCAGAGCAGGCTCGCCACCAGCGCGACGACGACCACGAGCGCCGTCGTCCAGGTCACCGCCTCGGCGGTCGTCGCGAGGTCGAGCCCGTAGGCGTGGGCGACGATCATCGAGTTGAGCCCGCTCGGCATCAGCGCCATCAGCAGGTAGGTGTCGGGGAGGTCGATGAGCGGCAGCGCCAGCAGGTAGAGGAGGGCGGGGAGGAGGACGAGCTTGGTGGCGATCACGAGCGCGGTCGAGCGGGTCAGCGGCGGCGGCAGTCGCAGGCCCGCGGCGTCGGCGCCCTCCATCAGCGCCGCGCCGACCGCGAAGAAGCCGACCGGCAGGATCGCGATCACGATCACCCGCGAGATGTCGACGAGGATGTCCGGCGCCAGCGAGGCCGGGGCGATCAGCGCGAGGATCGCCGCATACAGCGGCAGGTTGCGCGCGAAGAAGGCGCCGGTCCGCTGCCGCGCCCCGATCCCGGCCTTCGTCCCGAACGCGGCGCCAGCCGAGAACGCGCCGATCAGGAGCGCCGGGGCGCCGACGGCGACGTCGTATGCGACCGCTTCACCGAGCTGGTCGCTGCCGAGCAGGGCGATCGTCAGCGGGTAGCCGAGGTAGGCGGTGTTGGCGACCAGCGTGCAGGCGATCGCGGCCCCGACCTCGGGCCGGGTGAGGTCAAGGATCCGGGCCCCGATCATCCATGCCGCGCCGGCGGCGAGCGCCGTCGCGAGCAGGCCGAGCAGGATGCCGCCGCCGAGGTCCGCGTCGAAGGAGACGTGGACGAGGTTGAAGAAGGTGACCGGCGGCAGGACCAGATAGAGGATCCAGAGCAGCGCCCGCCGCGAGTCGGGGCCGGCGCGCTCGGGCCAGCGCCGCTCGGCGGAGATGCCGGCGGCGGTGGCGACGACGATGGCGGCGATGATCAGGATCAAGGGCCGGCGTGCTCAGGTCGGGGGTCGGGGGGCAGCCGCATCCTGACGAACGAGCGCCGACGCCCCGGGAGCGGAAACCGGGGAGTCCGGTCCCGCGCCCGGTGACGCCGGCGGGTGATGGCGCGGCGGGGAGGAGCGGCCGCGCCCTGCTCGTCCTACGGGGTGCCGTTCAGCACGTCGCTGACGACCTCGTGGACGAACGTGTTCGGAGTGGACGCCATCTCTCTCAAACACCCCAGAAGGTAGAATTGTGGAACAATTCCCCGATCCTAACGAATCCCCCACAATCTGGCGCCGGTCGGGCATGCAGCAGTTGATCGAAGGCCGCGCGAAGCGCATCTCGCGGCGCGCCCCGATAATCATCACGTGAAGTCCCCCGATCATGCGCCGGTTCCATCGGTTCGGACCGAGCTTCCGGGACCGCGCTCGCGGTCCCTCCTCGGGTCGGGCGAGGGGCTGCTCTATGCGGGGCTCGCCGCCGATCTGGCTCCGCTCGTCCTCGATCGCAAGAGCGGCTACACGGCGACCGACGTCGACGGCAACGTCTTCTTCGACCTCGCCTCGGCCTCGGCCTCGGTTCCGCTCGGTGCCTGTCGCGAAGATCTGATCGAGCCGGCCGTCGCGGCGATCCGCCGCTGGGGCAACGAGGACAGCCACGCGCTCGCCTCGGCGCCGATGTTCGAGCTCGCCCGCCGCCTCGTCGATCTCGCACCGGGTTCGATCGACCGCGTCGACATCGCCCTCAACGGAACCGAGGCGGTCGAGACCGCGGTCCGGCTGATGCGCCGGGCGAGCGGCCGCCCGCTCGTCCTCGCCTTCCACGGCGGCTACCACGGCGAGTCGACAGCGACAGCGACGCTGGGCGCCGAGGCGAGCTCGATCAGCGCCGGCGACCGGGCGCTCGGCACCGGCTTCATCCACGCCCCCTATCCGAACCCCTACCGGACCCCGTTCGCGCCGCCCCGCGCCGGCGGCAGCGGCGACGCCACGGTCGACTACATCCGCGACGAGCTGCTCTTCCACGTCGTCGACCCCGGCCTCGTGGCCGGCGTCGTCATCGAGCCGATCCTCGGCTCGGGTGGTTGCATCGCCCCGCCGGACCCGTTCTGGCCAGCGCTGACCAGCCTCTGCGCGGAGCACGACTGGCTGCTCTGCGCCGACGAGGTGAAGACCGGGATGGGGCGGGGCGGCACGATGCTCGCGGTCGAGCGCTGGGGCCTCGAGCCGGACCTGATCTGCATGGGCAAGGCGCTCGGCGGCGGCGTGATGCCGATCGGCGCAGTGCTCGGCAACGAACGCGTGCTCGGCGACGTCGACGACCTCAGCACCGGCAGCACCTGGTCGTGGCTGCCCGGGTCGGTGGCGGCCGCGTTGGCGACGCTCGACGCCTACGAGCGCGAGGACGTCCTCGGCAACGTCGCTGCCCTCGAGGCGCTGGCGGCGCAACGGCTCGGTGCCATCGCCGACCGCCACGAGCGGGTCGGCGACGTTCGCGCGGTCGGCTGCTTCCTGGCGATCGAGTTCGTCCGCGACCCCGCGAGCAAGGAGCGCGACCCCGAGCTTCAGGAGGCCGTGGCCCGGGCGGCGCTCGAGCGCGGCATCCTCGCCGACTCGAGCACGACGTCGCTGAACCTGCAGCCGTCGCTTCTGATGCCGCCGGAGGCGCTCGACGTCGCGCTCGGGATCGTCGCCGACGCGGTCGACGAGACGATCGCCGGCGAGGGCCCGCGGTGAGTTCGCCCCTCGCCGCCGAGCTTCGCGACGAGCTCGATGCGCTGCGTGCCGACGGTGCGTTGAAGGAGATGCGCGAGATCGCCTCGCCGCAGGGGCCGGAGATCCGCTTCGCGGGCGGCGGGGAGGTGATCTGCCTCTGCTCCAACGACTACCTCGGGCTCGCCTCCGACCCGCTCGTCGTCGAGGCCGCG
>DASSEM010000045.1:0-8198 GCA_035695265.1 Solirubrobacterales bacterium
TCGAGGACCTTGGAGCCCATCCGCGTCATGATCCGCATGCTGGCGGCGACGTACGGCGAGTCGGTGAGCTGGATCCCGATGTGGGAGAAGGGCGACCCCAGGGGGCCCATGGAGAAGGGGACGACGTACATCGTCCGGCCCCGCATCGACCCCTCGAACAGACCCAGCATCGTCGCCCGCATCTCGGCCGGATCGCGCCAGTTGTTGGTCGGGCCGGCGTCGATCTCCTGCTCGCTGCAGATGTAGGTCCGGTCCTCGACCCGGGCGACGTCGCTGGGGTCAGACCAGGCGAGGTAGGAGTTGGGCCGCTTCGCGTCGGAGAGGCGGCGGAACGTCCCGGCTTCGACGAGCGCGGCGCAGATCCGGTCGTACTCGGCGGCGGAACCGTCGCACCAGTGGATCGACTTGGGCTTGGTGAGCTGGGCGATCTCCCCGACCCAGCTCGTCAGGGCCTTGTTTCCGGTGGGCGCCTCGGGCGCGGCGGTTGCGTCGGTCATCGTGGACTTGTTCAACTCCTATCTGGGGCGCTGCGCGAATCGGGGTCGCCCGCAGTCGGCAGGGCGGCGTGCTGCAGCTGTAGCGGTCCGCCCATTGTGCCCTATAGCGGCAGCTGCTGCCGAGGTGCCGGCCACCCGGCGGCCGTGCGGGCCAGCTACCGAGCGGCAGTGGCGAGCCGGCTCAGCACCGCGGCCGCTGCGTCGCGGCCGGAGCCGACGGCTCCGTCCATGTAGCCGTTCCAGGCCGTGGCCGTCTCCGCTCCGGCCCAGTGGATCGGGCCGATCGGCTCGCGCAACGCCGTGCCGTGCTCGGACCACCCGCCGGGGGGCATGAAGCCCCCATAGCAACCCCGCGACCACTCCTCCGCGCCCCAGGCGCGGTCGACGTAGCCGATCGGCTCGGCCGCCTCGGGGCCGAACAACCGGGAGAAGCAGCCGGCGACGATCTCCCGCCGCTCGTCCCGATCCAGGTCCATCGCCCGGCGTGCGGCACCGCCCTCCAGAAACCCGAGGAGGACGCCGGGGGTACCGTCCGGGGGCGAGTTGTCGAAGCCGACCGAGACCGGGCCAGTGACGCTGGTCACCGCGCCCGAGAGGCCGCGATCGCGCCAGAACGGCCGCTCGTAGATGGCCATGCACTTGACGACGCTGCCCTGCGCCATCCGTTGCGAGAGCCCGTCGCGGACGGCGGGCAGCGGCGGGTCGTAGGCGATCCGGCCGGCCAGGGTCGGCGGCAGGGCGATGATCGCCTGCCGGGCGCTGACCGTGAGCCGGTCGCTCGCCACCGCGACCCCGCCGGCGCCGTGCGCGATCCGGCGCACCGGCGTCTCGAGCTCGATCACCTCGGGACCGAGCTCCTCGGCCATCCGCAGCGAGATGAGCTGGGTGCCACCGACGACGCGGTCCTGCTGGGCGCCGCCCTCGGCGTCGGTGAGGATCTCGATCGACCCCGCCGAGCGGATGTAGAAGAGGACGTGGAGCAGCGAGACGTCGCGCGGCTCGGCCGCCCAGACGCCGATGATCGCGAGCCTGAGGATGTCGCGCGCGACCGCGGTGCGGACGTTGCGCCGCATCCAGGTCTCGATCGTCTGCCCATCCCAGACCGGCGCCTTCGGCGCGCGCCACGGCGCCTCGGGAGGCACCGCCCCGGCCATCGCATTGAGGCGCCTCATGGCGATCCCGATCTCGGCGAGCCCGACCGGGTTCACCTTCGGGATCGTCCCTCCGTAGCCGCTGACGCGCCCGCCGCGCTCGAACAGGTTCGTGCCGGCCGTGTGGGTCGGGAACGTATCGAGCCCGAGCTCGGCGATCAGCCCGTTGATCCGGTCCTGGGTCGGGCCGACCCACTGGGCGCCGACCTCGACGACGGCCCCGCCCACGATCTCCTCGTTAAGCGTCCGCCCGCCGACCCGGTCGCGCGCCTCGAGCACGAGGACGCTGCGGTCGGCGGCCCGGAGCTGCCGCGCCGCCGCGAGCCCGGCGAGCCCGGCGCCGACGACGATCACGTCGACCTCAGCCGGCTGCCGCGAGCGTCCGAGCATGCCCTCCGATCCTAGTCAGCGGGCGAGCCGCTAGGGTTCCGCCGCGCTCGGCGACCGCCGGGCGCCGCCAACTCCATGCGCTTCTACGAGTACGAATCACGCCGCATCGTCGAGCGGGCCGGAATCCCGGTCACCGAGTACGGATTCTGCACCACCGCCGCGGAGGCTCGTGACGCGGCCGCCTCGATCGGCGGCCCGGTGGTGGTCAAGTCGCAGGTCCTGACCGGCGGCCGGATGAAGGCCGGCGGCGTCAAGTTCGCCGACGCTCCGGACGAGGCCGCCGAGCACGCGGCCACGATCCTCGAGCTCGAGATCGGCGGCCACATGCCCGTCGGAGTCCTCGTCGATCCGAAGGCCGAGATCGAGCAGGAGTACTACGCCGCGGTGCTCTGGGACGGGCGCGCGAAGCGGCCGATGATGCTGTTCAGCGACATGGGCGGGATCGACATCGAGCAGGTTGCCGAGGAGCACCCCGATCACGTCGGCCGCACCCACCTGTCGAACCTCCACCCCGTGCCCGACTTCAGGGCCAAGGAGGCGGTCGCCCGCTGCGGGATGACCGGATCGGAGCTGAATCGGGCGGCGATGGTCCTCGCCCGGCTCGCGCGCCTGCAGCGCGACTGCGACATGACGCTGGCCGAGATCAACCCGCTCGCCCGTCTCGCCGACGGCTCCTTCGTCGCCCTCGACGCCCACATGGAGATGGAGGACGAGGCGGTCGGTCGCCACAAGGCGATGCTGACCGAGATCGGAGTCGACCTCACGGAGCCTCGCGAGCTCTACGAGCCGAGCGAGTTCGAGCGAAACGTCAAGGCGATCGACGCCGCCGATCACCGCGGCGTGATCCAGGGCAAGGATCACGGCTTCACCGGCAACATCGGCCTCGTGATCGGCGCCGGCGGCGGCTCGCTGACGCTCACCGACGCGGTTCGCAGCCAGGGCGGCAAGCCCGCCAACTACGCCGAGATCGGCGGCAACCCATCCGTCGCGAAGTCGTGCGGGCTGGCCAAGGAGGTACTCGGCAAGGACGGCGTCGAGAAGATCGCGGTGATGATGTCGATCGTCTCCAACACCCGCGTCGACATCGTCGCCCGCGGCGTGATCAAGGCGTGCCTCGAGCTCGGCAAGGATCCGGCCGAGACGATCGCGATCTTCCGGATCCCGGGCGCCTGGGAGGACGAGGGCTACAAGATCCTCGACGAGTACGGGGTCGAGTACGTCGACCGCTCGGTCTCGATGTGGGAGGCCGCCGGGATGGCCGTGGCAAAGGTGCAGGGATGAGCGTCCTTCTCCACCCCGACTTCACCTTCATCGTCCAGGGCATCACCGGACGCGAGGCGGTCAACCTGACCCGCGAGTGCCTCGACTTCGGGTCGCGGATCGTCGCCGGCGTCACCCCGGGGCGCAAGGGCCGTGAGGTCCACGGCGTTCCCGTCTTCGACACGGTCGAGCAGGCGGTCGCCCATCACGGCGCGCCGATCGACGGCGCCGTCGCCACCGTTCCCCCGGCCTTCACCAAGGACGCAGTGATGGAGGCGATTGAGAACGGGGTCAAGCTGATCGTCGTCGTCACCGAGCGGATCCCGCGCCGCGACGTCGCCGAGATGGTCGAGCTCGCGAACGAGCGCGGGGCGCGGATCATCGGCCCCAACTGCCTCGGCTTGATCGCCCCCGGCGTCGCCAAGATGGGCGGCATCGGCGGCCCGGCCAAGGACGCGGCCAAGGCCTACGTCCCCGGCCCGGTCGGGGTGATGAGCCGCTCCGGCGGGATGACGACCGAGATCTCCTCGACCCTGACCGCCGCCGGCCTCGGCGTCTCGACCGCAATCTCGATCGGCGGCGACGCGATCATCGGCTCGACCTACGCGGAGCTGATGCCGCTCTTCGAAGAGGACCAGCAGACCGAGGCGATCGTGATCTACACCGAGCCGGGCGGACGCATGGAGGCGGAGCTCGTCGAATGGCGCGAGCAGGCCGGCTCGACGATGCCGATCGTCGCCTTCATGGCGGGCCGCTTCATGGACGACGAGGAGATGCAGGGCATGAGCTTCGGCCACGCCGGCACGATCGTCGAAGGCAAGGAGGACTCGGCAACCGAGAAGATCGCTCGCCTCGAGGCCGCCGGCATCCCGGTGGTCGAGCGGATCGACGAGATCCCCCGCCGGGTCCAGGAAGCGCTGGCCGGAGGTAGATGATGAGCGAGGAGCTGAACGGGATTTTCATCGACGTCGAGGTCGACGATTCGATCGTCGACGATGCCGACCTCGCCGCCAAGCTCGCCGAGGTCTGCCCCGTCGACATCTACAGCGCCGACGGCGGCCGGATCGGGCTGGTCGCCGAGAACCTCGACGAGTGCGTGCTCTGCAACCTCTGCGTCGACGCGGCGCCGGCGGGCACGATCCGGATCGTCAAGCTCTACGAGCCGTAGGCGGCAGGCCGACGGCGCCCGGGCGGAACGCCCGAGCGCCGCGGCCGCCGCGGGTGGTCAGCCCGCCCGGACCAGGACCTGGCCGCCGAAGTGGCAGGTCCCGGGGTCGCCGAATGCGTTGACCGCGGTGGTCAGGCCGTTCGACATCAGCGCCTCACCGCTCGCCGCTCGCGCCGAGCCGTCGGACTCCTCGTCGTAGGCGGGGGTCCCAGTCGTGTTCGAGACCTCCGCGAGGGCCAGTGGCGAATCGGCGGCGTCGAAGTCGGCGTCGCCGTCGGTGCCGTCGAACGCGGCGTTGTCGGAGCTCGTCGAGATCAGCACCTCGGCGTAGTCGTCACCGCCGTCGTTGATCCGGCACTGCGCCGTCAGCGTCAACGGCCCAGCCGTCGCGATCTCCTCGGCCTCGCCGTCGGCGAGCGTCAGGTCGACGTTGGTCGCCTTGAACTTGCCGAGCGCCTTCGCCGCCGGCACCTTGCCGAGGCTGGACTCCTTGACGTCCTCGCCCTTGACCGCGTTCGGCTTGATCTGCTTGCTGCCGACGCTGTTCTTCGACAGCGCCGCGTAGGCGCTGCCGCCGAGGACGGCGAACAGCGCGATCAGCGACAGGATCAGCGCCGGCGATGGGCGTCTGATTGCGATCCGATTCATGATCGGTCTCCCTTCGGTAGCGGCGCGCCAACCGCGGCGCACCTCGTGAGCGCGAAGCTAGGTCGGGCCGCGCGTCCCGGAAATCCCCCCACGGTGTGAACCGGACGACACCCCTGAAGGCATCGGCGCGCCCGCTACCGTTGCCGCCCGGCCCCCTCGAGCCCCCTACGACGATGAACTTCAGCGAAGACCTGTTGACCAGCTTCCCCGCCGCCCGCCTGGCGATGATCACCGTGACGGAGTCCGGCGAGCGCCGCGAATGGGGCTTCGGCGAGGTTGCGGCGCGCTCGGCTGGCCTGGCCGGCGCGCTCGCGTCGCGCGGGGTCGGCCGCGGCGACGTTGTCATGACCCTGATCGGCAACCGCGCCGAGTGGGTGCTGGCGATGCTCGCCTGCTTCCGGATCGGCGCGGTCGCCCTGCCCTGCAACACCCAGCTCCGCCGCGCGGACCTCGCCCACCGGGTCGCGACGGCCAACCCGGTGCTCGCGCTCGGTGAGGCGGCCGGGCTCGGCGAGCTCCCCGCCGGCGTTCCCTGCATGGACCTCGATGAGATCGCGGCGATCCTCGACGAGGAACGGCCGCAGGCGCCGCCCGCCGCACCCGCCGACCTCGACCCCGGCGAGCCGGTACTGATCATCTTCACCTCCGGGACGACCGGCGAGGCGCGGGCGGCCGTGCACGCGCAGCGCTACCTCTTCGGCCAGCGGCTGCAGGCCGAGCACTGGTTCGGCGCCCGCCCAGGAGAGCTCGCGTGGTGCACGGCGGCCAGCGGCTGGTCGAAATCGGCGCGGAACGCCTTCATCGCGCCCTGGCTCGGCGGCGCCGCCGCGTACCTGCACGAGGGCCGCTTCGATCCCGCAGAGCGGCTCGCGATCTGTGAGCGCGAGCGGATCGCGGTGCTCTGCCAAGCGCCGACCGAGTACCGGATGCTGGCGAAGCGGACCGAGCTGCGCCCGGTCTCCTCGCTGCGCCGGCTCGTCTCGGCCGGCGAGCCGCTCAACCCGGAGGTCATGCGGGCGTTCCGCGCCGGGGTCGGGCTCGACATCCACGACGGTTACGGCCAGACCGAGACCGGCGCTCTGACCGGGGCGCTCGCCGGCGAGGCGGTCCGCGACGGGGCGATGGGCATGCCACTGCCGGGAGTCGAGCTGCGGATCGACGAAGGCGAGCTGATCGTCCGCCACGAGACCTGCCCGACGTTCTTCTCCCACTACATCGGCTCCGGCCCCTATGCCGAGGAGTGGTGGCGGACCGGCGACCTGGTCCGGGCCGATGAGGACGGCTACCTCTGGTTCGAGGGCCGCGACGACGACGTGATCATCTCCTCCGGCTACCGGATCGGCCCATTCGAGGTCGAGTCGGCGCTGGTCTCTCACCCCGCGGTCGCCGAGGCCGCGGCGGTCGCCGCCCCGGACGCCGAGCGCGGGTCGGTGGTGCGCGCGATCGTCGTCCTCCGCTCGGGCGAGGCGGGCGACGAGCTCGCCCGCGAGCTCCAGGAGCACGTCAAGCGGCAGACGGCGCCCTACAAGTACCCGCGGATCCTCGAGTTCGCGGAGTCCCTGCCGAAGACCGCGAGCGGCAAGATCAGACGAGCCGAGCTGCGGACCGCCGCCGGCGCGCCGTGAGCCGGCCGTTCGCCGGCCTCGGCGGGACCTTCGCCGCGCTCTTCGCGGTGACGCTGCTCGTCCTGCTCAGCATCGGGGCGACGCTGCCGGTCCTGCCCCAGTACGTGAAGGGGCCGATCGGCTCCACCGACCTCGCGGTCGGGATCGTCACCGGCGCCTACGCCCTGACCGGGCTCGCCTGCCGGCCGCTCGCCGGGACGGTCGCCGACGTCCGTGGCCGCAAGCCGGTCGTGATCGTCGGCGCCGTGGTCACCGTGATCGCCAGCCTCCTCTACTTCGCGCCGCTCGGGGTCGCCGGGCTGATCTTCGCCCGCCTCGTCCTCGGCGCCGGCGAGGGGGTGGTCTACACGGCGAGCTCCGCCTGGGTCGTCGACATCACCGACCCGGCCCGCCGCGGCCGGATCATCGGCCTCTACGGGCTTGCCATCTGGGGCGGGCTCTCGTTCGGCCCGCCGATCGGCGACCTCCTCCACCGCACCGTCGGCTACGGGGCCGTCTGGGCGTTCGCCGCCGCGGCCCCGCTGCTCGCCGCCCTGATCGCGGTACGCATCCCGCGGCCACCGCGACCGGAGCCCGCCCCAACCGCGGTGGGTCGCTCCCGGCTGATCGCATCCGAGGCACTCGCGCCAGGACTGGCGATGACGATGGTCACGCTCGGGTACGCGGCGCTGGCCGGGTTCATCGTCCTCCACCTCGACGCTCGCGGCATCGAGCACGGCGCCACGATCTTCACGGCCTTCGCGCTGACGGTCGTCGCGGCGCGCATCCTGCTCGGCTGGATGCCGGACCGCTTCGGCGGGGTCCGCTGTGCGATCGGCGCCGGGCTGACCGAGGCGCTCGGCCTCGCTCTGATCGCGCTCGCCGGCAGCATCGAGGTCGCGCTCGCCGGCGCGATCGCGATCGGCGCCGCCTTCTCGCTGATGTTCCCGAGCTTGGTCCTGCTCGTCATGGAACGCGTCGCTCCGCAGCGGCGCGGGGTGGCGATGGGCACCTTCACCGCCTGCTTCGACGTCGGGGTCGGGATCGGCGCCCCGATCGCGGGCGCCGCGGCGGCGCTCGGCGGCTACGGCGCGTCGTTCGCGGTCGCCGCGGTCGCCGCCTGCGGCGCCATCGCCGTCGTTGCCCGGCTTGGCCGGCGACGCGCGGGCCTCGGTCGGGCCGTCCCGATCGGCGCCGTCGCCGCCTGCCTCGCGGCCCTCGCCCTGGCGCCGCCTGGGGCGCGCGCGGCAGCTGGCGACTGCCTCGGCACGCCGCATCCGAAGCTGGACCGGGCCGCCGAGCAGCTCCGGTTCGGAATCACGCCGCTCGCCGCCGGCAGCGCCGGCACCACCCAGGCCGAGCCGGTTTCCGAGGACCGGCGGCGGGCAATCGGTCGCCTCCGCGCCCTGCGACCGCCGAAGCGGGCGCTCGTGCTCCGGCTCAACCGCATGTTCTGGTCCGACGGGGTCGCCGGGATCAG
>DASSEM010000046.1:0-16697 GCA_035695265.1 Solirubrobacterales bacterium
TCGACCTCCGCCGCGGCTCGCCCACCTACGGTCGCTGGGAGGGCCACGTCCTCGACGACGACCGCCACCGCCAGCTCTGGGTCCCGGTCGGCTTCGCGCACGGCTTCCAGGTGCTCAGCGAGGTCGCCGACGTCGCCTACAAGCTCACCTCGCTATACGACCCCGCGACCGAGTCGGAGATCGCCTGGGACGACCCCGAGGTCGGCATCGAATGGCCGGTGCCCGACCCGCTGCTCTCGGCCCGCGACGAGGGGGCGCCGAATCTCGGCGAAGTCGCCGCCGAGCTTCCGTTCAGCTACTGACGGCCGGCGAGCGCGATCGCGCTGATTGCTGCAATCAGCGAGTGACGAGTTGGGACCAATAGTTGGTTGAAGATCGTCGCTCACCAGGCCGCTCGGGCTCAGCGGCAGATCCTCGTGCGGTCGCGGAGCGTCAGGATGCGGCCGTCGAGCAGCTCGGCGTCGGCCTCGATCCGGGGCTTGCGCTTCTCGCGCAGGAGGCGGGAGTTGAGCTTGTGCTTGAACGGGGCCGAGCGATCCGTGCCGCTGCGCTTGCCGTTGACCCGGAAGGAGGCCCGCACGAGTGGGGCCGGGGAGGGGCCCTTGCCGCCCTTGCGGACCTTGACGATGAAGTCGCCGGCGGGGCGGCAGCGCTCGCCGTGCTTGCGGACGCGGTCGGGAAGGACGAGCTTCAGGGCCGGCTTCCTGCGGCAGGTGGAGCCGGCGCAGCGGTCGATCTTGTCGAGCCGCTTCATGAGAGCCCGCTGGACGTCGTCGTAGGCGGGATCGGAGCGCAGGTTCTCGAGCTCGTAGGGATCGCTTTCGAGGTCGTACAGCTCGACCTGGCCGTCCCAGTAGCGGACGAGCTTGTAGTTGCTGGTCCGCACCGCCTGGTACTCGGTGCCGCGCGGGTTGCCGTTCGGCTTGGTGGGCGCGTCCTGCTCGATCAGCAGCTCGCGGCCGTGCAGGCGCTCGGGGTGAGCAGCGAAGCCGAGCAGCGAGCGGCCGTCGAGCGGGTGGTCGGCGCGGGCGCCGGCGGCATCGACGATCGTCGCGGTGAGGTCGGCGTTGCCGGCGATGTCGGCGACCTCGACGCCGCGCGGGATACCCGGGCCGCGCATCAGAAGCGGCACCCGCACGGCCTCCTCGTAGACCCGGTTCTTGCCGCCGCCGATCCGGTGCTCGCCGTGCATGAAGCCGTTGTCGGAGGTGTAGACGAGCAGGGTGTCGTCGAGCTCGCCGCTCTCGCGCAGGGCCTCGACGACGCGCTGCGCCCCCTCATCGACGGCGAGCAGCGACTCGGCCCGGCAGCGGTAGTTCTTGGTCGTACGGGTGATCTGCTCGGGCGGCATCGGCTCGAGCCGCGAGATCGGCCGCGGCTTGTCGGTGACGTCGGCCTCGTTGAAGCTCGGCGACAGCGGCAGCGGCTCGTCGTCGAGCAGGCCGGCGTGGCGGGGCGCCGGCTTTGCGGTGTCGGCGCAGCGGCTCGCGCCGCCGTTCTCGGGCTTGCCGGCGTGTGGCGCCAGGTAGGCGACCGAGAGGAAGAACGGCTGATCCGACGGCGCCCGCTCGGCGATCGCCTCGACCGCCTTGTCCGTGTAGACGTCGGTCGAGTAGCTCCCCGGGTCGGCGGGATCGTCGGGATCCTCGTCGAGCGAGCCGTAGGTGACGACCTGCCCCTCCTCGAACAGCTCGTAGCCGTAGAAGGTGTAGGTCCGCTTCGAGCCGTGCCATTCCGACCAACCCGGCGGGACGCCGACCGTGCTCGTCTCGTAGCCGTTCAGGAACTTGCCGATATGGGCCGTGTAGTAGCCGGAGCGCTGCAGCCAGACGGGCAGGGTGTGCTCGACGTCGAGCCGGCCGAAGCCGCCCATCGGCGGCGAGTTGCCGAGCACACCGTGGTTGTGCGCGTACTGGCCGGTCATGAACGTGGCCCGGGACGGACAGCAGATCGGCCAGTTGGTGGTCGTGTCGGGGAACGTTGCCCCGCGCTGGCCGATCAGCCGCTCGACCTCCGGCATGAACCGCATCTCCTCGAGCGTCTGGTCGTCGCTCATCAGGACGACGATGTTCGGCCGCTCGGTGGCGGTCGAGCCCACGGCCCGCTCGGTGCTCCCGCCCGGCGCCAGCGCCACCGCCGCGATCACCGCGGCGAGCGCGATCGCCATCCACGCCGCCGTTGCTCGCATCGCTGAACCCTCCCAGACCACCTTCGCTCTGGTACTTCCGAACACGGAGGCGGGACGGAAGTAGCGCCGGAGCCGGGAGGCCGCGGGCGCTAGAGTCGGTCGATTGGCCACCGCCGCTAAAACGACTGAGCGAGCCGATCCTCTGGCCGGCTTCAGCGAGCGCACGCGCACCTGGTTCGAGCGATCGTTCGCGGCGCCGACACCGGCGCAGGAGCTCGGCTGGCCGGCGATCGCAACCGGCGCCAGCACGCTGATCTGCGCGCCGACCGGCTCCGGCAAGACGCTGGCCGCGTTCCTGTGGGCGATCGACCGCCTGGCGAGCGGGAAAGCGCAGCTCTCGCCGGGCGTATCCCTCGTCTATGTGTCCCCTCTCAAGGCACTCTCCTACGACGTCGAGCGCAACCTGCGGGCGCCGCTGGCCGGGATCGGAGCCGACCTCAGCGTCGCGCTGCGCACCGGCGACACCCCGCAGCGCGAGCGCCAGGCGATGCTGCGCCGCCCGCCCGACATCCTGATCACGACGCCGGAGTCGCTGTACTTGATGCTGACCTCGCAGGCGCGCGACATCCTCACCGATGTCGAGGCGGTGATCGTCGACGAGATCCACGCCGTCGCGCCGACCAAGCGCGGCGCCCACATGGCGCTGACCCTGGAGCGACTCGAGCGCCACGTCGCGGTGAACGGCGAACGCGACGACGAGGGCCCGCTGCAGCGGATCGGCCTCTCCGCCACGCAGCGCCCGCTCGAGCGGATCGCGTCGTTCCTCGTCGGCCCGGGCCGTGGATGCGAGATCGTCGATGCCGGCGTCGCCAAGGAGCTCGACCTCGAGATCGTCGTCCCGGTGGCCGACATGGCCGATCCGGCAAGTAACTCCGCGGCGTCCTCCGCTTCGCGTCCGGGCGCCGCGGACGGAACCCCGCGTCCGGGAGCGGCGGACGGCTCGGCGGACGGCGTCGAGCTGCCGGGGCCGGATCCGGGGGCCCCGGGAGCGGTTCCCGGGGATTCACCTTCGCGTGGCATCTGGCCGGCGATCTATCCGGAGTTGCTCGCGCTGGTCCGCGAGCACACCTCGACGATCATCTTCGTCAACAACCGGCGCGCCGCCGAGCGGCTCGCCAAGCGCCTCAACGAGATGAACGCGGAGGATGTTGCGGGGGACGGCGAGGGACCGCCGCCCGAGGACGTGCTTGAAGTCGCCCGCGCCCACCACGGCTCGCTCGCCCGCGAGGAGCGGCTCAAGGTCGAGGAGCTCCTCAAGTCGGGGCAGATTCCCTGCATCGTCGCCACCTCCTCGCTCGAGCTCGGGATCGACATGGGCGCGGTCGACCTCGTGATCCAGGTCGAGTCACCGAAGTCGGTCGCCCGCGGGATGCAGCGGGTCGGGCGCGCCGGGCACGAGCTCGGCGCCGTCTCGAAGGGCCGGATCTTCCCGAAGTTCCGCTCCGACCTGCTCGAATGCGCCGTCGTCGCGAAGCGGATGCGCGCCGGCGCGATCGAAGAGACGGTGATCCCGCGCAACCCGCTCGACGTCCTCGCCCAGCAGATCGTCGCGATGGTCGCCGACGAGGAGTGGGAGGTCGACGAGATCGAGCGGGTCGTCAAGTCGGCCGAGCCCTACGGCGAGCTCTCCCGCGAGCAGCTCGAGAACGTCCTCGACATGCTCGATGGCCGCTACCCCTCCGAGCGGTTCGCCGAGCTCCGGCCGCGAATCGTCTGGGACCGGACCGGCGGAACCGTCCGTGGGCGCAAGGGAGCGCGACAGCTCGCCGTCACCAACGCCGGCACGATCCCCGACCGCGGCCTCTTCGGCGTCCACCTCCCCGACGGGCGCCGGGTCGGCGAGCTCGACGAGGAGATGGTCTACGAGGCACGGGCGGGCCAGGTCTTCCTGCTCGGCGCCTCGTCCTGGCGGATCGAGGAGATCACCCGCGACCGGGTGATCGTCACCCCGGCACCCGGGGTCCCGGGCGCGGTCCCGTTCTGGCGCGGCGAGGGCGTCGGCCGTCCGGTCGAGCTCGGTCGCGCGATCGGCGAGTTCTCACGCGAGGCCGTAGCGGCCGATCCGGAGGAGCTCGCGTCCGGATACGACCTCGACCGGCTGGCCGCCGAGAACCTCGTCGCCTACCTGCGCGAGCAGCAGGCGGCGACCCGCGTCGTCCCATCCGACCAGACGATCGTCGTCGAGCGCTTCCGCGACGAGATCGGCGACTGGCGGCTCTGCGTGCTCTCGCCGTTCGGCGGTCGCGTCCACGCCGCCTGGGGGCTGGCGCTCGCCGCCCGGATCCGCGCCGAGCTCGAGCTCGAGGCGGACGCGATCTGGTCCGACGACGGGATCGTCATCCACCTCCCGGACTCCGACCGGGCCCCGGACTCGGAGATCGTCCTGCTCGAGCCCGACGAGGTCGAGGACCTGATCGTCGGCGAGCTCTCCGGCACGGCGCTCTTCGGCTCGCACTTCCGCGAGGCGGCCGGAAGGGCGCTCCTGATCCCCCGCGCCTACCCGGGCAAGCGCACGCCGCTCTGGCAGCAACGGCTGAAGTCGCAGTCGCTGCTCGAGGTCGCCAAGGACTTCCCGCGCTTTCCGATCACGCTCGAGACCTACCGCGAGGTCCTCCGCGACGTCCTCGACCTGCCGGCCCTCGCCGAGATCCTCCGCGACCTCAAGTCGCGGCGGCTCTCGCTGGTCGAGGTCGAGACGAAGTCCGCCTCCCCGTTCGCCTCCTCGCTGCTCTTCGACTACGTCGCGACCTACATGTACGAGGGCGACACGCCGAACGCCGAGCGCCGTGCCGCCGCCCTCGCCCTCGACCGCGACCTGCTGCGCGAGCTGCTTGGTCAGGAGGAGCTCCGCGAGCTGATCGACCCGGTTGCGCTCGCCGACGTCGAGGACTCGCTCCAGCACCGGGTCGAACAGGCGCGGGCCACCGACCGCGACCAGCTCCAGGTGATCCTGCGCCGGCTCGGCGATCTCACCGACGACGAGGCGGACGGGCGCGTCGCCGAGGGCTACTCGGCCCAATCGATGCTCGCCAAGCTCGAGGCCGAGCGGCGCGCGGTCAAGGTGCGGATCGCCGGTGAGGAGCGCTGGATCGCCTCCGAGGACGGCGGCCTCTATCGCGACGCGCTCGGCGTGCCGGTCCCCTCGGGGCTTCCCGATGCGTTCCTCGAGACGGTCGCCGAGCCGATGGAGACCCTGCTGCGGCGCTACGCCCGCACCCACGTCCCGTTCCCCACCGCGCAAGCGCAGCGGCGCTACGGCACCGACCCGACCCCGGCACTGAAGCGGCTCGAGGCTGCCGGCGAGCTCGTCCGCGGCGAGCTCCTGCCGGGCGGCAGCGAGCGCGAGTGGTGCGATCCCGACGTCCTCCGCCGCCTCCGCCGCGCCAGCCTCGCCGTCCTCCGCAAGGAGGTCGAGGCCGCCGACACCGCCGAGCTCGCCCGGTTCCTCGTCTCCTGGCAGAACGTCGACGCGTTCCGCGCCGCCGGCGCCGGCCCCGACCGGCTGCGCGAGGTCCTGGTGCCGCTGCAGGGGGTGGCCCTGACCCCGGAGGTCTGGGAGCGGGACGTCCTCCCGCGCCGGCTCGGCGCCTACTCGCAGACCTGGCTCGACCAGCTCTCGACCGGAGGCGAGATCGTCTGGATCGGCGCCGGCCCGGTCGGCCGCACCGGCCGGGTCGCCTTCTACTTCCGCGAGGACGTGCGGATCGCCGGCCCGCCGCCGGCGAACGCGAAGCTCGAGCGCCCCGAGGGCGAGATCCACGACGCGATCCGCGAGCTGCTCGCGGCGCGGCCGTGCTTCTGGCTCGACCTCGTCGCCGATCTCGGCGGTGACGGGGGGATCGAGCGCGAGGACCTTCACGCCGCGCTCTGGGACCTCGCCTGGGCGGGCGAGGTGACAAACGACGCCGTCGCGCCGCTCCGGGCCCCGCGGCTGAAGGCGTCGGAGGCCGCGGCCGCTCGCCGCGGGCGGCGCTTCAGCTCGCGCCGTAACGCGGCCGGGCAGGCGGTCGCCGGTCGCTGGTCGCTGACCGCGGAGCTGTTCCGCGATGCGCCCGCCTCGGGCCCGCGCCTGCGCGCCCAGGCCGAGCTGATGCTCGAGCGCTACGGCATCGTCACCCGCGAGACCGTGCTCGCCGAAGGCGTCCCGGGTGGCTTCTCGGCCCTCTACGGCGAGCTCTCGAACCTCGAGATGCTGGGCACCGCGCGCCGCGGCTACTTCGTCGAGGGGCTCGGCGGCGCCCAGTTCGCGCTCGCCGGCGCGGTCGAGCGGCTGCGCTCGCTGCCCCGGGTCGACGCCGAGCATGTCGTCCTCGCCGCCACCGACCCGGCCCAGCCCTACGGCGCGAGCCTCGCCTGGCCGCGGCCGCCCGGCGACGATGCGACCGATGAGGGCCGGGGCGGCCGGCGGCCGAGCCGGGTCGCCGGTGCCTACGTCGTCCTCAGAAGCGGCGAGCCGGTGCTCTACCTCGAGCGCGGCGGGAAGGGCCTGCTGCGCCTCGCCCGCCTCGACGGCGACGGCTTCGCCGAGGCGATCGCGGTGGTCGTCGCCGCGATCGGCGCTCGGCAGCTTCCGCGGCTCGGAATCGAGCGGATCGACGGCGAGCCGGCGCTGGGCCACGAGGCCGAGCAGACGCTGATCGACGCCGGCTTCGAGCGGCAACCGCGACGGCTGGTCGCGGCGCCCTGAAGGCTCAGGCCGGTGCCCGGGCTGTGAAGATCCAGACCGACGCCGGCGCGTAGACGCCGTCGTCGCGGACGCAGTCCGCGTACGCCTCCCGGAGCTCGGCCTCGAGCGTCTCGCGCATGCGCTCGGCGTCGTCCTTGGCGAGGCGGATCAGCTCGCCCGCGGGCCCGATCGCCATCACCGGCTCGATCGCCTGGTCGAGGTCGTCGCCGAGCCGGTAATCCCGGTCGTAGCGATGCGCGCTGATCCGCTCGTAGCCGGCGTGCTTGAGCACGTCGGTCGTCGTGTCGGCGTTCGCCATCGAGAACGGCCCCGGCCCGCAGGTCGGCTCGTCGGTCTCCTCCGGCCGCTCGAGATGCTGCTCGGCGACGAGCTCGCCGCGGTGCAGCCACTCGTTGTCGAGCTTGCGCCTCCAGACGATCATGCAGAGGCGGCCACCGGGGACGAGGGACTCGCGGACGTTGCGAAGCGCGGCGACCGGGTTGGTGCAGAACATCGTCCCGAAGCGGGAGAACGCGAGGTCGAAGCCATCGCCGAGGTCGGCGACCTGGACGTCGCCGACCTCGTAGCTGACGTTGGTCGCGCCGCGCTCCGGCGCCTCGCTCCGGGCCAGCTCGATGAAGCGCTCACCCGCATCGATCCCGACGACCTCGCCGTCAGGGCCGACCAGCTCGCCGAGCTGAATGGTCGTCTCGCCGAGCCCGCAGCCGATGTCGAGCACGCGCTCGCCCGGCGCCGGCTCGCAGATTCGGTAGGCCTCCTGCGAGAACGGGTTGATCTGGACCGCGACGACGTCGCGGAACTGGACCCAGCGGTCGAACAGGACCCCGCTCCAGGCCTCGACCTCCTCCTCGTTGCTGGGTGCGACGGTCGGCTCCATCGTGTACTCCGTCCCTCGACTGCCGGAAGCTGTCTCCGGCGATGATCTTCGCAGGTCGGGGCCGGCCGCGCTACCCGTCCCAATCCCGCAGGTACGGCGCGGGATCGACGGGCCGGCCGTCGATCCGCACCTCGAAATGGAGGTGGCAGGGGGTGGTGGCGGCGTTGCCCGTCCTGCCGACCCGACCGACGTGCTCGCCGGTCCGCACCCGCTCGCGCCGGGCGACCGGCGGCGGGGCGATCAGGTGCGAGTAGAAGTAGCTCTGGCGGGTCTTGCGCCCGTTGATCAGGGCGTAGTAGCCGTACAGGACCGGGTCGTAGCCGACCCGCTTGACCTCGCCGCCGCGCGCCGCGCGCAGCCGGGTGCCGCAATCGGCGGTGATGTCGAAGCCCTCGTGCACGCGGCCGCCGCTGCGGGGCGCGCCGAACTCGCCGATCGCGCCGCGGCTCCCGTGCGGGCCGGCGACCGGGAAGACGTGGGTGCGGAGCCGGAACCGGCCGGCGAACCTCATCGCTCCCCCGGCCGGGCCCACCCGGAACTCGTAGCGGCCGCCGTCGGCGGCCCTGCCGCGCCGGCTCAATCCGTTCCAGACGCGGACCAGGCGCCGGCCCGGGCGGGCCTCGCGCTCCCGGTAGGTGCGGACGACCTTGTCGCCATGCGCCCGCCGGACCTCGATTCGCAGATCGACGGGACGCTTCGCGCTGAAGCCGTAGTGGAGGCGGATCTTGCGCTTGCCGTCGAAGGTCGGATGCTTGGGCGAGATCGACGTGTGGCGCAGCTCGAAGCCGACCCCGCGCGGGGTCGGCGCCGCTGCGGCCGCGACCGCCCCGGCAAGGAGCACGGCGGCGAGCAGGAGAAGGGTCGCGAAGCGGGTTCGCACCGGCGACAGGCTACGAGCGGCCGCCGACCTACCGTGCCGCGGCCGCCGTCGCGGCCGCCTCGCAGGTCGCGAGCTCGCCGTCGCGGGGCATGTCGCGTCGGAGGTCGAAGAACGCCAGGCCGCCGACGAGGAGGGGCAGCCAGAAGAGGATCACGCGGTAGGCGAGGACGGCGGCGGTGACGATCGCGGCCGGCGCGCCGTAGACGATCAGGGTGCCGATCAGGCCGCCGTCGATCCCGCCGATTCCGCCGGGGATCGGCAGCAGGCCTCCGAGCTGGCCGATCAGGTAGCCCATCAGGACGATCGAGATCTCCGGCGTGTAGCCGAAGGCGTGGAACGTCGCCCAGAGCACCGCGTTGTCGAAAGCCCAGTAGCCGATCGCGCCGGCGATCACGCGAGCGTTGCCGGAGCGGACGATCTCGATCGCGGTGCCGGTTCCGCTGATCAGGGCGCGCCGCGAGGCGGCCATGAAGCGTGTCGCCCGGGAGGCGCCGGCGCCGGGATCCGGACCGGGTCCGAAGCGCGGCACGAGCAGGACCGCCGTGATCAGCGCGATCGACATCGACGCCGGCAGCAGGGTCAGCGTCCAGGGCTCGTCGACCCCGAACCAGCCCGCGAACATCAGCAGCCCGATCACCGCGACGGCCGCGAAGTTGACCGAGCTCTTGATCAGGAAGAAGGCGACCGAGCGGCGGGCGATCCGGTCGCCGTCCATGCCGCCCTCGTGGAGGACCCAGGCGCCGAGCGCGAGCCCGCCGAGGCCGGACGCCGGCACGATCGAGCCCATGGCGAGCTCCGAGCCGCCGATCTGCCAGCTCCGCCGCCAGCCCAGCCCGTGGCAGAAGACCGGGGCGAACATGACGATGTAGGAGGCGAATGAGAGCGCCTCGAAGCCGATCGCGACCGCGATCCAGCCCGGGTCTGCGTCCGGGAGCAGGTCGCGGACCTCGTCGAGCCCGGGGGCGAGCAGCGCCACCAGGATCAGGACGGCGATCGCGACGAAGGCGGGGATCGAGCGCCGCGCGAGCACGCGGGGCTCGAACTGCGACGAGCCGTTTCCGCGTGCGGGCCCGGTCACTCCCTCACGTCCAGCCACCGGCGCAGCGTTGCACAGGCAACGGATCCGGCCTGCTCGGGTCGCCGCGCGGCCGGCTCAGGCGTCGGGCAGCCGCTCCCACTCATCCCAGGGGATCTCGCGGCCGGGCCAGCGAATCGTCTCGAACGGCCACTCGGCGCCGAGCCACGCTCGCACCTCGGCCTCGAGGACCTGCTCGAGGTCGCCGTCCTCCTCGTCGGCGCGGACCCAGAGGTGGACCTCGGCGTCGGCGCCCTGCTTCTCGGGCGGGTCGACATAGACGCAGCCGAGCAGCCGCCGCTCGTCGGGGGCCATCACGGCGTAGTTGAACGAGCGCCGTAGCTGCGCCTCCTTCTGGTGCCAGCCGAGGTCGATCAGGTCGTCGGCGATCGTCATCCCCGGGTCGGGCCAGCCCCAGAGCGGAAACCGCTCGCGGAGCCGCTCGGCGCTGCTCATCACCGCCTCGTAGTCCTTGATCAGGTCGTCCACGGTGAGGATCCGCAGCCGGAAGCGCTCGTGGTCGATCCCGTCGGGGATCGGGTGGTCGAGGGGAATCAGTCGCATCGACGCCTTCTAGCAGCCGCGCCTAATCTGAGTGGGGTGAGCGCCGAGACTCCCGCATTGACGATCGAGGACCTCTCGAAGACCTACGACGACGGGACCGTGGGCCTCGAGGGACTCGACCTCGAGGTGCCGGCCGGCGAGTTCTTCGGCCTGCTCGGCCCCAACGGCGCCGGCAAGACGACGCTGATCAACTCGGTCTGCAACCTGATCCGGACCAGCGGCGGCCGGATCTCCGTGTTCGGCTTCGAGCACGATTCGATGGAGGCCAGGCGCCTCGTCGGGGTCGCCGAGCAGGACCCGAACCTCGACCGCTTCCTGACCGTCCGCGAGTCGCTCGTCTACCACGGCGGCTACTTCGGGATGGCGGGCGAGGCGGCCGCGGAGCGGGCCGACGAGATGATCGACGTCTTCGACCTCCGCGCGAAGGCCCACGTCCGCACCTCGAAGCTCTCCGGCGGGATGAAGCGGCGGCTGCTCCTCGCCCGCGCGTTGCTCCATGAGCCGCTGCTCGTGATCCTCGACGAGCCGACCGCCGGCGTCGACATCGAGCTCCGCCACGACCTCTGGAGCTACATCCGCCTGCTGCATCGCCGGGGGACGACGATCCTGCTCACCACCCATTACCTCGAGGAGGCCGAGTCGCTCTGCGAGGACATCGCGCTGATCGCGGGCGGGCGGATCGTCGCCCGCGACACCCCCGACGGCCTGAAGCGGCGCTACGACGCGACCTCGCTCGAGCAGGTCTACCTGCAGACGGTCTCGACGTCGCTGCCGGCGGTGCTCGCGGCCGAGGAGGAGGAGCGGTGAGCGCGACCGACCGGCTCGGCGCCGCTCCGGCCGCGGCCGCGGCCGCCTATCCGACGCCCCGGCCGGGCCGCTCGATGCGGGCGCTGGTGCTCCGCGAGTGCCGTCGCGTCACCCGTCTTTGGACGCAGACGATCCTCGCCCCGGTCGTCTCCTCGGCGCTCTTCATCCTCGTCTTCGGGCTCTCGCTCGGCAGCCGGATCGAGGGCATCGACGGCTTCGACTACGACGTCTTCATCGTCCCCGGTCTGATCGCCATGGCGATGGCTCAAGCGGCGTTCTCGAACAACTCATCGAGCCTGCTGCAGGCCCGGAACGACCGCTACATAAACGACGTCCTCGCCTCGCCGATGCACCCCTGGCAGATGAACCTCGGCTACATGCTCGGCGGCATCTTCCGCTCGCTAACGATCGGGGTCGCGCTCGTCCTCATCGCCCTGCCGCTGACCGGCGCGCCGATCGAGCGGCCCGCCCACCTGATCGTCGCGGCGCTGCTGCTCGTCGTCCTCTTCGCGGCGCTCGGCGTGGTCGTCGGCGTCTACGCGCAGAGCTTCGACCACCACAGCTTCATCAACAACATCCTGATCCTGCCGCTCACCTTCCTCGGCGGCGTCTTCTACTCGATCGCGATCCTGCCCTCCCCGTGGCAGGAGCTCTCGCATGCGAACCCGATCTTCTACATGGTCGATGCGATCCGCTACGGGTTTCTCGGCACCGGCGACGTCGAGGTCGGCCTCGCCTTCGGATTCACGGCGCTGGTCGCGGTCGGCATGGTCGCGTGGGCGCAGTGGCTCTTTCAGACCGGCCGCAAGCTGAAGCCCTAGGTGTTGACCGGGCCGGCGCGCTCAGCGATGGATCGTGCAGTCGAGCGGGTAGAAGGGTGGATCCATCGAGCACTCGGCGGCGCGGATCTTCAGCTTGACGCGGTCGGATCCCTCGTCGCTGCGCGCTCTGACGCGGACGGAGGCCGACCCGCGGCGGTTGATCGAGCGACGGATCAGCCGGTAGACCTTGCCGCCGTCCTTGTGCCGGAGCTCCCACTCGCCGCCGTCGCGCCGGGCCGGCGCCGCTGCGTGCTTGCCGTGGAAGACGGTCGCGAATCGGACCGAGTCGGCGCGGCGGACGCGGGCCTGCAGCACCGTGTGGGGCAGGATGCCGTCGTCGCGGACGAAGTAGTGGAGCTCGACGACCCGTGGACCCGGCGCGGCGGACGCGATCGCCGGCAGCGCGAGGAGCGCCGCGAGGAGCGCGATCACCATGGCTGTTCGCGGTCCTCCCACGCCGACGATCCTACGCTTCGCCGCGGCGAAATCAATGCCTGAGGGCGACACGATCCACCGGATTGCGACCCGCCTCGAGGCGGCGCTGACCGGCAGGGAGATCGAGGCCGCGACGGCGCCGAGCGCCCGCTCGCCGCTCCACGACCGCGCCGGTGAGCTCGCCGGCCGGACCCTCGAGAGCGTCGAGGCCCGCGGCAAGCACCTGCTCCTTCACTTCTCCGGCGACGTCGTCGTCCACAGCCACCTCGGGATCAACGGCCGCTGGCAGGTTCGTGGCGACGGCGAGATGCCGCGCGGGCGCCCGTGGCTCGTGCTCGCAAGCGGCGCCGCGATCGCGAGCCAGCGCGGCGGCAAGCTCCTGCGAATGACGAGCGCGGCCCGGGCCCGGAACGACCCGGTCCTGCTCCGGCTCGGCCCCGACCCGCTCGCGCCCGGGTTCGATCCCGCCGCCGCCGCGGCGCGGCTGCTCGCCTACGAGCCGACGACCCCGGTCGGCGAGGCGCTCCTCGACCAGGCGCTGATCGCCGGGATCGGCAACGTGATCAGGGTCGAGGCCTGCTTCCTGCCGGGGGTCAGTCCGTGGCGCCGGGTCGCCGAGCTCGAGCCCGAGGAGGCGCGGGCCATCGTCGACGCGGCCGCGCGTGTCATGTCGGCGACGCTCGCGACCGGCAACCGCCCGAAGCAGCTCTACGGCCGCGCCCCGCGGCCGTGCCGGCGCTGCGGCGGCCGGATCGAGACCCGCGGCCAGGGCGACGACAACCGCGTCACCTACTGGTGCGCGGACTGTCAGCGCTGAGGCCCGGGTCCAGGATCCTCGCCGCCAAAGTTCGCTGGTCGCCGGCGACCCATGATCGGGCGCCGCTAGCGATAATCGCCCGCATGGGCGAGGAAGACGCAAGCGCGGCCGGGCTGCTCGCTCGCGTCCCGCTGCTGTCCGATCTCGAGCAGGATGAGCTCCAGCGGATCGCGCAGGTCGCGATCCCGCGGTCCTTCCCGAAGGGTGCCCGCGTGTTTCACGAGGGTGACACGAGCGATGCCTGCTACGTGATCCGCTCCGGCGAGGTGCGGGTGACGCGGGAGCACTCCGACGGCCGTGCGATCGCACTCGCGACGCTCGGGCCCGGCGAGCTGGTCGGCGAGCTGGCGATGATCGACGGCGGCGTCCGCTCGGCCAGCGTCGAGGCGCTCACCGACGTCGACCTGCTCGCCGTCTCGGCCGCCGACATGAGGGGTCTGCTCGAGCGCAACGCGGGGATCACCGCGAAGCTGGTCGTCGCGCTGACCAAGCGCCTGCGCGAGACGAACGAGCGGATCAGCCGGCAGTCGTTCCAGACCGTGCCGAGCCGGGTCGCCGGCGTGCTCTCCCAGCTCGTCTCCGAGGAGGACCCAGAACCGGGGCGTGACGGAGTGACGATCCGGATGAACCAGGCCGACCTCGCGCAGCTCGCCGGCACCTCGCGCGAGAGCGTCAGCCGCTTCCTCGCCGTCCTCGAGCGGGCCGGGGTCGTCCGCGTCGGCCGTGGCCGGGTGACGGTGCTCGAGCCCCACCGCCTCCGGGCGTACATCTTCTAGGGATCACCCCGAGGGAATGCTCCGCTTCGCGTCCGCTTCCCTCGGACCGTTGTGTGTTGCTTTGACCGGTTCCGCTGCGCGGCGGCTCCGAGGCAGACAAGTCCCATCAGATGGGACAAATCCGCCACCCAGGACCTCGGCGGCAACGACCGCCGGCTCGCGGCACCGCAATCAGCGAACACACCCGAATCCTCCCCCTCCGTGCCAAACCACCGCCCATGTGCCGGCGACCTGCGTGGCGACAGCGAACGGGCACGAGAGCTCTCCCGCCGGCGATCCTGCCGATAGGCTCCGCTGCGGATGAGCGCGCTGTATGTCCTCAACTTCTACTCGCCGGTCTTCGTCGACCAGCTCAAACGGGGGCGGAAGACCGCGACGATCCGGCTCGGGGACAAGACCCGCAAGTACGACCGGGGCCAGGTCGTCTGGATCACCGTCGGCTACCGCCATGGCCCACGCGAGAAGATCTTCGCGGCGGTGATCGACGACGTCGAGGTGAAGAAGGTCAAGGACCTCTCGCCGCGCGACGTCGAGCATGACAACCCGGAGTTCCGCCGGCTCGACGACACGGTCAACTTCCTCGAGCAGATCTACGGCCGCCCGGTCGAGCCCGACGACGTCGTCACGGTGATCCGCTTCTCGCAGATCGTCGAGCGCCCGCAGTCGAGCTTCGGCAACGGCGAGACCCCTTCGCGCAATTGAGGGACGTCGCTGCGGCGCGATGGCGACCTACGAGTTCCTCACCGCCTGGCTTCTCGACGCGTCCCGCGAGGAGGTCTGGGACGCGATCTGGGACTCGGACGAGTGGCCGACCTGGTGGCGCGGCGTCGTCGAGGCGACCGAGGTCGACCCGGGGACGCCATGCGGCGTCGGCCGCCGCGGCCGCTACACGTGGCGCAGCCGGATCCCCTACCCGGTCCGCTTCGAGATCGTCTCGACCCGGGTCGAGCGCCCGGTCGCGCTCGAAGGCGACGCGAGCGGCGGGCTCGAGGGGACCGGTCGCTGGCGCCTCTATGAACAGGACGGCGCCACCGCGGTCCTCTATGAGTGGAACGTGCGGACGACGAAGCCGTGGATGAACGCGCTCGCGCCGCTCGCGGCGTCGGCCTTCCGCTGGAACCACGACCAGGTGATGCGCTGGGGCGGGGAGGGCCTTGCCCGCCGGCTCGGCTGCCGACTGCTCGCATCAAGCTAGCCGGGGCTACGATCTCAGTGCCGGTGACTGAGATCCGCGCCGCCGCTTGACAGCCGTCCAGCGCCCGCTAGACTCGCCAGCGGCTCCTTGGCACTCTCAACCCCGGAGTGCCAAACTAGGGCCACGAGAGACTTTCTCGACCATCGAAGCACAACCCTCAACGGAGGTAACTACGCATGAAGCTCAAGCCCTTGGGTGACCGCCTGATCGTCCGGGCGGTCGAAGAGGAGGAGACGACCGCCAGCGGCATCGTGCTCCCCGACACCGCCAAGGAGAAGCCGCAGAAGGGCGAGGTCCTCGCCGTCGGCGACGGCGCCTGGGACGAGGACGGGGAGAAGCGGATCCCGCTCGACGTGGCGGCCGGCGACGTCGTCCTCTACAGCAAGTACGGCGGCACCGAGGTCAAGGTCGACGGCGAGGACCTGCTGGTCCTGCGCGAGTCGGACGTCCTCGCCAAGGTCGAGTAGCGACCACCCGCCTTCCGACCGAAACACAGCATCAGGAGGAATCACTGATATGGCTCACAAGGAGCTCAAGTACGGCGCCGACGCGCGTACCGCCCTGCAGGACGGGGTCGACGCGGTCGCCGACGCCGTCAAGGTGACGCTCGGCCCGAAGGGTCGCTACGTCGTCCTCGACAAGAAGTTCGGCGCGCCCACGATCACGAACGACGGCGTCACGATCGCCCGCGAGATCGAGATCGAGGACGTGTTCGCCAACCAGGGCGCTCAGCTCGTCCGCGAGGTCGCCACGGCGACCAACGACGTCGCCGGCGACGGGACCACGACGGCGACGCTGCTCGCGCAGACCATCGTCCGCTCGGGCCTCAAGAACGTCGCCGCCGGGGCCAACCCGCTGGCGCTTCGCAAGGGAATCGAGTCGGCCGTCAACCAGGTCGTCGAGAACCTGCGCGAGAAGCAGTCGAAGGAGGTCGGCGGCAAGGAGCAGATCTCCCGCGTCGCCTCGATCTCGGCGGCCGACGACGAGATCGGCGACATCATCGCCGACGCGATCGAGAAGGTCGGCAAGGACGGCGTCGTGAACGTCGAAGAGGGCCAGACCTTCGGGATGGAGCTCGAGTTCACGGAGGGGATGCAGTTCGACAAGGGCTACATCTCGCCGTACATGGTCACCGACCAGGACCGCATGGAGGCGGTGCTCGAGGACCCCTACATCCTGATCGCCAACCAGAAGATCGGCTCGGTCCGCGACATCCTGCCGATCCTCGAGCAGACGATGCAGGGCGGCAAGCCGCTCGTGATCGTGGCCGAGGACGTCGAGGGTGAGTCGCTGGCGACGCTGGTCGTCAACAAGCTCCGCGGCACCTTCACCGGTGTTGCGGTCAAGGCGCCCGGGTTCGGCGATCGCCGCAAGCGGATGCTCGAGGACATCGCGATCCTCTCGGGCGGTGAGGTGATCACCGAGGAGATGGGGCTGAAGCTGGAGAACACCCAGCTCAGCCAGCTCGGCAAGGCCCGCCGCGTCGTCGTCAGCAAGGACACGACGACGATCATCGACGGCGCCGGCGAGAAGGCGCAGATCGAGGGCCGGATCGGTCAGATCCGCTCCGAGATC
>DASSEM010000047.1:0-13344 GCA_035695265.1 Solirubrobacterales bacterium
TGCCGCGGCCGAAGCGGAGCATCCCCTGCATCTCCGGCGGGATCTGGACCCGGAGCGCGCGCAGCGGCACGTTCAGCAGTCCGGCCCCCCAGGGCGGCAGGACCGGCAGTGGCCGTTTGCCGAGCAGGCCGACGATCTCCGAGAGGGCGAGGACGCCGTCGGCGGCGACGTTGAAGACACCGGGGATGCGGTTGACGGTGGCGTGCTCGAGGGCGTGCACGATGTCGTCCTCGTGAACGAACTGCAGGCGCGGGTCGAAGCCGGCGATCATCGGCACCAGCGGCAGCGACAGCAGGCGCGTGAACGAGGTCGTCACGTCCGGGCCGAGGACGTTGCTGCAGCGGAGCACCGTCACGTCGACGTCGCGCTGCTTTCCGGCGAAGTCGATCACCGACGCCTCGGCGTCGGCGATGTCGCGCTCGATCGGGGTCGGCGGCGGCTGTGCTCGGGCCATCGCCTCGGTGAAGAAGGCGGGATCGGCCTGCGCCGAGCCGTAGACGTGACCCGACGACTTGAAGATCAGCTTGCGGACCGGCGAACCCTCGCCGGCGCAGGCCGCCAGCAGGTTCATCGTCCCGATCACGTTGCTCTCATGGGCGCGCCGCCGCGAGGTCGTCACCGTGTCGACGACGAGGCGGGCGTCGATCACGGTGTCGATCCGCGCGGCGCGGACGATCCGCTGGATCAGGCTGTGCTGATCGGAGACCTTCACGAACTCGGTCCGCTCGAGCTCGCGGGTCGGATCGCGGGAGTCGACGCCGACGATCGCCTCGATCTCGGCGAACGACTCGAGCGCCTGCGCGAGGCGGCCGCCCCAGTAGCTCGAAAGGCCCGTGATCAGGACACGGCGACGGGCGGGGCGCGTGGTCGTGACCTCGACCCCGTCGCTCATCCGAGCCATACCGACCTGCGCCGGGCGACCATCTCCTGCAGGTTCTCCTGGATTCGCGCCCGGACCTCCTGCGCGACCGACTGGACGAGCGCCTTGTCCTCGGCGGGCTGCGAGCCCATCCGGGTGGTGTCGATCGGGTCGAGGAAGCGGATCTTGAACTTGGCGGGCAGGTAGCCGAGCATGCCCGCCGGGCCGAGCCACGGGAACGTCGGGGTGAGCGGGAAGTAGAGGAGCCCGGTCGCCTTCTGCAGGAGCTTCGACTGCGCGAAGACTGGCGCCGCCTCCTCGGCACCGACGACGCAGACCGGCACGAGCCTGGCCTCGGCGCGCATCGCCGCCTCGACGAAGCCGCCGCGGCCGAACCGCCGCACCTTGTAGCGGTCCTTGACGAGCTTCTCGGTGCCCTTCCTCCCCTCGGGGAAGACGAGCACGAGTTGCCCCTCGTCGTAGAGCAGGCGATGGACGTTGGCCGGGTGAGCGGGCACGCAGCCGATCTTCGGGAGCAGCGCCGAGAAGCCCGGATAGCCCTTGAAGAAGTGCTCGACGGTCATGTACAGCGGCCGCGGTCGTGGGTGTTCGTCGCGGATCGCCTTGCCGATCATCGCCGCGTCGGGAGGCAACGCCCCGGCGTGATTGGAGACGAGCAGGGCGCCGCCGTCCTCGGGGACGTTCTCGACGCCCTCGACCTCGCAGCGAAACCAGTAGCGGTAGAAGAACTCGACCAGCGTCGCGTCGAAGACTCCCTCGACGCGCTCGGAACGACCCCAATCATCGATCCGGCGCTCTGGCTCGATCGCGGGCAGAAGCGAGCGCATCCGCTCGCGCTCGGTGGCATCGAGCTCCGCCCCGGCCTCGTCGCCCGGGCTGGGGCCGTGCGCGAGCGAGGTGTTGCGCGGGGCCATCGTCAGGATCATCGCACCTGTGCGCCGTCCGCATCGTGTGCGGGGATCGGTCATCTAGGGTCCAGCCATGGCCGGGACGGAGCCGACCAGCGACCGCACGCGCAAGCGCGAGCCACGCGCGGTCACCTATCCCTACGCGCGGATCACCGGGGTCGAGCCGACCCCCGCAGACGGGCCCGACCCATACGGGAATCCCGATCCCGAGTGGCTGCGGATCGACTGGCGCGAGCACCTGCGGACCGTCGAGGCGGGCGGCACGCCGGTCAACTGCGTGGAGATCGGCGAGGGGCCGGCAATCGTCTTCGTGCACGGGCTCGGCGGCTGCTGGCAGAACTGGCTCGAGAATCTCACGGCGATGGCGGCGCGCGGGTATCGCGCGATCGCCTTCGACCTGCCCGGCTTCGGCGCCACGCCGATGCCTGCGATGCCGATCTCGATTCCCGGTTACGGCGAGCTGGTCGGCGAGCTCTGCACGGAGCTCGGCACCGGCGCCTGCACCCTGGTGGGCAACTCGATGGGCGGCTTCATCGCCGCCGAGGTCGCGGTCGGCGAGCCCGAGTGGGTCGAGCGGCTCGTGCTCGTCTCCTCGGCGGGGATCAGCCACGCGACGATGCGCCGCGGCCCGGTCCTCGCCAGCGCCCGGATGAGCGTCGCTGCCAACCCGCTCCTGCGCCGGGTCGATCTGACGTCGATGAAGCGACCCGGGCTGCGTGAGCTCGCCTTCGGCAGGGTGATGCGCCACCCGGAGCAGCTGCGCAGGGAGCTGCTCGTCGAGTTCATGACGCCCTCGCTGGGCGCGCCGGGCTTCGTGCCCGCCGTCGCCGCGCTCACCGGCTACGACCTGCTCGAGCGGCTCGAGCGCATCCGCGTCCCCACCCTGATCGTCTGGGGCCGCGACGACCTCGTCGTCCCGGCTCGTGACGCCGCCGGCTTCCTCGAGCGGATCCCCGGCGCCGAGCTCGTCGTCTTCGAGGACTGCGGCCACGCGCCGATGGCGGAGCGACCGACCCGGTTCAACCGCCTGCTCGCGGACTTCTGCGCCCGCGACGCCGACGTCAGCGACTCCTGACGACGGCGGCGAGGGCCGCCGGCAGGCGCCGCCGCGAGCCGGCGAGGGCGTCGGCGAGCGCCGCGGCCGTACCGGGTCCGTGCATACCGGTCCCGTGGCCGGTGAGCAGGTGCTCGGGCTCGAAGTCGGCAAGACGCCGAGGCGGCGTCAGGCGAAGCATCGGGTGTATGCCCATCGACTCGCCGCCGGCTCGGAAGTAGGGCGCGGTGCCGACCGCCTCGGGGACGATCAGCGCCCGGTCTGCGGGCGAGTGGATCGCGACCTCCCGCCAGAGGCGATGGTCGATCACCTTGACCGGCTCCAGCCCGCTGCCCTGGATGCCCGCGTACGGCAGTCGGTGCAGCGGGGCCTCGAAGCGATCGGCCAGGGTCGCGCAGTCGCGCTCGTGACGATCGAGGAGCTGGAGGACGCCGGCGACGGGGTCGCCGTTCGTCACGGCGGCGATCCGCTCGTCGAGCCCCGGCACGTCGACCGGGTCGATCACCCAGACACCGCCGGCGCCGTCACCGAGGCGGAGGCAATGGCTCGCGCGCTGCATCAGCTCGTCCCGGTCGGCGAGCCAGCTCAGCCCGAGCTCGTGCTCCTCGAAACGCGCCTCACCCATCGGGTCAGCCTAGATGTTGCGTAGCAGCCACGGATGCGCGGCGGCGCCGGCCGCCGTAGGCTCGAGCTCGATGAGGGTCATGCGCTGTCCGTCCTGCGGCATGGCGACCGTCAGGGCCGCCGGCCGGCGCTCGCCACCGCGGTGCGAACACTGCGGGGAGCCGTTGGCCGACGGCGAGGAACTCACGCGCTCCGGCTCCGACGAGCTCGAGATGAGAGTTCGCGAGCGCCTCTACGGCCGCCGCGGGCTCGGCCAGCGCCCGGTCAGACGGTGACGGCGCCCTCGGAGGCGCCCGAGACCGTGGCCGCGTACTTCGCCATCACCCCGGACGGGAAGGCGGGTTCGGGCGGCTCGTAGGCGGCGACGCGGGCGGCGATCTCCTCGTCGGTGAGGTCGACGTCGATCCGGCGGGCCTCGACGTCGATCGTGATCGCGTCACCTTCGCGGATCGCGGCGATCGGGCCGCCCTTGACGGCCTCGGGAGCGACGTGGCCGATCATCAGGCCGCGGGTCGCGCCGGAGAAGCGCCCGTCGGTGATCAGCGCCACGTCCTCACCGTGGCCGCTGCCGACAATCGCCGCGGTCACCTGCAGCATCTCCCGCATCCCGGGCCCGCCGGTCGGACCCTCGTTGCGGATCACGATGATGTCGCCGGGGTTGATCCCGCCCGCCTTGACGACCGCGAAGCAGTCCTCCTCGCGCTCGAACACCCGAGCCGGGCCGGTCTGCCCCATCCGCTCGGTGCCGGCGACCTTGACGACCGCGCCGTCAGGGGCGAGGTTGCCGTGGAGGATCGCCAGCCCGCCCTGGGGCTTGACCGGATCGTCGACCGGGCGGTCGACGTCCTGGCCGGGGGCCTCGTCGGCGCGATCCGCCTCCTCGCCGATCGTCCGCCCGGTGACGGTGATCTCGTCGCGACTGAGCAGTCCGGCCTCGGAGAGCCGGCTGAGGATCAGCGGCACGCCACCGGCCCTGTAGAGGTCGGTGGCGACGTAGCGGCCGCCGGGCTTCATGTCGGCGAAGAGCGGCGTCCGCCGCGAGATCCGCTCGAAGTCGGACATGTCGAGAGGGATCCCGGCCTCGCGGGCGACGGCGAGCAGGTGCAGGACCCCGTTCGTCGAGCCGCCCGACGCGCAGACACAGGCGATCGCGTTGTCGAGCGACTCCCTCGTGATAATCCGGCTCGGTCGCAGGTCCTCGGCAAGCACGTTCATCACCAGCTCGCCGACCTTCTCGGCGACGGTCCCCTTCGCGTCGTCCTCGGCCGGCACCATCGCCGAGCCGCCGGGCGAGATCCCGAGCGCCTCGAACGCGCAGGCCATCGTGTTCGCCGTGAACTGGGCGCCGCAGGCGCCGGCGCCGGGGCTCGCCACGTCCTCGAGCTCGCGCAGCTCGTCGTCGGTGACGGTGCCGGCGGCGTGGCCGCCGATCGCCTCGAAGACGTCGAGGATCGTCACGTCACGGCCGTGATAGCGGCCGGGCGCGATCGATCCCCCGTAGAGCATCAGCGAGGGGATGTCGAGGCGGGCGAGCGCCATCACGCAGCCGGGGATCGTCTTGTCGCAGGCCGACAGCGCGATCAGGGCGTCGAACTGGTAGCCGCGCGCGGTCAGCTCGATCGAGTCGGCGATCACCTCGCGGCTGACCAGCGAGCTCTTCATCCCCTTGGTGCCCATCGTGATCCCGTCCGAGATCGCGATCGTGTTGAACTCCATCGGCGTGCCGCCGGCGGCCCGCACGCCCTCCTTGATGTGCTCGGCGAGGCCCCGGAGGTGGAAGTTGCAGGGCATCGCCTCGATCCAGGTGTTGGCGATCCCGATCGTCGGGCGCTTCAGCGCCTCGTCGCCGAAGCCGATTCCCTTCATGTAGGCGCGCGCGGCGGCCCGGTCGGGACCGTCGAAGACGGCGGCCGAGCGCGGGCGCGGGAGTTCTCGGGTCTCGCTCATCTGGCGGTGATTGTTGCGGGTCGGCTCAGGCCGCGGCGGGGCCGTCGAGGTTTCCCTCGGGCGCGGCGGCTCCGCGGCTCGTCCACTCGCTGAGCCGGACGATGTCACGACGGACGTGATCGGGGTCGAGCTGGCGGCCCGGCAGGTGCATGTTCGCCTCGTTGACCAGTCCGCGCTCGTCGGCCTGCAGGGCGAGCCACTTCGCGAGCGCGTCGTCGGCGTCGGGAAGCCGGCCCGCGCCCGCCGGCGCCTCGCGGTCCGGGAAGGACACGCAATGCTCGTTGAGGAGCTCGCCGGTCGCGACGTCGAAGCTGGCGATCGGCTTATGCGGGTAGATCAGGTAGCCGTACGAGCGGCCGTCGCCGCCGGCGCCGAAGCAGTGCAGGAAGCCGAGGGCGCGGTAGGCCTCGAGCGCCTCGGCTCCGAGCACCTCGCCGAGCAGCCGCTCGGCCCGGCGCTCGGCCCGAAGCTCCTCGCCGGGATCGGGGAGGTCCGGGGGCCGGCGGCGCTGCGCCGGCTCGCGCCGCCGCCGGCGGCGGCGGGCATGGGCCAGTTCGGGACCGTAGGCGACGGCGGCGAGCGCCACGCAGACGATCGCCAGCGCCGCGATCGCGACCCCGCTCATCCGCCCACCGCCGGCGGGATGAAGATGATCCGCTCGGCATCGCGCGGGACTTCGTCGAAGTGCCGGACGTGCAGCGCCTCGCGGTGGCCGGCCGTTTGAGTCGGCACCGCCGCCCAGAGGCCGCGGTCGAGCTGACGGCGGAACGCCTCGATCAGCCGCGCCTCTTCCTCCGCCAGCTCCGGATCCCCCTCCGCGAGCAGCTCGTCGCCGTGACCGGGTCTCATGCGAACGAGCTTCATGGGCCGATTATGGCAGCGGCGGCCGCGGTCGCCGGCCGGCGATGCCCAGCGCGTCGACCGGTCCGGCTCCGGCGCCGATGTCGCGGAGCCCGGCCGCGACCGCAGCTCCGGTGCGGCGTCGGGCCTCGACCGCCGCGTCGTGGAGCGGGAAGCCGAGCGCGAGCAGGGCCGCAAGGGTCGAGCTGTGCGTGCAGCCGGAGCCGTGGGCGGCGCCCGAGGGATGGACCGGGCCGGGGATCGGTAGCTGTGCGGCGCCGTCGTCGAGCAGGTCGGTGCCGTCGGCATGGCCGCCGGTGACGATCACCGCCGCCGGGCCGAGACGCCTGATCGCGGCGGCCAGCTCCGCGGCCGGGACGTCGTCGCTCGCACCGGCCAGGGCTCGCGCCTCCGGCAGGTTCGGGGTGAGGACCGTCGCCAGCGGCAGGATTCGCTCGACCAGCGCATCATGCGCGGACTCGTCGAGGAGGCGGGCGCCGCTCTCGGAGACCATCACCGGGTCGACGATCACCGGCACCCCGCCGACCGCGCCGAGCGCGGCGGCTACCCCGTCGATCGTCGCCTCCGTGCCGAGCATCCCGACCTTCACCGCATCGACGCCGATGTCGCTCGCAACCGCCTCCACCTGGGCGACGATCACCTCCGGCGGCACCGGGTGGATCGCCGTCACCCCGACCGTGCTCTGGGCGGTGATCGCGGTGACCGCCGTGGTCCCGTGGACGCCGGCCGCCGCGAAGGCCTTGAGGTCCGCCTGGATTCCGGCCCCACCGCCGGAGTCCGAGCCGGCGATCGCGAGCGCCACCGGTGTTCGCGACTGGCTCACGGACCGATCCTAGATGGCGAGCCGTCCCGGACCGGTACCTACGCGGCCGTTGCCGCTGCTCGCGGCTCGCCCGCCGGAGCCGGCTGCATCGTCCGCGACCAGCGGCCGGCGTGATCGCCGCTCACGTACCCGCCGCGCTCGAGCGCGGCCAGCGCACGCAGCGCCGGCTGCAGGTCGAGGCCGCTCGCGCCGGCGATCGCGTCGGGCGTCGCCGCCCCAGCCTCGACGGCGTCGAGGACCGCGGCGGCGGCGGGATCGAGCCGCGGCCCCGGCGGCGAAGCGACGACGGCACCGGGGCCGAGCAGGGCGTCGAGGACGTCGCGGGCGTCACGGACCACCGCGGCCCCGTCGGCGAGCAGCTGGTTGGTCCCGCTCGAGCGCCACGAGTTGACCGGTCCCGGAACCGCGCCCACCGCGCGACCGCAGTCGATCGCCATCTCGGCGGTGATCAGCGAGCCGGAGCGGCCGGCCGCCTCGACGACGACGGTGATCCCCGAGAGCGCCGCCATCAGCCGGTTGCGGGCGGGGAACACCCAGCGGAACGTCGGAGCGCCGGGAGCGAGCTCCGAGACCACCGCCCCGTCCGCGAGCACCCGCCGGTAGAGCCCGTGAGCCGAGCGCGGGTAGGCGCGGTCGGCGCCGGGGCCGAGCACGGCGAGCGTCCGGCCGCTCCCGGCCAGAGCGCCCTCGTGGGCGGCGGCGTCGATTCCGAGCGCGAGCCCGCTGACGACGACGATCCCCGCTCCGGCCAGCGCCCGGGCGAGCTCGAAGGCGACCTCGCGCCCGTAGGCGCCGGCGCGGCGGGAGCCGACGATCGTCACCGCACGCTCGGGCTCGACGCCGGCGAGGAGACCGGGATCGCCACGACCGAAGATCGCCCGAGGAGCGGAGGCCCCGAGCACGGCAAGGGCCTCCGGCAGCGGGGTCGAGTGCGCGCAGGCACTCCAGCCCTCGACCGCGGCGACGTTGGCCGCGGCCTGGTCCGCCTCGACGAGCCGTCGCCGCCAGTCGTCCGGGGCGAGCGCCTTCGCGAGCCGCTCGTCGTCGAGCGCAAGCAGGTCGCGCGATCGCTCCCCCGCCCTGGCCCCGACCGCCTTCTCGACGTGCCCGGCCAGCGCGGCCAGCAGGAAGCCGCGCCGCGCGCAGCGTGGGCAGGCGGCGCTCACCGCGCACCCCGGCGCCGCATCGAGAGCGCCTCGTCGACGTGGTCGGCGCCGACCGAGCGCGAGCCGGCGAGGTCGGCGCACGTCCTGGCGACCTTGATCACCCGGGTCCAGCCGCGCCCGCTCAGGCGGGAGCTGGCGTGGCCGTCGATCAGCCGCGCGCGTGCGTCCTCATCGAGGTCGGTGAGCGCCGCGATCTCGTGGTCGCTCATCGAGGCGTTGGTGCGGTCCTCGCCGAGCCGCTCCCGCTGCGCCTCGCGGGCGCCGATGACGCGGCCCGCCACCACGTCCGACGACTCGCCCGGATCGCCATCGAGCGCCGCCGCGGACGGCTGCTCGACCGCGAGCGCGAGGTCGAAGCGGTCCGCGAGGGCCCCGCTCAGCCGGGCTGCATAGGCGCGAACGCGATCGGCACTGCAGCTGCAGCGCGGCGATCCATCGCCGTGTCCGCACGGACAGGGGTTGGCGGCGGCGAAGAGCTGGAAGCTGGCCGGGAAGCGAACCGAGCCGCGCGCCCGCGAGATCGTGACCGCACCGTCCTCGAGCGGCTGTCGCAGCGCCTCCAGCGCCGGGCGCGCGAACTCGCCGAGCTCGTCGAGGAAGAGGACGCCGCGATGGGCCAGCGTGATCTCGCCTGGACGCGGCGGGCTGCCGCCACCGACGAGGCCGGCCGGTGAGATCGTGTGATGCGGCGCCCGGAAGGGTCGCCTGGCGAGGACCCCGTCGCGGCAGGGCTGTCCCGCGACGCTCGCGATCTTCGTCGCCTCGATCGCCTCACGTCGCGAGAGCGGCGGCAGGATCGAGGGCAGCCGCCGCGCGGCGAGCGACTTGCCGGCGCCCGGCGGGCCCACGACGAGCGCCGCGTGACCGCCCGCCGCGGCGACCTCGAGCCCGCGGCGCAGGCTCGGCTGGCCCTTGAGGTCGGCGAGATCGGGCAGCGGCTTTGCCGGCACCGGCGACGAAGCGGGCGGCGGCGGCGCGGCGATCTCTCCCGCCGCGAGCGCGACCAGGTCATGCAGCGATGTGAGCGGCGCCACCGCGAGGCGCTCGACGAGCCCCGCCTCAGCGGCGTTGGGGGCGGCGACGGCGAGCCCGCCCGCGCCTTCACGCTCCACCCGCTCGGCCATCGCGAGGATGCCGGGGAGCGGCCGGATCGTGCCGTCGAGCGCGAGCTCGCCGGCCAGCCACCAGCGCTCCAGCGCCTCACCCGGAAGTCGTTCGGAGGCGATCATGATCGCCGTCGCGATCGCGAGGTCGAACCCGGGCCCGGCCTTGCGGAGATCAGCCGGCGCGAGGCTCGCGGTAATCCGCTGCAGCGGGAAGTCGAAGCCGCAGTTGACGAGCGCCGCCCGCACCCGCTCACGCGCCTCGCGGACCGCCGCGTCGGGAAGCCCGACGAGCGAGAAGGCGGGCAGGCCCCGATGGATGTCGATCTCGACATCGACCGGGACGGCGTCGACGCCGACGATTGCCAGGGTGCGGGTCCGTGCGAGCACACCGGCGAAGCTAGGGGCGGGCGGCGCACGCGTGGTGCCCTCGGTGTGCCGAATCCCGCGCGCAGGGGCGCCAACTTCATCTCACGTCCACCGTCGGCACCGATTCGTCGTCAACCCGGCGCATTCCGGCACGAACGGTGCGCCACGGACGAATCGCGGGCAGCCACCATCGATGCATGAGCACGGACGGACGTAGATGACCAGGGCGCGGCTCGAGACCGGCCGGATCGGCGAGGAGGTCGCCTGTCGCCACCTCGAGCGCCTCGGGCTGCGGATCCTCGCCCGCAACTGCCGGACCCGCTTCGGCGAGCTCGACGCGATCGCCATCGACGGCGAAACGCTCGTCTTCGTCGAGGTGAAGACGGCGCGGCCCGGCGCGGCGGCCGGCCCGGTGCTGCCGGCGCACGCCGTCGGGCGGCGCAAGCAGATGCAGGTGCGCCGGCTCGCACGCGCCTGGCTGGCGGAGAACCTGCCGCCCCGCTACCGCTCGATCCGCTTCGACGTCGTCGGCGTCAGCCTCGACGGCCGCCGAGCGCTCGGCGTCGAGCACATCCCGAGCGCGTTCTGATCAGGAGTCGAGCAGGCCGACCTGACGCATGATCGAAACCGAGTCGGAGTAGACATCTTTGCGGGCGATCAGCCCGTCGCTGAACGGGATCACGTCCATGCCGACCCATTCGATGCGCCTGCCGGTCGGCGGTGCCACGAGATCGCCACGGCGCATCTCGCTGCTGTGGGTCGCCGTCGCCGTCCACTCCTGGACGACGAGGTCCTCGCGCACGTACAGTCGTCGCGTCGTGAACTCGAGGTCCGGCCATGCCGCGAAGATGCCGCCGATGTGGTCACGGACTGCCTCGCCCTCGGCGCGCTCTCCGGCGGTGTGGTTCTCGAAGACCATCCCGGGCGCGTGCATCGACGTGATCGCATCGAGGTCCTGGGCGTTCCAGGCGTCGTTGTAGCGGCCGATGGCGTCCTCTAGATCAACGGTAATCGCTGGCCTCCCCTCGTTGGCTCTAGGCCGAGCCTAGCTCCAACTGGCTGTATGCGGTCGATGCGAATGAGCGCCGGTGCAGCGTGCAGATCCCGATCCGGCCGATCGCCTCGCGATGGCCCGGCGAGGAGTAGCCGACGTTGTCGGCGAAGTCCCAGCCCGGGAAGGCGTCGGCGGCCCGGCGCATGAAGCGGTCACGGGTCACCTTGGCGACGACCGAGGCGGCGGCGATCGCCGCGCTCCGCGCATCCCCCTCGACCACGGCCTGGTGCTCGACCCGGCAGCGCGAGCCCAGCCGAAAGCCGTCGCTGAGGCAGACGGCGCCCGGGACGGCGACCCTGCCGAGCATGTCGGCGAGCGCGTCGAGGTTCGTGACATGGAGGCCGCGGGAGTCGATCCCGCCGGGGCAGCGGGCGGTGACAGCGACGCGGCTGGCGGCGGCGAGGACCGCCGGGTAGAGCCGTTCGCGCTCCTCCTCCGTCTTGCGCTTCGAGTCGTCGAGGCCGGCCAGCGACTTGCGGACGTCCGCCGTCAGGCAGCGGTAGTCGAGAAGGACGCCGGCGGCGACGAGTGGCCCCGCGAGCGAGCCCCGGCCCGCCTCGTCGGCGCCGGCGACGTAGCGCCGCCCGAACTGCTGGTCGAAGCGGAACAGCCATGTGGTCCGCCGCCCGTCGGGACGCTTTCGCCGCCTCTTCGCCTTCTCCGTTCCCGAGTCGTCCGGCGGCACCGGCTCAGAGGAGACCGATCCGGTTGATGGGCCAGTAGGTGGCGAAGGCCTTGCCGATGATCCAGTCCTTGGGGACCGGTCCCCAGAACCTGCTGTCGTCGCTGGCGCCACGGTTGTCGCCCATCATGAAGTAGTGGTCGGGCGGGATCGTGATCTCCCTCGGCAGGTCGCACCCGCGAGCGTTGCCGCAGGGCTTTATGAAGTCGTCGGGGATCGGCTCGCCGTTGACGATCGCGTGCCCGTCCTCGATCCGCAGCGTGTCGCCGGGCGTGGCCACGACCCGCTTGATGAAGTTGGTGTCGGCGGGCTCGGAGACCGGCTTCGGGCAGGCCTCACGCGGCGGCAGCGGTTCGACCCCGCAGGTCTCGGTCGTGTCGGCTCCCTTCGGCGGATGGAAGACCACGATGTCTCCGATCTCCGGATCGCTGAAGTGGTAGCTGACCCGCTGGACGAGGACCCGCTGGCCGACCTCGAGGGTCGGGATCATCGAGCCGGTCGGGATCTGGTACGGCTTGACGACGAAGGCCTGGATCAGCAGCGCGAGGCCGATCGCGAAGGCGACGATGACGATCAGTTCGACGATCGCGCCGAGCGTCGACTTCGGTCGTGGCATGGCGGTTCGGCGGCGGCGGCTCAGCCGTCCTGCCGCGAAGCCTCATCGTCTGCGTCGGCGTCGGACGCCGCGGCTACTCCCTCCGGCTCGGCAGCCGGCTCATTGTCGGCCGCCTCCGCCTCGTCCTCGGCGGCAGGCTGCTCCTCGCTGTCGGAACCCGCCTCGGCCACGGACTCGCCCTCGGCCTCCGGCTCGGCTCCCTCGGCAGACGCTTCGGCCTCCTGCTCCCCGGCTTCCGCCTCGGCCTGCTCGACCTCACGCACGGTCTCCTCACCGTCCTCGCCCTCGGCCGGGACCGCCTGTGGAGCCTCGACCTGAGTCGCGCCCTCGGCATCGACGGCCTCGTCCTCCTCGGAGCCGAGCACGCCCTCGTCGATCCCCCAGCGGCGCTCAGCCACGCGGGCCGCCTTGCCGACCCGGTCGCGGAGGTAGTAGAGCTTCGCGCGCCGGACGTCGCCACGGGCGGCGATCTCGAGCTGCTCGACCTTCGGTGAGTGCAGCGGGAAGGTTCGCTCCACACCGACGCCGAAGGACTGCTTGCGGACGGTGAACGTCTCGCGCAGGCCGCTTCCCTGACGCTTGATCACGACCCCCTCGAAGACCTGGGTGCGGGCGCGGGTGCCTTCGATCACCTGGAAGTGGACCCGAACGCGATCGCCGGCGGCGAACTGCGGCCGCCGCTGCAATTGCTCCTGCTCGAGGCTCTGGATGATCGTGCTCATGTGTGTCTGGGGCTCCGGTTGTCCTGCAGCCGCCGGGTCCGTAGTCCCGGTCGGCGGTGATGCACCGGGGCGGCCTCCGGTCGGCCGGGGCGGCCGCGCGGCGGGGAATAGTAGCTAAGAGGCGGCCCCACCACGCCCGCCCCGCTCGCGGCTGCGCTCGAGCCGCCAGCGGCGGATCCGCTCGTGGTCGCCGGACAGCAGGACCTCGGGCACCTCCCAGCCGCGGTAGGCGGCAGGACGGGTGTAGTGCGGGTACTCGGGATGGCCGTCGAGCGCGTCGCTGAACGATTCCTCGCGCGCGCTGTCCGCGTGGCCGAGGGCCCCCGGCAGCTTGCGCAGCACCGCATCGGCGACGACCATCGCGGCGAGCTCGCCGCCGGCGAGCACGTAACGGCCGATCGAGACGGCGTCGGTCACCAGGTGCTCGCGGACGCGTTCGTCGATTCCCTCGTAGCGGCCGCAGAGCAGGGTCAGCTCCGGCTCGCCGGCGAGCTCGCCGGCGAGCTCCTCGTCGAACATCCGGCCGGAGGGCGTG
>DASSEM010000048.1:0-4975 GCA_035695265.1 Solirubrobacterales bacterium
CGACGCTTGCGGGGTTAGCTGACGGGCTCGCGCGGAAAGAGCATGCGCTACCTGGCGCTCGGCCAGGACTCGCCCCAACTTGTGGGTCCCCCGCTCGGCCGCGATATGTGGACGGCCGACTCAGCAGGTGCGGGCACGTTAGCAAACCATTAGGAAACCATCTGTGTTCAGGGTCCAGGGGGCAGGAGACACAACCCCGCCGGGGAAGGACGAGCGATCAGGCGAGCATCCGAAGAGCGGAGCTGGAGGAGTCGGGCGGGCGGCGCCACCGCGCTCGTGCTGCTCGTCCTGGCGCTCGGCGCCACCCCGGCCGGCGCCAAGACCTGGGTCGTCAAGGGCGCCGGGTACGGCCACGGCGTCGGCATGGGCGCCTACGGCGCCTACGGCTACGGCAAGCACGGCTGGGGCTACAAGCGGATCATCGGCCACTACTACCGCCGCGTCCGGGTCGAGCGGGACAAGGGCAGCCCGCGCCTCCGGGTCCTGCTCGCGACCCGCTCCGGGGAAGTCAAGTTCGACGGCGCCACGAAGGCCTGCAAGCGGCGGCTGCGGCCCGGAAAGACCTACCGGGCCGATCGCCACGGCGGGAAGGTGCGCCTGCTCTCGGCGCGCGGCAAGCGGCTCGCCGGCTGCGGCAGGCGGCTCCGCGCCAACGGCGGCGGCACGATCGACGTCCACGGGGTCGGCACCTACCGCGGCGCGCTCGAGGCGGTCCCCGACGGCGGCGGCGGGCTGCTCGTGGTCAACAACCTCGACGTCGAGGACTACGTGCGCGGCTCGCTCCCCGGCGAGATCCCGACCGACTGGCCGAAGCAGACGCTGAGGGCCTTCGCGGTCGCGATCCGCTCGATCGCGCTCTCGACCGACGTCGGTGGCAAGGCCTTCGACCTCTACTCCGACACCCGCACCCAGGTCTACGGCGGCGTCAAGCTCGAGTCGAAGCGAACCAACCGCGCCGCCCGCTCGACCCGCCACCGGGTCGTCACCTACCGCGGCAACGTGATCCAGACGGCGTACTTCTCCTCCTCCGGCGGGCGCACCGAGTCGCGCTTTCTCGGTGGGCCGAAGGTCCCGTACTACCGGAGCGTCAAGGATCCCTACGACCGCTACTCGCCCCAGCACCGCTGGACCTTCCGCTTCTCTCAGCGCGAGATGGACGCCCGGCTCGGCCCATACGTGGACGGCCGGCTGCGCCGGATCGAGGTGCTGAAGCGCGGCGACAGCCCGCGCATCGTCACCGCGAGGCTCGTCGGAAGTCGCGGCAGCTCCAAGGTCCGCGGCGACACCCTCCAGGTCGCGCTCGGTCTCTACGACCGCTGGGCCCGCTTCAAGAAGCGGTAGCTCAACCGGTCGTCGTCACCGCCTCGGCGGCCGCCGGGCCCTCGCCGGTCTCCGAGCCAACCCGGCAATCGTCGTTCTCGGGATTGTCGACCGGCGCTCCGGCCGGGAAGGCGTTGAGGAGGGCATCGGCTATGCGCCGGCTCCGCTGCCGGTAGCCCGGCGTCGTGAAGTGGATGCCGTCCTCGACGAACCATTCCTCCTTGACCTCGGAGGACCAGTCGTAGATGCGCATGTTGGGGTAGCGGATGCAGGCCGCCAGCAGCGCCTTGTCCCAGGCCTGCATGTTCGAGCCGTCGTAGGGCCCGCCGTCGGTGACCAGCGAGCGGACGTTGACCCAGAGGACGGGATCGCCGTCGGCGACCTTCATCATCGTCTCGATGCGCTGGTCGTAGTCGATCGACGAGCCGGCGGCGACGTTGGCCGCCTCGTTGGTGCCGAGCGCCAGGACCCAGCATCCGTCGAAGCCCTTCTGCTTCCAAGCGAGGCCGATGTCCTCGGCGTTCGGCAGGCCCTCGAAACGCTCGTAGATCGAACGCGCGCCGGAGACCTCGAGGTGCTGGGTGGTGGCGCCGACCCGCCCGTACTGGGCGGCGATCTGATCCTTGCTCCTCGGCAGGTAGTCGGAGGAGACGAGCCCCTCCGAGGTCGAGTCACCGATGTGGATGACCGAGTCGCAGACCGTCCTGTCCTTGATCTCCGACGCCTCGACGGCGCTGTCGGTGAGCGTGGTCGCAACCGAGATGTTCCCCGGCGCCTCGGCCTGGCTCGGGCCGGCGTTGACGCCCGCGAGCCCGGCGAACGCCGCGGCGACGGTCGCGGCCGCGAGCGCGATCCCCGCCCATGCCGGCCGGCTGATCCGCCGGCCCCGCCACTCGCCGGCTCGCCAGCGGCGCCAGAGCCGCCCGAGGGCACCGTGGCGGATCGGGTCCTCCACATAGCGCCAGGAGAGCGCCGCGATCGCGAACGTCGCCGCGGTCTGGAGGATCGCCCGCGGCAGGTCGGCTCCCTCGACGCCCTCGGGATTGGTGAGGACGATGATCGGGAAGTGCCAGAGGTAGATGCCGTAGGAGCGCTGACCGATCCAGCGCATCGGGCGGCAGCCGACGATCGGCCCGAGGCGGGTCGCCGGATGAGCCATCGCGGCGACCGCGAGCACGGTCGCGAACGAGAGGACGAGGAAGCCGCCGCGGTAGAGGAACGGCGAGAACTCGGTCGACTGCCAGAACATCAGTCCGATCACCAGGAGGCCGAGGACTCCGGCAGCGTCGATCGTGCGCCGCGCTCCCGACGTGACCCGCCCGCGCAGGTGGCGGCTTGGCCAGATCGTCGCCAGCGCGGCACCGATCATCAGCTCCTGCACCCGCGTGTCGGTCCCGTAATAGACCCGCGAGGGATCGATTCCGGGCCGGTAGATGATCACCATCAGGATCGCCGAGGCGAACGCGAGGGCCATGATCGCGACGCCGAGGCGGGGGCGCATCCAGCCCGGCTGGCGGACCTCCGGGATCAGCTTCACGGCGATCATCAGCAGGAACGGCCAGACGATGTAGAACTGCTCCTCGATCGAGAGCGACCAGAGGTGGTTGAGTGGCTCCGGCGCCTCGAACTGCGCGAAGTAGGAGACGTCGTGGAAGATCAGCCACCAGTTGTTGAAGTAGGCGGCGGCCGACGCGGCCGCCCAGCGGAAGTCCGGTGACTGCTGGGGACCGAAGACGGTCACCCAGGCGAGGACGACGATCAGCATCAGAAACAGCGCCGGCAGCAGGCGCCGGGCCCGGGCGAGCCAGAACGACTTCAGGCGGATGCCCCCACGCTCGACCTGTCCGAGCAGGATGTCGGTGATCAGGTAGCCGCTGAGCGTGAAGAAGACCCCGACCCCGAGGAGCCCGCCCGGCATCCACTCGAAGCCGAGGTGGTAGACGATGACGCCGAGCACCGCGATCGCCCGCAGCCCGTCGAGGCCGGGCATGTAGCGCTGGTTTGACTTGATCGGTTCAGGCACGAGCGGTTCCGCGGAGCGCGGGCATGTCCCCCACCGCCTTCATCGCAGAAGCTTCGTGCGACCCGCGGACGGAGCGATTTCCTTGGTTACGCTTTACCAGATGGCAGGTCCGAGCAACGACCAGCCGGGCCTCGCCGCGGGAGGGAACGCCACCGGGATCATCACCCGCGGGCGGATCGGCCTGGCCGCCCTCGCGCTCGTCCTGCTCGTGCTCGCCGCCGCCGCCGGCCACTGGCTCGGCGCCGCCTCCGGCGAGGACCTCGACGCGGCGCGCGAGGCAGGTGAGCGGGCCGGCTGGGACCAGGGCACGGCGATCGGCGGCGACATCTATCCAGCCGGTCTCGAGCTCGGCCGGAAGATCACCTACGGGCGCACGTTCCGCTCCTCCTACCGGGACGCATACGAGCGGGCGTTCGTCGGCACCGGAGTCGACGGCCCGGGATCCGGCGAGATCGAGGTGCCGGCGCCGTGAGCCTCCGGACGGCCGGGATCGCCGCCACCGCGGTGCTGCTGCTCGCCGCCGCGTTCGGCGGCGCCTACCTGATCGCGGCCGCCGGCGCACCCGACCGCGCCGAGGCCGAGCGGGTCAGCACCGCCGCTGCGCAGCGGACCTACACGGTCGCCCAGCTCGGCGCCTACGCCGACGGGCTCCGCTACGGACTGGAGCAGGGCGTCGCCGACGGTGAGTACTACGGCGAGCAGCGCGGCCGGGCGGCAGGGCGGGCGGCGGTCGACTCCGTCCTCGCGAAACGCAACCTGCCGGCGAGCCCGCCGACGCCATCGATCAGGAGCAGCCTCGACGGATCCGGCGAGGTGCTCGTCGTCGGCGACAGCCTCGAGGTCCTCACCTCCCCTTACCTGAAGCAGTACCTACCGGGCGTGCCGCTCACGATCAACGCCGAGGGCGGCTACAACAGCATTCAGATCTTCGACCTGTTCCAGGAGAGCTACGACCCGGCCCAGTCGGTGATCGTCTTCGACGCCGGCACCAACGACAACCCCGCCTATCCCGAGATCCTCGCCTCGAACCTGGAGAAGGTCTCCGAGGTCGTCGGCAACCGCTGCCTGGTCGTGCCGACGATCCACGGCTTCACAGTCGACGGGGTCGACAACACCGGCAAGAACCGGGTCGTCCGCTCGTTCGCGGCCGGCCACCCGAAGACAGAGGTCCCCGACTGGGCGCAGGCCGTCGCTTCGCATCCGGAGCTGATGCAAGCGGACGACCTGCACCCGATCGCCGCCGGCGCCGACTACCGCGCGCGATTGATCGCGCGCGGCGTCAGGGCCTGCCTGGCGTTGGATTCCCGGTTCCTGGGCTGAGAACCGGCTACCACTCGACGATCGGCCGCACCTCGATGGCGCCGCCGAGCCGCGCCGCCGGGATCCGCGCGGCAAGCGCGATCGCGGCATCGAGATCGTCGGCCTCGAACAGCAGGTAGCCGCCGAGCGCCTCCTTCGTCTCCGCGAATGGGCCGTCGGTGATCAGCGTCTCGCCGCCATCGACCCGCACGGTCGTGGCGCTGCCCGGATCCTGGAGCTGCAGGCCCGGGCTCACCCCCGGGGTCGAGCTGATCTCCTGGTAGGCCGCCTGGATCTCGCTCTTCTGCTCGTCCGGCAGGCGGTCCCACTCCT
>DASSEM010000049.1:0-5693 GCA_035695265.1 Solirubrobacterales bacterium
TGCTTCACGGTCGGGTTGCCGTTGAGGATGAAGCTGGAGAAGACGAAGACCATGATCAGGGCCGCGGAGGTGATGACCCGGGCGCTGGTCGCCAGGCCCTCGACGACCGCCTCGTGGTTGTCGTCGAGCTCGACGTAGCGCTCGCCGATCCGTGAGACCAGGAACACCTGGTAGTCCATCGAGAGCCCGAAGAGGATCGCGAACATGAGCAGCGGCACGAAGCTGACGATCGGGACCGCGTGGTCGAGCCCGATCAGCTCGACGCCCCAGCCCTTCTCGAAGACCGCGGTGAGCACGCCGTAGGCGGCGGCGACCGAGAGCATGTTCATCAGCGCCGCCGTGAGCGGCACGACCAGCGACCGGAACGCGATCGTCAGCAGGATGAAGCTGAGGGCGACGACGGTGATGATCACCTGCGGCAGCTTGTCGCCGATCACATCGGCGAGGTCGTCGTAGGCGGCGGTGCTGCCGCCGACGTAGGCGGTCAGCCCGGTCCCCATGGTGGCGGCCGGGATGACCTTGTCCCGGAGCCGGTCGACCAGCTCGGAGGTCGCCTCGGCCGAGGGCCCGCTCGTCGGGATCGCCGTGAACACCGCCGCCGAGCCGGTCTTGTCGACCTTCGCCTGCGAGACCGACTTGACGCCCTTGGCCTTGCCGATCTGGTTCTCGAGGTGGACGAGGTCGGGGTCGCTCGCGTCCGACTCGAGGTACTTCTTCTGCTGCTGGTACTGCTGCTCTTGCTTCTGGCTCGGCTGCACCTCCGCCTCGGCCTGCTGCTGGGCCTGATCGGGAGGCACCCCCTCGGCGACGAGCTGCTGAGCGATCTCGTTCGCCTGCTCGGTGGCCTCCTCCTGCTGCTGCTTGTGCTGCCGCTCGAGCTTGTTCAGGTCCTTCTGGTCGTTGTGCGCCTTCGGATCGAACGCGACCGCGATCAGAAACGGCCCGTTGACGCCGGGGCCGAAGCCGCGGCTCAGGGTGTCGTAGGCCTGCCGGGAGTCGGTCGAGGTCGGGAACTGGCCGTAGTCCTGCTGGCCGAGCCGCATGTCGAGCGCGGGCAGGGCGAGGGCGATCAGGATGACCGCCGCGAGGATCCCCATGCTCCACGGGTGCCGGCCGACGAAGCGCGCGATCCGCTCGAAGCCGTGCGAGTGCTCGTCGTGGCGGCGCTCGGGACGGTGGAGCTTCGGTACCGGCAGCGACTCGATCCGCTGACCGAGCAGCGACAGCAGCGCCGGCAGCAGGGTGAGCGCGCAACAGACCGCGATGACGACTGCGATCGCGGCGCTGTAGCCGAGCGCGCTGACGATCGGGATGTTGGCGAGCGTGAGCGACAGCAGCGCGATCACGACGGTGCCGCCGGCGAAGGCGACCGCGCTCCCAGACGTTGCCGCCGCGCGGGCGACCGACTCGTCCACCGCCATGCCCTCGCCGAGGTGGCGGCGGTGACGGGTCACGATGAACAGCGCGTAGTCGATGCCGACGCCGAGCCCGATCATCGTCGCCAGCGTCGGCGCCACGGTCGGGATCTCGATCGCGTGGCCGGCCAGCGCGATCACGAAGAGGCCGATCGCGAGCCCGAGGATCGCGGTCGTGATCGGCATCGCCATCGCCACGGCGGTCCCGAACGTGAACAGGAGGATCACGATCGCGGCCGCGATCCCGACGGCCTCGCTGGAGTGGGTCGAGGGCTGGGACACCTCCTGGCCGAGATAGCCGCCGGCGGCGACCGTGATGCCGGCGTCCGAAGCCGGCGCCGAGAGCGCGATCAGGTCCTCCGCCCGGTCCTCGGTCAGGGTGTCGGGCCCGGCCCGGATCGTCAGCGAGATGTAGCCGATCCGCTCGTCCTTGGAGAGCGCGTCGGCACCGCGGCCCGAGAGCGGGCTGACGACGTCGAGGACGCCGGGCTCGCGCTGGTATGCCTTGACCGTCGCGTTGATCGCCTTCTTGTTGGCGGCGTCGGTGAGCTTGCCGTCGTCGACGCTGAGCACCAGCGGGTTGGTCCCGTTCGCCTGCTCCGGCAGGTAGCGATCGAGGAGGTCGGTGGCCTCGGTGGAGCCGGTGCCCGGCAGGGTGAGGTCGTCCGAGGTCTTGGCGCCGACCGTGGCGACGAGCACGCCGAGCCCGAGCAGGGCCACGATCCAGATGCCGATGACGACCCGCCGGTGACGCGTGCAGAGGTGGCTGAGGCGGTAGAGGAGCAGGCTCATCGGTTCAAGACCCCGTATTCATATCCGCCACGTCGGCCGTTCGTGCGCGGCAACCCGGCCCCCCGCGCCGCTCCGCTTGCGATCATCGCGGCGTGGGCGGGCTGTGAGGATCGCGCGGGCGATGATCGCGACGGTGGCGGCGCTGCTCGCATGCGGCCCGGCCGGCGCCGTGGCCGCAGCCCCGCAGCCGCCGAGCTTCCTCCACATCCTCACCGACGATCAGACCGTCGACAGCCTCGCGGCGATGCCGAAGACGAAGCGCCTGCTCGTCCGCCGCGGCACCCGCTTCGCCGATTACAACGCCACCCAGCCCCTCTGCTGCCCCTCACGGGCGAGCTTTCTGACCGGCCTCTACCCGCACAACCACGGCGTCCTCAGCAACCGGTTCCCCTACGGCTACGCGGCGATGGACTTCAGCCGCACGATCTACACGGCCCTCGACGGCGCCGGCTACCGGACCGGCTGGATCGGCAAGGTGCTGAACGCCGAGCGCGCCGCCGGCATCGATCCCGAGCCGGGGTTCGACGAATGGCTGGTCCCCGTCCATTCCGAGGAGGGCGCCGACATGTTCGACTACGCACTCAGCGACAACGGCGCGATCCGCGGGTACGCGGACACCTGGCAGAACGCGATCCTCGCCGACCGCGCCCGCGACTTCATCGCGGCGGCCGGGCGGAACGAGCCGTTCCTGCTCACGCTCGCCGTCCACAGCCCGCACTGGAGCCCCTGCCCGGACAACATCCGCAAGCGCTGCCCGCCGCAGTCAGCCCCCCGCGACCGCGGCACCTTCGCCGGGAGCCGCTACCCGTTCGGGCCCGACTTCGATGGCGGCCGGCGGGCGCGCCGGGCGGCGAACCGCTACTGGCGCCACGAGCTCGAGGCGCTGCGCTCGGTCGACCGGATCGTCGGCTCGCTCGTCGCCGAGCTGCGGCGACGGGATCGCCTCGACAACACCTATGTGATCTTCCAGTCCGACAACGGGACGCTCCACGGCGAGCACGGCGTCTTCGACAAGAACGTCCCCTGGGATCGCTCGGTGCGCGTGCCGCTGGTGATCCGCGGGCCTGGGTTCGCCCGCGACGCCCGCCGCTCCGACCTGACCGCCAACGTCGACGTCCCGGCGACGATCCTGGACGCGGCGGGCGTCCGGCCGCCGCTCCCGCCCGACGGCCACTCGCTGCTCGGCTCCCACCGCCGGCGGATCCTCCTGCTCGAGCGCCTGGTGGGCTCGCCGCGGATCTCCACCGACCCCGCTCGCCATCCCTGGCTCCAGCTCAAGACCGCCACCGGCTGGGCCTACTGGCGGGACCCGGTGAGCGGACGCGAGCACCTCTACGACCGCGACCGCGACCCCTACGAGACCCGCAACCTCGCCCGCCGCAGGCCGCAGGTGGCGGCGCGGCTCGGCCGCCGCCTCGCTCGGGTGGCCGACTGCGCGGCGCCGTGTCCGTAGTTCTCGTTCCACGCGGGGCGGTTTGGCAGTGAAGGGGTGGAAGGGGGAAACGCTGGTCGCAGCGGCCGCCGGGCCCGATCCGGGGGTAACCATCGCCTTCGATCACCGAGGGTGCGTGACGTTGTTGGGGCTATCGACGCCCCGATGAGGTGAACGTGACACTCGTACCGGCCCAGGAAGGGGGTCCAGCCAGGCGCGGGACACGATCAGCCGCAGGTCCCCCCTCACCAGCCCCTACGAGGGCCGGAGGACGCCGGCCGGCTCAGCCGCCCGCGAACCGCTCGTTGTCGAGCGGCTGGTAGTCGCGACAGGGCTGGCCGCGCAGCGCCGGGCAGCCGGGGAGCGGGGTCGGCGCGTCGAGCTTCGGGACGACCGGGAGGACGAGTCGCGAGGCGTTCCGGCGGTCGTGGGCGATCGCGACCCACGGCGTGCCGGGCGGATCGGTCGTCGTATCGCCGAAGGCCCAGGTCGGCTGATCGCCGCCCGGCGCCGAGACGATCACCCGCAGGCGCGAGTCCTCGCGGTAGACGTGCCCCTGGTAGTAGAGCGGGACCCGCACCTTGACCCAGCGTCCCTTCGGCAGCTGCTTGGCGTCGCGCTTGCGGAAGGTCGGGTGCGGATCGCCGAGCGAGCTCGCCTTGCGGTCGATCTTGCGCGCCTCGGTTCGCATCCAGCCGCCCTGCACGAACGTTTCCTTGCCGTCGGGGCGGACCTCGGTGACCGTCGCCTGCAGGTGGACGTTGCGGGCCTCCGAGCGGACCATCACCTGCAGCTCGCCGTTGCCGAGCACCGTGGTGTCCCGCTTCAGGGGCTTGCTGACGTAGGCGAGCGCGGTCCCCTCCGGGTTCTGGGTCCAGTCGTAGTTCGGATGGTCCGTCCAGAGATCGCCGCTGCCGGTGTTACCGGTGAAGTTGGTCGGTGGGCGCGCATCGGCATCCCAGGTGAACTGGTCGGCGCCGCCGCGCGGCTTGCCGGCGAGCTTGCCGCCGCCGGCCAGATACCACGACTTCTGCTTCGTGCCGGGGGCGGGGAACCGCTTGAACCAGCGCTCGAACCCGGGCACCGGCTTCACCGGAGCGCCGCCGGCGCCGTTGTCGAAGAGGATCCTGATCGGCTCCTGCGCCTCGAAGGCCGCCTTCGCCGAGGCGAGGTCGGGCTCGTGCTGGATCGGGTCGTCGGGCAGCGTCACCCCCGCCACCCCCATCACCGTCTGGTAGAGGATCGGCGCCAGTGCGCCGACGCCACCGGCGTTCGGCTCCGGCTTCTCCTTGGCCACGTAGATCTGCAGGAAGTCGTACCAGCGGTTGAAGGTGTCCGGGTCGAGCGAATCGGTGTGGACGCCGTTGGTGAACGTGAACCACTTCTTCCGCGTCCCGGTCATCGCGCCGGCAAGCGTCGGGCAGTGGCCGCCGGTCTGCTCGTCGGTCCACTGGCAGGCCATGAACACCGGCACGTCGATCTTGTCCACGAACTCGACCGGCGAGAGCGGATCCGCGATCTTCGGCCGGTAGTAGTTGTTGCGGTGGATCTTGTCGATCAGGTTGGCGGCCTCGGTGTGGAGCTCCTGGTTCTCGGCGCAGACCTGGTCGCCCTCCTGGATCCGCTGCCACGCCCAGGGCTGCCCGGCGTCGGGGCCGGCGGGCTGGGAGTCGTCGACCCGGTCCTGGCCCCACTCGAGCGCGAAGCCGGTGTTGAGGATCCCGCCCGGATAGAGCGTCGTCATCGTGCTGTCGATCACCGAGAGCGGGGTGATCCCGGCCAGGCTCGGCGGCCGCTTCGCGGCGACGAAGAGCTGGCTGATCCCGCCGTAGGAGACGCCGATCATCCCGACCTTCCCGTTCGCCACCCAGGGCTGGCGGGCGATCGTCTCGATCACGTCGTATCCGTCGAGCGCCTGCAGCGGCTCGAAGAAGTCGAAGGCACCGCCGGAGCAGCCGGTGCCGCGCATGTTGACGTCGACGACGGCGTAGCCGAGCAGCTGCGCGATCGGCTGGATGCCGCTCTGCGGGGCGCCCGGCGGCGCGTACGCGTAG
>DASSEM010000050.1:0-13039 GCA_035695265.1 Solirubrobacterales bacterium
GCGCGGGCTCTTCGATCATTTGACCCGGAGCGGCGCGGCCGCGCAGAACCCGGCTGAGTTGCTTCCCAACCCGAAGTCCGGCTCGCGGCTGCCCCGGGTGCTCGACCGCGACCAGGCCCGGCGACTGCTCGAGCGGATCCCGGCGACGACGCCGCTCGCGGCGCGCGACCGCGCGATGCTCGAGCTCGCCTACTCGTCCGGCCTCCGCTGCGCCGAGCTCGTCGCCCTCGACCTCGATTCGGTCGACTTCGACGCCGAGACCGTCCGGGTCAGCGGCAAGGGGGGAAAGGAGCGCATCGTCCCACTCGGCGAGCCGGCCCAGCGGGCGGTGGCCCGCTACGTCAAGCGGTTCCGCCCGGCGCTCGTCGCCGAGCCGGCTGAGCCGGCGCTGCTGCTCTCCAAGAGCGGCCGGCGCCTGTCGCCCTCGGATGTGACCCGGCGGCTCGGCCGCTGGGTCGACGAGGCCGCAATCGCGGGCCGGGTCTCGCCACACGCGCTGAGGCATTCGTTCGCGACGCACATGCTCGAGGGCGGCGCCGACCTGCGCTCGATCCAGGAGCTGCTCGGCCACGCCAGCATCTCGACCACCCAGATCTACACCCGGGTCGAGCCGGGACGGCTGCGGGATGCCTACGCCGGCGCCCATCCACGGGCCTGACCCATCCTTGACTAACGTATGCGCTGAGGAGGACCCGGAATGGAGACCAACGTCAAGGCGGTCGAGCTCAAGGAGCTTTGGCGTCGTTGCAAGGATGAAGGGGACGAGCGCGCACGGGAGCGGCTCGTCGTCGCGTATTCCCCGCTCGTCAAGTACGTCGCCGGACGGATGGCGTCGGGACTGCCGTCGCACGTCGAGGAGGGTGATCTCATCTCCTACGGCCTGATCGGCCTGATCGGCTCGATCGAGCGCTACGACCTCGATCGCGACATCAAGTTCGAGACCTACGCGGTGGCGCGGATCCGCGGCGCGATCATCGACGAGCTGCGCTCGCTGGACTGGGTCCCGCGGTCGGTCCGGGCGAAGGCCCGCGACGTCGAGAAGACGCACTCGGAGCTCGAGAACAAGCTCGGGCGGGCGCCGAGCGAGGAGGAGATGGCGGATCGACTCGGCATCTCGGTCGAGGACTTCCGGACGACGCTGCTCGAGATCGCCAACTCCTCGGTGCTGGCGCTCGACGACCTCTGGACGGTCTCCGACCCCGACGGCGGCCAGGTCTCGCTGCTCGACACGATCCGCGACCCCAACGCGGTCGACCCCGAGGAAGCGATCGACACGGTCGAGCTCAAGGACCGGCTCGCCGAGGCGATCGAGTCGCTGCCCGACCGCGAGCGGCTCGTGATCGCCCTCTACTACTACGAGACCTTGACCCTGCGCGAGATCGGCGAGGTCCTCGGGGTCACCGAGTCCCGCGTCTCCCAGCTCCACACCAAGGCGGTGCTGGGGATGCGCTCGCACCTCCAGAACGCTGCCTGATCGCCTTCGCGGCCGGCTCGGACCGCCGTCGCGACCGTGATCTAACCTGCGCCCGATGCAAGGCGAGCCCCCGTCCGACTCCGTCTGCTCCGTCTGCGGCCGCGGCCTGCTCCCCGGCGAGCAGGCGATCGAGTTCATCACCCGCGACGGTCAGCGGATCCAGGCCTGTGAGCTCTGTAAGCCGCGCGCCGAGGCAGCGGGCTGGCTTCGTCCCGAGGAGATGGACGAGCACGGGGCGTCGCTTGGGCGCGAACGGCGCCGTAGCCGCGGCGCCGGGATGCTCGGCGGTCTGCTGTCGCGGCGCCAGCCGGAGGGCGGGGAGGAGGCGCAGCCGCGGCGGGCGGCCGCAGCCGACCCCGAGCCGGCCGCCGGCGAGGCGCCGCGCGAGCCCGACCCCGAGCCCGCCGCCGCGCCGACTGCGACCACGATCGCCGACGCGGTCACCGCGTTCAACCGCTCCGATCATCGCCGCACCGTGGCCGGCCTGACCCGGACGCTCGGGCCGCCGCGGGCCACCGCGCTGATCCGGGCGGGCAACGGCGTCTCGTCCGTGCGGCTGACGATCGCCTGGGAGATCACCTGGTACCAGTGGGAGGTCGTCGTTGCCGGGCGCCGGCACGAGGTCCGGGAGTCGGGCAAGGGGGAGACGATCGATCAGCTCGGCGCCGACGATCGGAGCTGGAACCTGATGGTCGCTCTCGATGGGACCCTCGAGGAGAAGACGGCGAGCTCGGCTCCGGTCGAGGAACGGTGAAGCTGACCGTTCACGTCGACGGGGGAGCGCGCGGCAACCCCGGGCCGGCGGCGATCGCCGCGGTCGTCAGCGACCCCGACGGCGAGGTCATCGACAGCGTCTCGCAGGTGATCGGCCGTGCCACCAACAACGTCGCCGAGTACCGGGCGCTGATCCTCGGCGTCGAGCGCGCGGCGGAGCTCGGCGCGACCGAGGTCGACGTCGTCGGGGATTCGGAGTTGATCGTCAAGCAGGTCCGCGGCGAGTACAAGGTCAAGAACCCGGACATGAAGCCGCTCCACGCCGCCGCCTCCGCCGCCCTCGCCCGCCTCGACTCCTGGTCGATCCGCCACGTCAAGCGCGAGCTCAACGCCGAGGCCGACCGCCTCGTCAACGAGGCCCTCGACGCCAACTGACGTCACCGGGCCGCGCTCTCCCCAGGGCGACGGTCTCCGATCCCCCGCCGAGCGACGAGTTTCGACCAACTGTCGGTGACAACTCGTCGCTCACCGCCGCGGCGGTGCCGCAAGGCCCCCTTCTATACTTCCGCCCCCGTGCGGCTGTAGCTCAGTTGGCTAGAGCGTCTGCTTGCCATGCAGAAGGTCGTGGGTTCGAATCCCATCAGCCGCTTGCGCCTTGAGGGTCGGTTCCTCGAGCAACGAGGTTGGCGTTGGCCCGCCCCGTTTGGGCTCAGTGCCTACTGGGCAGTGGGAACCACCATGCAGATCCTCGGCCTGATCCTCATCGGCATCGTGATCGGTGTTCTCGCCCGCCTGCTTCTTCCCGGTCGCCAGCACATCGGCGTGCTGCTGACGATCCTTCTCGGGATCGGAGGAGCACTGGTCGGCGGAATCGTCGCCAGCGCAATCGGTGAGGGGGACATCTTCGAGCTGAACCTCATCGGAACGCTCGTCGGAATCATCGCGGCGGTCCTCCTGATCGCTGCGGCTGAGTCGTTCGGCGCGGGGCGCTCCCGCCGCACGGTCTGACCGGTTCTCTCGTGACCGTTCCCGTCGGTCAGTTGCCGACGTAGTCCGCGAGGTGCTCGCCGGTCAGGGTGGAGCGGTCGGCGATCAGATCGGCGGGGGTGCCCTCGAAGACGATCCGGCCGCCGTCGTGGCCGGCGCCGGGGCCGAGGTCGATGATCCAGTCGGCGTGCGCCATGACCGCCTGGTGGTGCTCGATGACGATCACCGACTTGCCGGAGTCGACGAGCCGGTCGAGGAGGCCGAGAAGCTGCTCGACGTCGGCGAGGTGAAGGCCGGTGGTGGGCTCGTCGAGGATGAGGACGTCGCCCTTGCCGGCCATGTGGGTGGCCAGCTTGAGCCGCTGCCGTTCGCCACCGGACAGGGTCGTGAGCGGCTGGCCGATCGTCAGGTAGCCGAGTCCGACGTCGGCGAGCCGGGTCAGGATCTTGTGTGCCGCCTGCGTGCGCGCCTCGCCCTCGGCGAAGAATCCCTCGGCCTCGGTCACCGACATCGCGAGCACCTCGCTGATGTCGCGCCCGCCGAGGTGGTACTCCAGCACCGATGCCTGGTACCGCTTCCCCTCGCACTCCTCGCACGGCGTCGCGACGCCGGCCATCATCGCGAGGTCGGTGTAGACGACCCCGGCGCCGTTGCAGTTGGGGCAGGCGCCCTCGGAGTTGGCGCTGAACAGCCCCGGCTTGACGCCGTTCGCCTTCGCGAACGCCTTGCGGATCGGGTCGAGCAGCTTGGTGTAGGTCGCCGGGTTGCTCCGCCGCGAGCCGCGGATCGCGGCCTGGTCGACCGTCACCACACCCTCGCGCCCGGACACCGAGCCGCCGATCAGCGAGCTCTTGCCCGAGCCCGCAACCCCGGTGACGACGACCAGCACCCCGAGCGGGATGTCGACGTCGACGTCCTGCAGGTTGTTGGTGTCCGCGCCGCGCACCTCCAGCCCCTCCGCCGACGTCCGCACCGACGGCTTCAGCGTGGCGCGGTCGTCCAGGTGCTGCCCGGTGACCGTGTCGGTGGCTCGCAGGCCGTCGACGGTGCCCTCGAACACGACCTCGCCGCCGTCGGCTCCGGCCCGCGGGCCGAGGTCGACGACGTGGTCGGCGATCGCGATCGCTTCGGGCTTGTGCTCCACGACGAGCACGGTGTTGCCCTTGTCGCGCAACTGCAGCAGGAGGTCGTTCATCCGCTGGATGTCGTGCGGGTGCATGCCGATCGTCGGCTCGTCGAAGACGTAGGTGACGTCGGTCAGCGCAGACCCGAGGTGGCGGATCATCTTGGTGCGCTGCGCCTCGCCGCCCGACAGCGTGCCCGACGGACGGTCGAGTGAGAGATAGCCCAGACCGATCTCCACGAACGAGTCGAGGGTCTCGCCGAGCGCCTCCAGCAGCGGCGCGACCGACGGCTCGTCGAGGCTGCGTACCCACTCGGCCAGGTCGCTGATCTGCATCGCGCACGCGTCGGCGATGCTCTTCCGCTTGATCTTCGACGACCGGGCCTCCTCGCTGAGCCGGGTGCCGTCGCATTCGGGACAGATGGTGAACGTCACCACCCGGTCCACGAAGGCCCGGATGTGCGGCTGCATCCCCTCCCGGTCCTTCGACAGCATCGACTTCTGGATCTTCGGGATCAGCCCCTCGTAGGTCAGGTTGATGTCGTCGACCTTGATCTTGGTCGGCTCCCGGTAGAGGAGGTCGTTGAGCTCGCGCTTGTTGAACTTGCGGATCGGCTTGTCCGGGTCGAAGTACCCGCAGCCCCTGAAGATTCGGCCGAACCAGCCGTCCATGCTGTAGCCGGGGATCGTGAGCGCGCCCTCATTGAGCGACTTCGAGTCGTCGTAGAGCTGGGAGAGGTCGAAGTCGGTGACCGAGCCCCGACCCTCGCATCGCGGACACATGCCGCCGGTGCGCGAGAAGGTCGCCTTCTTGGTCGTGGTCTTGGCGCCGCGCTCGACCGTGATGCCACCGCTCGCCGTGACCGAGGCGACGTTGAAGGAGTACGCGCTCGGCGAGCCGATATGGGGCTTGCCGAGCCGGCTGAAGAGGATGCGCAGCATCGCGTTGGCGTCGGTGACGGTGCCGACGGTCGAGCGGGCATCGGCGCCCATCCGTTCCTGGTCGACGATGATCGCGGTCGTGAGCCCGTCGAGCACGTCGACCTCGGGCCGGGCCAGCGTCGGCATGAATCCCTGCACGAAGGCGCTGTAGGTCTCGTTGATCAGCCGCTGCGACTCGGCGGCGATCGTGCCGAACACCAGCGAGCTCTTGCCTGAGCCGGAGACGCCGGTGAAGGCAGTCAGCCGGCGTTTCGGGATCTCGACGCTGACGTCCTTGAGGTTGTTGACGCGCGCGCCCCGGACGCGGATCAGTTCATGGCTGTCGGCAGCCTTTGGCGCCGGCGCCTTCTTGGTCCTGCTCTTCGTTGCGGTGCTCATCTGCTCCCTACCATCGCAAAGACCGGCTTCATCCGGCGGTCCCTGGCCGAGGACCGTCGTCAAGCCGATCTGACATGATCCGGTCATGCCGTCCGAGCGCTTGATCGACGCCCTGAACGAGCAGATCGGCAGGGAATACGCGGCCGCACACCAGTATGTGGCGATCGCCTCCTATTACGACGTCGCCACCTATCCGAACCTGGCCCGACTGTTCAACGAGCAGGCCGAGGAGGAGCGCGAGCACGCCGCCAAGATGGTCGGCTACCTGATCGATTCGGGCGCGACACCGAAGCTCGCCGAGATCGCCGCCCCGCGCGACCGCTTCGACGACCACGTCGAGCCGATCAATCTCGCGCTCGAGCAAGAGCGCTCGAACACGGTCGCGATCAACAAGCTCTTCGACATCGCCCGCGAGACCCGCGACCATGCCAGCGAGGTGTTCCTGCACTGGTTCATCAACGAGCAGGTCGAGGAGGAGTCGCGGATGGAGTCGCTGCTCGAGGTCGCCGAACGGGTGCGGGACTTCCCGATGATGCTCGACGAGTTCGTCTACCGCGAGGGCGACAAGCTCGGCGAGGCCGAAACCGACTGAGCCGCCGGCGTCGCGGCTGCGGGTCGCTGACGTTCCCAGCTCTGGCGCAGCAGCGGCTCGTACTTCTGAAGCGACGCCGGGACCCCGCGCATGTGCGGTGGAGCCACGGATCCGATCCGCACCGCCGCGGCCGTGCGCAACGGGCAGCGGCGGCAACGCGGCATCGATCGGCAGCAGCGTCCGGGCGGCATCAAGCCGCAGCCTAGCGCAGATTAGGGTCGCCTAACCCGGATGTGCGGGATGCGCGTCGCTGGAATCGTTCGTCCCCGTCGCTTCCCCGGTGGTAGCGTTGCCGCGGATCGTTCAACGCCTACGGAGAGGGGTCGTGATGTCTGAGACGCTCAAGGGGACCTGCTTGTGCGATGGCATCGAGTACGAGGTCCAGGATCCCGAGTCACTGGGCTATTGCCATTGCACCCGCTGCCAGCGGTGGACCGGCGAAGCCCTCGCCGGCGTGGTCGTGTCACCGCAGAACTTCCGCTTCACCAAGGGCGAGGACCTGGTCAAGCGCTACGAGAGCGAGTTCGCTCCGCGCCACTTCTGCGGCAACTGCGGGTCGAGCCTCTATGACGACCTCGGCGAGAAGTACTTCGTGGCCGCCGGGCTGATGCGCGAGCTCGACCTCGAGCCGAGCTTCCACCTCCAGGTCGCCTTCAAGGCCCCGTGGCACGAGATTGGTGGCAACGCGCCGCAGTACGACGAGGCCCCTCCGGCGTGAAGCCGCCTAGGGACGCGCTTCGACACGACGAAGCCGGGAGCGCTGGGCGCCCCCGGCTTCGGTAGATCCGGCCAGGCTCAGCGGATCTCGTCGACGATGCAGCGCTTCAGCGCCTGCTTGCCCTTGCCGCCGTACTGGTTGACGAACTCGCGCGTGTCGGTGCGCCGCTCCTCCTTGCAGTCCCGCTTGGCGCTGCGCTTCTCGTGGCGGATGCAGCGCTTCAGGGCCTGCTTGCCCTTGCCGCCGTACTGGTTGACGAACTCGCGCGTGTCGGTGCGCCGCTCCTGCTTGCACTCCTGCTTGGCGGCCTTGTGGATGCCGGCCGCTTCGGCGGTTGCCGGCGCCGCGATCGCGATGCTCGCGAGCGCGACTCCGATGATGGCGAGCGCGATTGCTCCCAGCTTCTTCATGGTTGCCTCCTAGGATCGTTGACTACCTCCGGAAGGTTGCAGCGAGTGGATTAGAGGCCGATTAGGACGCTCGGACCTGACTCCCGGCGGCCTTCGGCAGCACGATCGTGACCAGGGCGCCGCCGTCGTTGGTCACCCCCAGCGAGCCTCCGTGCGCGGTTGCGATCGACTCGACGATCGCAAGGCCGAGGCCCGCTCCCCCGGGCTCCGCGCCCGGGGCACGGGCGAAGCGTTGCGTTGCCTCGCCGAGCAGCCCGTCGGGAAAGCCCGGACCGTCGTCGGCGACCGTGATCTCGAGGCTTCCGCCTCGCATGCGGGCGGCGATCACGACCTCGCCGTCGCCGTGGCGAAGGGCGTTGGCGATCAGGTTGGAGAGCGCCTGCTCGATCCGTGCCGGGTCGACGTCGGCGCGGAGCCCGTCAGGCACGGCGACCGTGATCGGGCGCGTCGCCGCACCGGTGGCGTGTGCATCGGCGACCTTCCGCGCGAGCGGCCCGATCGGGACCAGCTCGCGGCGGAGCGGCAGCCTGCCGTCGTCGGCGCGGGCGAGGAGCAAGAGGTCGTCGGCGAGGCGGGAGAGCCGGTCGACCTCCTCGCCGCCGGAGCGGAGCGCGCTTCGAAGCCTCCCCTCGTCGCGAGCGTCGGCGAGGGCGAGCTCGATCTCCGCCTTGAGGATCGTGAGCGGCGTTCGCAGCTCGTGGCCGGCGTCGGCGACGAACCGGCGCTCCCGCTCGATCGCCGCCTCGAGGCGGGCGAGCATGTCGTTGAGCGTCCGCCCGAGGCTCGCGATCTCGTCATCGGCCGGACCGAGGGGAAGGCGCCGGCCGGGCTCGTCGCTGCTGATCCGGGCGGCGCGGCGGCGCATCTCCTCGACCGGCCGCAAGGCGGCCGCGGCGACGAAGTAGGCGGCGAGCGACGCGATCAGCAGCGCAACCGGGCCGCCGATCAGAAGCAGTCGCGCGAGGGCCGCGAGCGTCCGGTCGTGATCGGCGAGCGATGCCCCGACGACCGCCACGTAGCGGATGCCGTCATCCTGGCTGCGTTGCGCGATCACCCGCATGTGCCCCCCGGGGCCCTCGACGTCGACATGGTCGAGGCTCCCGTCGAGGAGCCCCTTGATCTGCGCGTGAGTGAGCAAAGGCTCCTGCCGTAGCTCATCGCTCGTGGCATCGACGACGCCGTCAGGGCCGAGCACCTGTACGTCGCCCTCGGTGTCGACCCGGCCGAGCGGGTCCTGGACCGGGTCCCCGAGATCGTCGCCGTCGTCGCGGACGATCGCGACCACCGCGGCCAGGCGCGCCGCGAGCTCGCGCTTGATCCGGGTGTCGAAGTTGGAGTCGGTGCGGCTGTAGACGAACAGGCCGATCGCGGTCAGCACGACCGCCATCACCGCCGCGAACGCCAGCACCAGCCGCAGCCGGATCGGGATCGCCGCGATCCGGGCCCTCACCCGCCCGCCCGCCACCGGTAGCCGACCCCCCTCACAGTCTCGATCGAGTCCGCGCCGAATGGCTCGTCGACCTTGGCCCGCAGGTAGCGGACGTAGACGTCGATCACGTTCGAGCGATTCTCGTACTCGCCGTCCCAGACGTGCTCGAGGAGCTGCAGACGGCTCAGCGCCCGGCCCGGATGGCGCATGAATGTCTCCAGCATCGCGAACTCGATCGGTGAGAGCTCGATCTCGGTGACGCCGTGGCGGACGGTGCGGGCGGCGGGGTCGAGGACCAGATCGCCGGACTCGAGGATCGCGGGCCGCGGCTCCTCGCCGCGACGCGTCATCGCTCGCAGCCGGGCCTCGAGCTCGGCGAAGGCGAAGGGCTTGGTCAGGTAGTCGTCGGCGCCGCCGTCGAGCCCACTGACTCGGTCCTCGATCGCGTCGCGGGCGGTCAGCATCAGGATCGGGGTCCAGACCTCGTCGGCGCGGAGCCGCCGGCAGACCTCGAATCCGTCGATGCCGGGGAGCATGACGTCGAGGACGATCGCGTCGTAGGGAGTCGAGCCCGCCATCCAGAGGGCGTCCTCGCCGTTGTCGGAGTGATCGACCGCGAAGCCGCGCTCGCGCAGGCCGGCGCGGATCAGCGCCGCGAGCTTCGGCTCGTCCTCGACGATCAGGACGCGCATGCTCGGCGGCGCCCCCGCCGCTGCTCAGTCGTCGTAGGGCACGTTGTCGACACGACGTAGATTCTCGTCGAGAGCGACGTCGATCTCGCCCCGATCGGTCATCACCTCGACCTCGTAGGCCTCGCCGGGATCGTCGGAGCGGTCGACCTCGATCGCCGTCCCGCCGCCGACCGCCGCGACTGCGGCGGCGCCGACCCGCTTCGTCTCGGCCGGGCCGAGTGGCGCGTCGTCGGAGTCGACCGTGATGTCGGTCGTCGTCTGCTGCGCCGGTGGTTGCTCCGCCGGGGGTGAGGTCGCGGTCTCGGGCACGGTGACGACGGTCTTCTCGCCATCGCCATTGCCGTCGCCGCTCGCGATCAATGCCCCGGCGAGCCCACCGACCACTAGCGTCGCCACCACTATCACCATCGCTACGGGCCAGCCGATCTTGCTCATCACCGATCCTTCCGGTTGTCGGTCACCTTGCCGGATCAGCGTCCCCGGCCTCGATTAGAGCCCGATTAGAGGTGGCCCTCAGGGTCCGGCGGTCTGCGCCGCGATCCCGTTCAGGTCGCGGACGGCGCCGCGGAGGTTGCCGGCGGTCACCTGATCGGCGGCGATGATCGAGGGCAGGCGACCGCGCACCCGGGCGCACTCCTCGGCCCGGCCGACGATGACGCTCCTCGCGTTGACTGCGGCCGAGGCCTCGAGATCGGGCTCGGCCGGCGCGGTCGGCGGTGACCAGTGGTTCATCAGGAACATCGAGCCGGTGACGTCGCCGCGGTTGGGGCCGCAGCTCGCCTTCCAGCTCGCCGGGTCGGTCAGGAGGTCCGGCGTCAGGAAGTTGTACGGCGTCTCCTGCAGGATCCCCTGATAGGTCCGGTGGTACCAGGGGTAGTCGCCGGCGTCGTTGTCGGCGAGCAGGACGACCTGCTGGCGATTCCTGATCATCCAGCGCGCGGTCGGCCATTCGTCGGTCGGGCCCTCGTATGCGAAGTCGACCAGGCCACTCCGGCGCAGCGCCCGCGCGAATGCGGCCGGCGAGATGTAGTCCTCGTTTTCGATCAGCAGCACGTTGTTGGGACGGTTGCGGAGGAAGCGCCGGATCTGCCGCAGCTCCGGCGCCAGGCGCGAGGCGCCGAGCTGGCAGTAGACGTGGCAGAGGTAGGTCCGGGCGGCGGGGTTGGAGGGATCTGCGTTGACGACGATGCCGTCGTCGCGGAGCTCGCCGTAGTAGGTGTCGATCAGAAGCGCCCGGATCCCGAAGTCGAGCTGATCGGGGATCGCGATCGATTGGTTCGGCAGCACCCAGTCGAGCGCGTCGGCCGACATCGCGTTGTGGGCACCGGCGAGGACGATCTCGTTGAACGGCTGCTTGCAGAGGACCCGCTGCCCGTTGCAGCGCTTGATCCGCGCCTCGGCCGTCGCCGCCACCGCGCCGCCGGCCACGGCGAGCGCGATCATGGCGATCACGGCGGCGAACAGCTTCCGCGGGAGATCCATCGGCGGCCAATCTATCCGCGCGGTCGAGTGCCGCACAAGGGGGTACCCTTGCCGTCCCCCGGCGCCTTGGCGGAGTGGCTACGCAGCGGCCTGCAAAGCCGTTTACGCCGGTTCGATTCCGGCAGGCGCCTCTGAAAATCAAGCACGTTCGGTGCTTCACCGAATGAAGCGTGTCCCCAATGTGTCCTGGCGAGCACCTCGGGGACGGCGCGTAAAGGGTGGTTTGAGATCGACTCAGGGAAGGCTGGCGAAGACCGTTCCCGCGATCGGGCCTGTGCGGCTCCGTGTACGCTCTCGCCCGTGAACACGCGCCGCAGAATCCATTCCCTCGTCCTTCTGTCCGTGCTCGCAGCCGTCGCGCTGGTCATGGCTCCTACGGCGGCCTCGGCAAAGCCGAAGCTCCACCCCGTCGACCTCACCGGGGCGACGACTGTGGTCAACGGTTCGATCTTGGCCAGCCCAGCGCAATATGAGGGCACCATCTCAGGTACGCCGTTCGGCACCGGGAAGATCGAGCTGACGGTGCAGTTGGACCTGGTGTATCGGACCGCGACCGGGACGTTCCGGATTCGCGATAACAAGGGGACGGTGCTAGGCACCGTCGACGGGACGATCGTGGGCCTTAACCGCCAGATCGACTTCTACGGGACCGCCGAGTTGACTGGCGGCACGGGCCGCTACAAGCGGGTTAGCGGGACCGGGCTGGAGGTCCACACCCACAACACGCTCGACGACCCGAACGGCACCATCGAGCTCAGGGGCTTCGTCACCTACTGAGCGGAGACTCCCCCCGAATCCCGGTGACCAGGCGCGCTAACTTGGACACGTGGTGCGGCTCGTATTTTCGTTGATGCTAGTGCTGACCTTGGCGCTGGTCGAGACGGCGGGGGCAGCTGGATCGTGGCGCGACCTTCATCGACCGCTTCACCTCCCCGAGCTCGCGGCTGGCGAGGCGTGCCCCGTGAGTTCGGTGGATGAGCGGATCGATTGGGATAGCGCCAACATCTTCGGTGGCTCGGGGATCGGGCGCGGTCCTGCGTACCCGGGCCTCGGCGGCGCCGATCCCGTGGGCCACTTCCACGCCCCAACTCGCATGGACGGCATGTTCGGCGAGAAGTTGTTCTGGTATGTCAGGCCGAGCCACCGAGGTCGCGTCCTCGTTCGCGGGCGCCAGCTCGACGGGGGCGGAGTGGTTGGGTGGCTGAAGCGACGAAAGGGCGTCGTCCACCAGCTACGCATCAAGCCGGGCCAGACCGTGACGTGGCGGGGCCAACCGCCGGGCAGCCGTGGTGTGCCGACAGGGACGTTCGTCAGCGGCTCGGGCTGCTACGCGGTTCAGATAGATGGAGCGCGATTCAGCCGCACCATCGTGTTCACCGCCTCGACCCATGGGGCTATCCGTTCCGGTCTGCCCCAGGCACTGATTCGTCCCCTACGCCGAGCCTCGCGCTGCTTGCCGCGTCCCCGGGTATAGGTCCGCCGCAATGTTCGCGAGCCCTTCGTGAAGCTCGACGGTGCCGGCGTTCGACTTGACAGTCGTCGGCCGATCGTCCTCGGATATGAGCTCGACTGCGCCACAGGAAGCCGCGCTTGCGAGCCTGCAAACCCATCCCGCTGCGCGGTTGACGGATACGCCCCGTATCGCGGCGATCTCATGGTTGGGGGCGTCGTCCTCGAGCTCGACCCGACGCCGGTAGAAAGCCGCGACTGCCTCGGGAGCGCATCGGTCGCGCGCGGCCGCGAGCAAGTTGTCGGCGCCTACTTCGAATTCGCGCAAGCCGTCGAGCAGGCGAGCGAAGTCAGCGAGTCCCGGCCGGCCCCGATGACGGAGGAGGAGTTCCGCGCCCATCTCGACCAGGCCGTCCGCGCCGGAAGCGTCTCGGCGATGAAGTTGTGGAGCGACCGCAACGTCGAGCGCCCAGAGGACTCCGATGCGTGGGGATCCTCGGGGTGGAGAGGACGGGATTGTGACTCTCGCGGCCGCCCTCGAGGCAATGGAGCTCGACGACCGCACCGACCTGATCCTGGCGACGCTCGAAGCCGACGACGAGGCTCGGATCGGCTGGCGCCGATCCGCTTGGTAGAAGGTCGGTATGGC
>DASSEM010000051.1:0-29746 GCA_035695265.1 Solirubrobacterales bacterium
ATGCGGTTGGGCGGATCGCGCTCGATCACATCGATGTCGGCCCGGTCCTCGGGGCCGGGCAGCTTCGCGCGGACATTGACGTGGTCGGGGCCGGCCTCTCGCCAGTCGATCAGGAAATGATCGGTGAACGCCTCGTGTCGCGACAGGTCAGCGATCCTGGCGAAGACGTCCTCGGGAGGGACCGCAATAACGATGCTGACCGATTCCGGCTTCGCTGCCACCGCCTCGGTATAGCGGATCAGAGGGGATCGTCGGGGCCGGGTGACACCGCCGGGTCGACGCGACCATCCTCGGTTTGGCCGGGCCCCGTGGGGGCAGTGAGACGGTCATGGAACCGCCCCCACCGACGCGGATCACGCCCTACCGGAACGGTCCCTACCTGATCCGGGGCCCATTCACCCTTCAGGACCAGAACGGCAACGAGATCGAGGTCGGCCGGCGGGTCGTGGCGCTCTGTCGCTGCGGGCGCTCGCAGACGCGCCCGTTCTGCGACGGGACCCACAAGCTCGTCGGCTTCGAGGCCGCGAGCGGCCCCGAGCTCGGCTAACCGGTCGAGCGCGGCCCCAGCGGCTCGACGGCGGGGCCGTTGAGGATGCCGCCGTCGACCGCGAAGCGCGAGCCGTGGCAAGGGCAATCCCAGGTCCGCTCGGCTCGATTCCAGTTGACCTGGCAGTAGAGGTGGGTGCAGGTCGCGGAGACTGCGTGCAGTCGGCCGTCATCGTCGCGATAGCCGGCGACCTTCTCGCCGCCCGCGCTCACGATCGCGCCCTCGCCCGGCGCGAGGTCCTCGATCGGCCGCCGCCCCGGCTTGGTGATCCGGTCGCCGACGAAATGGAGCGGGACCTTCGAGTTCTCGAGGGCGAGCTTCGGCAGCTCCCGGATCGACGCTCGCGTCGAGGAGAACAGGGAGGCGGCCGGGTGCTCGCGGCCGAGGATGCCATCGCTGATGATCGCGGCCGCGACGGTCCCGTTCGTGATCCCCCATTTCTTCATCCCGGTCGCCGTCCAGATCCGCCGGGTCAGAGGGTGAAGGCGGCCGACGTAAGGGACACCGTCGGCGGCGCTGAAGTCCTGGGAGGACCAGTGGTGCTCGATCGCCTCGACGTCCCAGTGGCGGTGCGCGAACTCGGCGAGGCGCCGGTAGCGCTCGGGATCGGCGTCGCCGGAGCCCGTGTGGTGGCTCTCCCCACCGATCATCAGCAGCTCCCCCCGGGGATGGGAGATCGAGCGGATCGAGCGGATCGGCTGCTTCGCGGTGATCAGCATCGCGTCCGGCGGCGCTCCCGCGACGGCGGCGGTGATGCAGTAGGAGCGGCTCGGGAAGGCACGGGCGAAGAAGGCGCCGCGGTCGAGGAACGGGATCAGCGTCGCGATCACGACCTGCTCGGCCTCGATGCAGCCGCCCTCGGTCACGACCCGCACCGGCCGGCCGTCGCTGACCGTGGTCGCTCGGGTGTCCTCGTGGATCCGCCCGCCCGCAGCTTCGAAGCGCTCGGCGAGGCCGAGCAGGTAACGCTGTGGATCGAACTCGGCCTGGTCGGCGAAGACGAGTCCGCCGGCGGTTGTGAACGGGAGCGGAACCTCGTCGGCGAGCCGTGCCGGCAGGCCCGCCTGACGCGTCGCAGCGTGCTCGGCATCGAGCATCGCCCTGTCGGCCCCGTCGGTGGCGTAGACCCAGGCGTCGCGGCGGCGGAGCCCGCAGTCGGGTCCGGCGGCGGCGCGGGCGACGATCTCCTCCTTCGCCTCCTCGTTGGCGCGCCCGTAGACGCGGGCGCCGTCCTCGCCGTAACGGCCGAGCAGCGTCGCATAGGTGAGCCCGTGCTGCGAGGTGACCTTGGCCGTGCTGTGACCGGTCGTCCCGGACCCGATCGCGCTCTGGTCGACGAGCACGGTCGAGCGCTCCGCCTCGGCGAGCCTGAGGGCGGTGGTCAGGCCGACGATGCCGCCACCGACGACGGCGACCTCGGTGCGGGTGTCCGCCCCGAGCGGCGGCCGCCGCGGGCGCTCGCCCTCGGGCTCGAGCCAGGCGGAGACGTGCTTGCCGAAGCTCTCGCTCACGCCGCGGCCTCCGGCACAAACAGCCCTCGATCCGGCGTCCCGGTCGGGTCGGCGCGAAGCCGCGAGCCCGGCGTCGCGGCGTGGGTGATCCGATCGCGGCTGTAGCGGACGCCGCTGCCGCGGAGGCCGTGCCAGAGCGCGATCCAGCTGTAGACGGCCCGCTCGCCGACCCAGAGCGGTGCCAGCAGCGAGCACGACGGCGGGAAGTGCCGGGCGCCGCCGGCCCGGCGCCGTCCCGCCTCGGCGATGATCGCCGGCGCCACCGCGAGGGCGGCCGCGGCGCGGCGGCGGCCCCGCGCCAGCAGCCCGAGCAGGACCGGGATCACGGCGAGGAACGCGCCCAGCCGGGCGGGCATCGCCCAGTCGTCGTAGGCCTGTCGCAGCCGCTGCGAGCGGAAGTGGGCGAAGGTCGGAGGCCGGCGCGGCACGTAGAGGTCGAGCGGGGTCACGACGCGGCCGCCCGCGGCGGCCACCTCGCGCATCAGCTCGAGGTTCTCGAACAGGGCGCGCCCGTCATAGCCGCCGATCGCCAGGACGGCGCTGCGGCGCAGCGCGAGCGTGCCCGGGAAGTCGCCGACCGGGAACTCGCGATCGCCGGTGACGACGCGGTTGAGGAGCGAGCGCGCGGAGTCCCAGCGCGCGTGCCAGCAGAGCGGGTGGAAGTAGTTCTGGGGCCGGACGAGCTCGGCACCGGCGAGCCTGCGGAGCGCCACGGCGAGCGTTCCCCGCTCCCAGCGGACGTCGTCGTCGGCGATCACGATCCGCTCGTGAGCGGCTGCCGCGATCCCGGTGAGGACGCCGTCGACCTTGCCGTTCGGTGAGTGGCGGTCCGGATCGACCGGGATCTGGAGCACGCCCGCCGGCAGCCGCTCGCGGTGAGCGGCATAGATGGCAGGCGGGGAGTCGTCGACGACGATCACCTCCTCGACCCAGCTCGAGACCTCCCCGAGGTAGACGGCGAGCTCGCCGATCGGTCCGGGCGAGGTCCAGCGGATCGGCACGATGTAGGACGCGCCGAGGCGCACGTCACGCCGCGACCGGAGAAGGGTCGGTCGCTCCGCGCAGCGACGATCGCCCGCGCTCCCAGCTCCCGAGGAGGCCCCCTGCGAAGCGCGCGTCGAGCTCCAGCAGCGCCCGGGCGCCGAACAGGATGTCCGCCGCCAGCGCCGGTTCCTGGCGCGCGAGCCCGCCGGCGAGGTCGTAGGCGGCGATGTTCTCGTGGACGGCGTCGGCCTCGACGTGCTCGTCGTAGAAGTCGGTGGTCTCAGGCCCGGCCCCGAGCCGGCGCAAGCCGTTGCCGTAGGCGCGGTTCGGTCGCGACGACGTGATCTCGAACATCGCCAGATGCCCGACGCAGGCGCCACGCCGCGCCCGGCGCATGCCGAGTGCCGACATCAGGTTGACGGTCGCGAGCGTCGTGCCGGGCAGACGGTCGATGTAGCCGTTCGGCGTCGAGTCGAGCCCGAGCCCGACCATCGCCTTCGCGAACAGGCGGGAGTGCATGCGCTCGCTGCGGCCGCCGCCGTACTCGTCCGACTGGATCTCGAGCAGCGCTGCCTTGACGGGTCCGTCGAGCCGCGGGATCGCCCAGCTGTGGGGGTCGGCCTCCTTGAGCTGGTATGCGGAGCGGTGCATCGCGAACTCCCGGAACCGCTCGATCGTGCCCCGGGTCTCCAGAAACCGCGAGAGCGACGGCCCGTCATCGTCCCGCTCGAGCTCGAAGAGCCGGTCCCCGATCCGGTCCGGATCGACCGCGGGCTCCGCGGGGACGGCGATCTCCAGGGCATCGAGGAATGCCCGCTCGAGAAGCAGACGCCGTTCGATCAATGCCAGCTCCGACTCCCAGGCGGGATCGACGCCGGCGAACCCGCGGTAGCTGAGCTCGAAGCAGATGTAGAGCGCGAGCTGGAAGTCGTCGCCGCCAAGTGGGTCGGCGGCCGCGATCACGGTCGGGAGCGAGCCCGCCGGGCCCGCTCTGGAGCGCTCGCCATCGGGCTGACCAGGAGGGGAGCTCAGGAGGCAGATCACGTCGTCGGTGAGCGCGCCGATCGGACTCGGCAGCGACGCGCTCGGGCCCTCGGCCCGGCGCTCGATGTCGAAACCGCTCATGCGCACGATCCTTCCCCCACCGGGACGGTTGAAACCGCTCGCCGGTTAGGCGGATGTGAGAGCGGGTAGTCGAGTGCCATGGCCCGGAACGACGGCGAGACGACCGGCACCTGGAGCAAGCTCGGGCCGCTGAGCAGCATCGGGATCGGCATCGTGCTGATCCTGATCTGCCTCGTGCTCAGCTTCTGGGTCGCGTTCGTGGCCCTGCTGATCCCGGTGATCGTGGTCGTCGTCGCCGGGCTGCTGCTGCTCGGCCGCCAGGCGACCCCGGATGAGCCGGAAGCGGCTCGTGACCCCTCTGCGGTCGGCTATCAAGGCCCCGAGGCCGAATACGGGGTCGAGTCGGAGAGCGCGACCGGTGATCCAGCTTCCTGAGCCCGCGCCGGGGCGACTCAGCCGTCCGGGAGCTTGCGGGCCCGCTGCCCGAAGCCCTGCCACGGGTTGCCGGCGTCGGTGATCCGCTCGCCGCAGTTCGCGATCGTCCAGCGATCGGGCGCGAGGCGGCGGTCGGACAGCTCCTCCCAGGCGATCGGCATCGCGACCGGCGCGTTCGGCCGGGCGCGAACCCCGTAGGGGGCGACCGCGTGCTGGGCGTAGTTGATCCGGTTGACGTCCACGTAGATCCTCGAGCCGCGGTCGGCCTTCCGCCACTCGAGCGTCAGGTTCCTCGGGTCGTCGGCGACCATCCGCTCCGCGAGGGCACGGGCGTAGCCGTGGACGGTGCCGAAGTCGGGGCCGCGGCGGAGCGGGCAGACGACGTGGACGCCCCGGGAGCCGGTGACCATCGCAAACGGGACGAGGCCCGCGTCGCGGAGGTGCTCGCCGGCGGCGCGGGCGGCTGCCCGCACCGCGGCGAAGCCGGCGCCCGGTGAGGGGTCGAAGTCGAGGATCAGGCGGTCCGGCTCGCGCGGGCGGTCGGCGCGCGAGAGCCAGGCGTGGGGGGTGACCATGTTCTGGCCGGCCAGGTAGACCAGGGTGGCCGTGTCCCGGGCGACGATCTGGACGAGCGAGCCGCCGCGCTTGGCGACCTCGGTCCGCCCGATCCAGTCCGGGAAGTGGCCCGGCACCGACTTCATGTAGTAGCCGTCGGCGTCGATCCCCTCGGGGAAAACCTGAAAGGTCAGCGGCCGCTCGCGGAGCAGCGGCTTCATCAGGTCGCCGACGCGGTCGTAGTGGTTCGCGAGGTCGAGCTTCGTCAGCCCGGCCGCCGGGAACATGAGCTTGTCGGGACTGCTGATCGCGATCGTCCGGCGGCCGCTGCGGATCTCGGCACTCATTGCTCGCGAACCACCTCGGCGGCGGCCTTGTCGTCACGGAGGCCGAGGAAGCGGGGATGGCGCAGCCGTCCGTCCCGCGTCCATTCGGTGAAGCCGATCTCGGCGACGAGCACGGGATCGACCCAGTGCGCTCCCTTGACGTCGATGGAGCGCGGGTCCGCGAACGGGCTCGCCGGAACGGCGAGCTGCTCGAGCCGCCTGCCGAGCGATTCCAGCGTCGCCTCGTCGAAGCCGGTGCCGACCCGCCCGGCGTAGCGGAGCTCGCCGTCCTCCCAGTGACCGAGCAGGAGGGCGCCGAAGCGGCTGCGGGCACCCTTCGGATCGGTGTAGCCGCCGATCACGAGCTCCTGGCCCTGCTCGCACTTGAGCTTGAGCCAGTCGCGGGACCGCCGCGCCGTATAGGTCGAGGCGGCGCGCTTGGCGATCAGCCCCTCCCAGCCCTTCCGGCACGCCTCGGCGAACAGCTCCTCGCCGCGTTCGTTCCGATACTGGTTGACGCGGATCGGCTCGGCGAGACCGACGCCGCGCCGGAGCAGCCGCTTGCGGCTTCGCAGCGGCAGCCGCCGGACGTCGAAGCCGTCGAGCCAGAGGAGGTCGAAGGCGTAGAGGAAGACCGGCACGTGGAACTGCTTGCGGCGCGCCAGGAGCGCGAAGCTGGTCTGCCTGCCGTCGAAGGCGACGACCTCGCCGTCGATCGTGAACCGCTCGCAGGACGCGGCGGCGACGGCTGCGGCGATCTCGGGGTAGCGATCGTCGAGCGGGAGATCGTTGCGGGAGAGCAGGCGGACGCTCGCTCCGTCGCGGATCGCGATGCAGCGGATGCCGTCGAGCTTGCGTTCGAAGATCCACCCCGGGTCGCTGAACCGGCGGTCGGTGAGGACCGCCTTCATCGGGGCGGCATGGGCCGGCGGCCCAGCCTCGACGATGCGGTCTTGGTCGGCCTCCGCCAGGGCGTCGAGCGCGCTCATCTGCAGCAGTCTCGCCGATCCCTCCACCGGCGGCAATCCGCTGTTTCCGGCTGCTCGGATCGGGAAATGACCCCCATACCATGGGAGGGGCGAGCAACGCGGAGATCAGCTGGATCCTCGGGTCCTCCCGCAGCGGGAGCACGTGGCTTCTGCAGATGCTCGGTGAGCTCGACTGCGTCGCGACGATCGACGACCCGCATATCGGCCATCACCTCGGCCCGTGGCGGCCGATCTCTCTGGCCTGGGCAGCGTCCGACGAGGAGCCCGAGCTGCAGGTGCTCAAAGACGTCAAGCGCGACAAGCGCAGCTACTTCTTCAACGATCGCTACGAGTCGGCCTGGCGGCCGGCGCTGCGCGAGCTGATCGCGGTCCGGTTCGGCGCGGAAGCTGAGGATGCCTGCCCGCGGGGCCGGCGCGGGATCGTGGTCAAGGAGCCGGGCTCGCAATCCGCCGACCTGCTGCTGTCGCTCTTTCCGGGGTCGAAGCTGGTCTTTCTGCTGCGGGACGGGCGCGACGTCGTGGACTCGTGGATCGATGCCTACGACACGGGCTCCTGGGCGATCGAAGAGGGCGCGTTCGAGGCGACGCCCGAGGGACGCGAGGCTCTGGTTCGCTGGCTCGCGCGGGTCTGGGCGTTCCGGACCGCCACGGTCCGGCAGGCGTTCGATCGTCACGACCCCGACCGCCGGATCCTCGTCCGCTACGAGGACCTCCTCACCGAGACCGCCGGCACGCTGCAGCGGATCTGCGCCACGACCGGCCTTGCCGAGCCCTCCGATCCGGCCCTGACGGCGATTGCGGAGCGCCATCGCTTCACCGCGCTTCCCGATGACCGCACCGGCGCCGGCAAGGAGCAGCGGTCGGCCTCACCCGGCCAGTGGCGCGACAACCTCACGCCGCGCGAGCAGGCCGCGATGGACGAGGTGCTCGGCGCGGAGCTCGAGCGCAGCGGCTACAGCCGCGAACCGCGATTCGCGGCTGACCCAGCGGCCTGAGCCCCTCAGCGAGCGTCGCCACCGATCACGCCGAGGATCAGGAGCAGGACGATCGTCGCGATCACCGAGACGACGATCGATCCGAAGCATCCGAGCCGGTTCGAGAAGAACAGGAACACCGCCGGGTCGTACCCGCGGCCGCGGCGGGCAAACGCGTGTTGGATTAGCGCGATCGCCCGCGGGTAGGCAGCTCTGAGCATCCCCGGACGAGGAGGAGCGACGGTGGAGGATCTGAGACAGATCAAGGGCGGCTGAAGCGATGGAAACGGTCGTCGTCACCGGGACCTCGTCCGGGATCGGCAGGGAAACCGCGCTGCGGCTCGCGCGATCGGGATTCCGCGTTCTCGCCGGCGTCCGCGATCCGGCGGATGGCCGCTCGCTTTCGGACGAGCTGGACGACGCCAAAGGCGCGATCGAGCCGGTCGAGATCGACGTCACCGACCCCGGCGCGATCGAGGCCGCGGTTGGCCGCGCGAAGGACCTGACCGACGGTGACGGCCTGGTCGGCCTCATCAACAACGCCGGCGTTCCGGTCACCGGCCCGATGGAGGTGCTTCCGATCGACGAGCTGCGGCGCGAGCTCGAGGTCAACCTGATCGGACAGATTGCGGTGACCCAAGCGTTCCTGCCGATGTTGCGCGCCGCCGAGGGCAGGGTCGTGTTCGTGACCTCGATCGGCGGTCAACTCGTCTTTCCATTCGCCGGCGCCTACCACGCCTCCAAGTTCGGACTGGAGGCGGCAGCCGAGGCGATGCGCACCGAGTTGCGGGGAAGCGGCGTCGACGTCGCCATCGTCGAGCCCGGCGTCACCGACTCACGGATCTGGGAGAAGGCCGTCGAGCAGGCCGAGGCGATGGTCGCCGACCTCCCGGCGCCGCAGCGGAAGCTCTACGAGGAGGACATGGAGCGGTTCGCAGCTCGGCTGCGGCAGACCCGGGACGGCGACAACATGGATGCGGGGAAGGTCGCGGCGAAGATCGAGAAGGCGTTGACGTCGAGCCGGCCTCCGAGCCGCCTTCCGATCGGGATCGGCGCGAAGGTCGGCTACCGGCTGCGTCCGGTCATCCCCGACAAGGTCTGGGCGATCATTTCGCGGCGTCCCTTCTCGGGCTGAGGTCGACGCCGACCTCAGAACAGGCGCTGGGGCGCCGGCTCCGGCCGGGGTCGCTGTGGCGCTTGCCGCGGCGGCGGCTGCTCGCGGGGCCGTGCCCTGCCGCCGCGGCGGACGAGCGCGCCGAGCCGGCGGCGCTCGCCCGCCTCCATGTTGCCGCCGCCCTCGTAGAGCTCCTCGTAGCGGGGCACGAGGTCGGGTCGGTACTGGTGGAGCCAGTCGAGGAAGATCGAGCGGACCTCGCCGCGCAGGTGCAGGGCGACTCCGCTGATGCTCGTCGCGCCCACCTCGCCGCAGAGCTCGAGGATCTCGTTCACCTGGGCGGGCGAGTCGTTGATCCCGGGCATCAGCGGCGCGATCAGGACGCCGGCCTCGATTCCGGCCTCGCGCAGCGCCGCGACCGCCTCGATCCGCTTCCGCGGGCTCGGGGTCGCCGGCTCGCTCGCCCGCCAGGCCTTCTCGTCGAGCGTCGGGATCGAGAGGCTCGCGGCGAACCGGGTCCGCTCGTGCAGCTCCCGGAAGAGGTCAAGGTCGCGCAAGAGCAGCGGCGACTTGGTCAGCACCGAGCATGGGTTGCGTGCCTCGAGCAGCGCCTCCCAGACCGCGCGGGTGATCCGGTACCGGCCCTCGACCCATTGATAGGGGTCGGTGTTGGTCCCGAGCGCGATCAGGTCGCCCTTCCAGCTCGGCCGCCGCAGCTCCGCCCGCAGGACCTCCGGAAGGTTGACCTTGACGATGATCTCCCGCTCGAAGTCCTCGCGCGCGTTGAGGTCGAGGTAGGTATGGGTGGGGCGGGCGAAGCAGTTGTGGCTGATCACGCCGTCGGCGATGAAGTCGCCCGTCCCGGTGGTGATGTCGAACATCTCGATCTCGCGCCCGAGCGGCTCGATCTCGATCACTCGCAACGGATTGCGCACCTTGACAGCCGTCCCCGCCCAGTCGAAGGTGCGCCCGCTCGTCCCGATTCCGAGCAAGCAGTCGTTCGGGGTCAGATGCGGGCGACGGGAAGATCCCTGTTCGGTCCCGGTGACGTGCTTCCAGCCGCGGTCGCTGAGGAACCGGTGGTCGCCGCTCGCGATCAGCTCGGTGCCGTTCTCGAGCCGGACCACATAGGCGGTCTTCCTCGTCTCCCAGTGGTCGAGCACGGAGGTCTTCACGTAGCGCCTGTAGCGCCCTTCGAACCGGGTCCCGTAGATCTCGTCCCCGATCCGCAGGTCGGCGATGGCCGTCGTCCTCCCGTCGCCACGGAGGACGCGCGTCTCGCCCCATATGCAGTAGCTGCACGCATGGGTGCATCCCCTGTACGGATTGATCGTGTGCTTGAAGTCGACGTGGCTCATCGGGCCGACGTCGTTGATCGCCGAGCGGGCCTCGATCTCGTGGAAGCGGATGCCGACGGCCTCGGGCGCGTCGAAGGTCCTGACCACCGGTTCGCGGTCGAGGCCCGGCAGGGTCGCCGGCCCGGGAGCGTCGGCTCTGAGGTTGTCCCACCGCACGAACGAATGTTCGCATAGAACGCGGACGACGGCGCCGGTTTCCCCGGCGCAAACGGCGGGTAGCCGTCCGCGGTGGACACGTCAGCTCGCAGCGATCCGGCCGCCGGCTACGACCCCGACGGGGACCGGCCCCTCGCCCCGTACACCGCGCTGACCGCCACCTTCGGGATCGGGTTCGTCGCCTCGCTCTGGCTCGTCTTCCGCCGCCGCGGCGAGCTCCCGGAGGGCTACGGCCTGCTCGACGTCCTGATGCTCGGGATCGCGACGCACAAGCTCTCGCGGCTCGTCACCAAGGACAAGGTCACCGCCTTCGCCAGGGCGCCGTTCACCCGGCTGCAGGAGCCGGCCGGCCACGGCGAGCTCGACGAGGCGCCTCGCGGTGACGGAATCAGGTACGCGATCGGCGAGCTTCTCGTCTGCCCCTACTGCGTCGCCCAGTGGGTGGCGGCCGGGTTCGCGGTAGGCACGGTCGGCGCCCCGCGGCTGACCCGCCTGCTCGCGCTCCTCTTCACGGTCCATGCGATCTCCGACTTCCTGCAGATCGCCTACCGGGCGGCGGAGGAGGCCGGCCCGGGCTGAGCGCCCGCATGTTTATCCGCGCCGGCGCCGGGAATCTCATTCGGGATCGCGTGCCGACCGCGCGCGGGACAGACCGACCGAGGCAACCGGACTGGAGGACACGTTGAGTGCAGGCCCGAAGCGGGAATCGACGAGCGGCGGCATCACCGGCCGGTTCGTGGGCAGGGTGAAGGAGGCCCTCGGCGAGCTCCGCGGCGACGAGCAGCTCGCCCGCGAGGGGAAGCTCCAGCAGGCCACGACCGAGGCCTCCGACGAGGCAGCGGCCGCGTCCGGCGACGCCGAGCTCGCCCGTCGCGAGGCGGAGCTCGAGGAGGAGCGCGCCGAGGCCGAGCGCGAGCGCGCCGACCTCGCGGCCGACCTGACCGAGCAGGAGAGCGAGGCCGCCGCCGACCGCCGACGGGTCGCCGAGGACGCCGCGGCCGAGCGTGAGAGCGCGGCCGAGATCGCCGCTGCCGAGCGCGACAAGGAGGGCGAGCAGGCGGCCGCCGCGGCGGAGGAGCGCCGCGCCGAGCAGGTGCGGCGCGAGGAGCTGGCGCGCGCCGCGGCCGTCGAGAGCGAGGCGAAGGCCGCCGAGAAGCAGGAAGAGCAGGAGGAAACGCAATGAGCCTGATCACGGCGATCCCGAAGGCGGCGATCGGGGCCGGGCTGAAGGTCGCCCGCCTGCCCATCGACGCCGCGCTGCGGCTGACCGGCGCCGGCGGCAGCCGTGCCGATGCGCTGCACGATGCCGCCGCCGAGCGAGCCGAGCGGGCGGACGCGGCCGCCGAGCGGCGCCGCGAGGAGGCCGAGCGGCGCCGCCAGCGGGCCGATGAGGAGGCCGCGCGGGCTCGCGAGGAGGCCCAGCGCGAGCGAGTGGCCAGCAAGGAGAAGGCGAAGCAGAACGCCGCCGCCCGCAAGCGGGCCGCGAAACGCGACGCCGAGCGCCGCAAGGAGAAGGCGTCAGAGCAGGCGAAGCGTGACCGGGCAGAGGCGGTCGATGCGAAGCTCGAGGCCAACCAGAAGTCACAGGAGGCGCTCGACGCGGCCAAGGAGGCCGAGCGGCTCGAATCGGAGGCCGCGGCGGCGAAGGCCGCCCGTAAGGGCGCGAGCTAGCGAACCGGCGCGACCGGGCGGAGCAGCCGGTGCTCAGTCCCGCCCGAGCCGCTTCGCAACCGCGCCGAGGTCGGCAACGACCTCGGCCCGCGCCTCCCGCCGCTCGGCGTCCTCGCGGATGCGGAGCAGCGCCGAGGGGTGGAGGGTCGCGGTGACCGCGCCGACGAAGCCCTCGAGCCGGGTCTCGCCCCCGGGGAGGAAGCTGCCGCGGTCGCGCGTCACCCGGAAGCTCGGGCCGATGACCGCCTTCGCCGCGGTCGCGCCGAGGCAGAGCAGGACATCCGGCCCGAGCAGCGCCAGCTCCGCCTCGAGCCACGGGCGGCAAGCGGCGATCTCCGCCGCGTCGGGCCGCTGGTGGATCCGTCGCTTGCCCTTCGCGGTCCACTTGAAGTGCTTGACCGCATTGGTCACGTAGGTGACGTCGCGGTCGATGCCGGCGTCGTCGAGCAGCTCGTCGAGGAGGCGCCCGGCCGGGCCGACGAACGGCCGGCCATCGCGGTCCTCGCGGTCGCCCGGCTGCTCGCCGACGATCACGAGCACCGCCGACTCGGGGCCCTCGCCGAACACTGTTTGGGTCGCATCCCGGTAGAGGCCGCATCCCTCACAGCCCGCGGCGGCGCGGCGCAGCTCGGTGATCCCGTCGGCGTCGGGTACGAACGGCTCGGCGGTCGCGGCCATGGGGGGAGTCCTTCCCGGGCCCGCTCCCGGGAAACACGCCGGCACCGGTCCGCGAGGACTGGTTCGGCGCCCGGAGACCGGGTAGCAAGCGGGCGGAGAGCGCAACCGGAGGAACGCGATGAAGGCCGTCACCTGGCAGGGCAACGAGGACGTGCGGGTCGAGGAGGTTCCCGACCCGACGATCGAGGAGCCGACCGACGCGCTGATCCGGGTGACCTCGTCCGGGCTCTGCGGCTCGGACCTCCATCTGTACGCGGTGCTCGGCGCCTTCATCGACGCCGGCGACATCCTCGGCCATGAGCCGATGGGGATCGTCGAGGCGGTCGGGTCCGAGGTGACCGACCTGAAGCCCGGCGATCGAGTGGTGATCCCCTTCAACATCTCCTGCGGACGCTGCTGGATGTGCGATCGCGAGCTGTTCGCGCAGTGCGAGACGACGCAGAACCGCGATACCGGGACCGGTGCCTCGTTGTTCGGCTACACGAAGCTGTACGGGCAGGTGGCCGGCGGTCAGGCCGAGCTGCTGCGGGTGCCACAGGCCCACTTCGGCCCGATCAAGGTGCCGGAGGGCCCGCCGGACGACCGCTTCCTGTTCCTCTCCGACGTGCTGCCGACCTCATGGCAGGCGGTCGAGTACGCGGAGGTCCCCGACGGCGGCTCGGTCGCGATCTTCGGGCTCGGCCCGATCGGCCAGATGTCGGCCCGGATCGCGGCCCACCGCGGGCAGCGGGTGATCGGCATCGACATCGAGGCGGACCGGGTCGAGATGGCGCGCCGCCTCGGGATCGAGGTCCTCGACATCAGCGGCGAGACGCGTGACACGACCGCGGTCGCGGAGCATGTCCGCGAGCTGACCGATGGACGAGGCACCGACTCCGCGATCGACGCAGTGGGGATGGAGGCGCACGGCGCGCCGCTCGCGGAGCTCGCGCAGAAGGCGTCCGGGTTCCTGCCCGACGCGATCGCCAGGCCGATGATCGAGCGCGCCGCAATTGACCGGCTCGCCGCGCTCTACGGCTGCTTCGACGCGGTCCGCCGCGGCGGGACCGTCTCGATCAGCGGCGTCTATGGCGGCGCCGTCGATCCGATTCCGATGATGCAGATCTTCGACAAGGGCCTGCAGCTGCGGATGGGCCAGGCGAACGTGAAGCGCTGGATCGACGATCTGATGCCGCTGGTCAGCGAGGAGTCGGACCCGCTCGGGACCGAGGACTTCACCACCCACCGGCTGCCGCTGGCGGAGGCGCCAGCGGCCTACGAGCGGTTCCAGAAGAAGGAGGACGGCGTCTTCAAGGTCGTCTTCGAGCCGTAGCCGGGCTCAGCCCGGCAGCGTCTCGCCGCCGATCGGCGCCAGGACCTCACCCGAGTAGTAGCTCGACAGCTCGCCGGCGGCGAAGAAGACGTAGGAGGGGGCGATCTCGTCGGGGTGCGCGGCGCGGCCCATCGGCGCCTGCTCGCCGAAGCCCTCGACCGCCTCCGGATCCATCGTCGCCGGGATCAGCGGCGTCCAGACCGGACCCGGAGCGACGCAGTTGACGCGGATCCCGCGGGGCTCGAGCGTCTGCGCGAGCGAGTAGGTGAGCGCGAGGATCGCCCCCTTGCTGGCCGCGTAGTCGATCAGCTTCTTGTTGCCGCGGAGCCCGTTGATCGAGCTCGTGTTGATGATCGAGCTGCCGTCGCCGAGATGGGTGAGCGCCGCCCGGGTCGTCCAGAAGTAGCTGTAGACGTTCGTCTCGAACGTGCGCAGGAGCTGCTCGGTCGTGATCTCCTCGAACTCCTCAACCGGCTGCTGATAGGCGATGTTGTTGACGAGGATCGACAGCGTGCCGAGCTCGTCGGCAGCGCGCTCGACCACCTCGGCGCAGGCCTCCTCGCGCCGCAGGTCCGCCCCGATCCCAAGGGCCTTGCGGTTGCAGGCGCGGATCAGCTCCTCGGTCTCGGTCGCATCGCTGGACTCGACCTCCTCCGAGAGGTAGGCGAATGCGACGTCGGCTCCCTCCTTGGCGAAGGCGATCCCGACCGCCCGCCCGATTCCTGAATCGCCGCCCGTGATCAGCGCCTTGGCGCCCTCGAGCCGGCCGCTTCCCTCGTAGCCTTCCATCCGGCTGCGCGGCTCGGGCTCCATCTCCGACTCGGCGCCGGGAAAGGGCTGCGTCTGCGCCGGCTGCTCGGTCATCTCGTCCCTCCGGTGCGAAGTTGGAGCGCCCGCTCCGAGGGGGGCGGAGCGGGCGCGGTTGGGTTGCTCGGGCGAAGGGGTCTAGGCCTGCGAGATCGCCTCGACGAGGTCGCCGACCTTCTCCTCGGGCAGGTTCCGGGCGACGTCGGCCTGGCTGACCATCCCGATCAGGTCATGTCCGTCGATCACCGGCAGCCGCCGGACCTGATGCTCCTTCATCGTCGCCAGCGCCTCCTCGACCGGATCGTCGGCGCCGATCGTGACCGGCTTGCCGTTGGCGAGCTCGCTGACCTTCGTCGCGTCCGGGTCCTTGCCCTTGGCGATCACGTCGATCGTGACGTCGCGATCGGTCAGCATGCCCTTCAGCCGGTTGTCGTTGCCGCAGATCGGCATCGCCCCGACTCCCAGATCGGCCAGCGCCGTCGCGGCCTCGCGGATCGTGTCGTCCTCGCCGACGCACTTGGCGTCAGGGGTCATGATCTCTCGCGCTGTGGTTGCCATCGTCTCGGTCTCCTCTCGGTTCGCCTCCATGCAACCGCTGCCCAGGACACGGTGGCGATAAACACGGCCGGCGCCGCTGCCGCGGGTCGCGATCAGCGCCCCGCGAGGAGCCGCACGACGGCGCGCTCGATCGCGTCCCGCTCGACGAACTCGCCGGGGCTCCGGCGGCGCTCGAGCCGCTTCAGGGGGCCGGCGATCGTCTCGCCGGCGTCGTAGCGGTCGAAGACGCGCGGATCGATGTAGGAGGTCCGGCAGACGGCCGGCGTGTTGTTGAGCTGGTCGGCGACCTCGCGGGCGGTCCTCGCCGCAAGCCGCTTGCGAGCGCTCTTCGTGGTCGCCTCCCCCGCGTGCCGCGCGAGGACGATCGCGGCGAGGACCGTGGCATTCCAGGTCCGGAAGTCCTTGGCGCTGAACGGCTCGCCGAGCGTCTCCTTGATCCACCCGTTGACCTGCTCGGGCGTCAGCGTGGACCGCTCGCGTCCGTCCCGGTAGGAGAGCAGGTCGTCATCGCCGTCGCGGCGGCGGGTAAGCGACCTCAGGACGGCGACCACGGCGGGGTCGGAGATCCGGTGACGGCTCAGCTGCCCGGACTTCGCCGGATACTCGAACTCGGCGCCCTCGCCGGCGAAGCTGACGTGGTGCACCTTCAACGTCGTCAACCCGTAGCTCTCGTTCTCCTCCTCGTAGCGCTCGCTGCCGATCCGGAACAGACCCATATCGAGTAGGGCGACCGCCGCCGCGCTGACCCGCTCGAGCCCGACGCCACGGCCCCCCAGGCCGGCCTCGTAGCGCTCGCGCAGCTTCGGCAGCCGGCGCGCGAAGTCGAACATCCGCTCGAACTTCTCGCGATCGCGATGGGTGCGCCAGTCGTCGTGATAGCGGTACTGCTTGCGGCCGGCGGCGTCGATGCCGGTCGCCTGGATGTGCCCGCGATCGTCACTGCAGATCCAGACCTCCTTCCAGGCCGGCGGGATTGCGAGGTCCTCGATCCGCGCGATCACCTCGGGGTCGGCGACCCGGCTCCCGTCCTCCTCGTGGTAGCTGAAGCCGCGACCGCGACGGACCCGGTGCAACCCGGGATCGGTGCAATCGACTCGTCTCGTCCTCGGCACGGCCGTCGATCACTACCGCAGGCAGCGATCGGGCAAACGCGCCGCTCAGCGCAGCGCGGCGAGCGCGTCGTCGAGGCTGTCGTAGATCGTGATCGCCTCGTCGGCGCCGGTGATCCGCAGCAGCCGCTCGACCTGTTCGGTGGCGCAGCAGAGCGCCAGCGACACGCCGGGCTTGGCCTCGAGCTCGCGCCATGCCTGGATGATCAGGGCGAGGCCGCTGGAGTCGATGAAGTCACAGTCGGAGAGGTCGATCACGACCGGCGCCGTGGCGTTGCCGTCGCGGGCTACCCAGAGCTCCTTCTCGAGCTCGGGCGCGGTGCCGAGATCGAGCTCGCCGATCACCGCGATCCGGCGAACCGGGCCGTCGAGATTCTCCGACCTTGCCTCGAACGCTTCCGGCATCAGATGGCCCCGATCCTAGCGGCAAGTCGCGCCGGTCGCTGCAACGCGGCACAATCAACTTTCAGGCCATGGGAGAGCAGCGCAAACCGCCCTGGACGCCGGCTGCTGCCCGGATCCACTCGCCGCTGTGGAGCGGTCTGGCCCCGGCGCTGATCGCGCTCGCCGGGCTGGCGATCCTCGACAGCCGCGCCGACCTCGCGATCACGGGCTTTTTCGCCCTGGTGCCGTTCACGACCGCGCTCAGCGGCAACGCCAGGGCGACGGCCGTCGTGGCCGCGCTGACCGTGGCCGTCGTGGCGGTCAGCGGCACCTGGAACCACAACTACGACTCGGGCGACTACTGGGTGCGCGCCGGCCTGGTCGCGATCGGGTCGGCCTTCGCCTGCTACGTGGCGACGGCGATCGGCCGCAACAACCGCGCCACCACGAGGAACGAGCTGCTCAACCGGGTCGCCGCCGCCGGCGAGGAGCGCCCGACGCTCGAGGCGACCCTCGAGCGGATCACCGACCTGGTCGTCCCCGACCTGGCAGACATCTGCATGATCGACTCGATCGCCGGCGAGCGGCTCGAGCGCATCGCCGTCCGGGCCGCGGAGCCCCGGCGCGCAGAGGTCGAGCCGTGGCTGCTCGGGCGGCGGCCGTCGGTCTCACCGGAGGTCGCGTTCGGCGATTCCACCGAGCCGGTCGTGAACCGGTTCGTCGGCGACGACGACCTCGTCGCGCTCGGCCAGTCCGCCGACGACCTGACGTTCCTCCGGACGCTCGGCGTGCGCTCCTACGTCGCGTTCGCGCTCCGCTCGCGCGGTCGGCGGATCGGAGCGCTGACGCTCGTCCGGGCATGGTCAGGCCGGCGCTTCGACGAGGACGACGTAGCGTTCGGCCGCATGCTGGCCGACCGCTTCGCCCTGACGCTCGACAACGCGGGCCTGTTCTCGGACCTCGAGAGCGTCGAGATGCGGATGGACGCCGTCATGGAGGTGCTCGACGAGCCCGTGACGATCACCGAGCGCGGCGGCAGGCTGATCTTCGCCAACCAGGCCGCGGTCGACCTGGCAGGCCACGAGTCGCTCCAGGAGCTGCTCGAGCCCGACGGCGACGCTTCCGGCTTCGACATCTACGACGAGGACGGGGAGATCCTCGCCCGCGATGCGCTCCCGTGGGATCTGCCCGACGCCGATGTGATTCGCCTGGTCGATCCGGCCCGTGGCGACGAGACCTGGCTGCGAGCGCGCTCGCGGGCGATGGCGGCGCTCGACAACCGCCCGATGTACACGGTGACCGCGTTCGAGGACGTCTCCGAGATGAAGTTCGCCGACTTCGCCCAATCGGTCTTCGCCAGCACGGCGGAGCTGCTCAGCGCCTCGACCGACCCCCAGCTCATGCTGCAGCGGCTCGCCGAGTTACTGACCCCGCGCCTCGGCGATGCCTGCGGAGTGCTGATGCCGGACGGGGAGGGGATGCTGAGCATGGTCGCCGTCGCCGACGTCGACGCGACCCGCGAGACGGCGCTCCGCGAGCTCCTTCTCGGCCACCCGCTCAGTCCCGTCGGCATGGAGATGGAAGAGGTGTTGCGATCGCCCGTTCCGATCGTCTACGACACGACCAGGCCTGACGCCTGGCCCGGCGCAGCGCAGGACATCGCCACCGCGATGGGTGCGTTCGGCTACGGGTCGGTGATGGTGAAGCCGCTGCGGATCGCCGATCGCCTGATCGGCATCATCGGCTTCGCAAGCCGGGCCGAGCGCCGCGCCTTCACCCCGCTCGAGCAGCGAGTGGCGCTGCGGATCTCCGAGCGGGTCGCCCTCGCGGTCGACAACGCCCGCATCGCCAGCCAGCGCAGCGAGATCGCCGCCACCCTGCAGAGCGGGCTGCGGCCGGCGGCGCTCCCCGAGGTCTCAGGCTGGTCGCTCGCCGCCCTCTACAACCCCGCCGGCGCCGAGAACCAGGCGGGCGGCGACTTCTACGACCTGGTGCCGGTCGACGGGGGATGGATGGCGATGATCGGGGACGTCACGGGTCACGGCGCGCGCGCCGCCTCGCTGACCGCGCTGGCGCGCTACACGCTCCGAACCGCCGCGGCCCTGACCGATCCGGTGCGGGCGCTCGGCGTCCTCAACGACGCCCTCCTGGCGCGGGCGGACGGCGCGCTCTGCAGCGTTGTCCTGCTGACGCTCGATCTGCCCACCGAGGGCGAGGTCCGTATCGCCGTCGCCGGCCACCCATCCCCCTTCCTCGTCCACGACGGGGCGACCAGCGCGATCCGCCCCGCCGGGCCCGTGCTGGGTGCATTCGACGACGCGAGCTGGGAGGTCGAGTCGCTGTCGCTCGCCCATGGCGATCAGCTCCTCGTCTACACCGATGGCGTCCTCGAGGCCCGTGGCCGCGAGGGGAGGTTCGGTGAGGAGCGACTCTGCCGCTGCCTTGAAGATGTCGGCGGCCCGGATGACGCGATCGAGCGGATCAGCACCGAGCTCGACCGGTTCGCGGTCGGCGAGCTCGCCGACGATGCGGCGGCGCTCGCGGTGATGCGCACGGGCGGCGACGGGCGGGGCGCCGGGGGCAGCTCGGAGGCGAGCGAGAGGATTCGTCCCGGCGCGGGGGTTTCGCCCTCATGAGCATGGGTACGAACCCGAACATGGCAGGCAAAGGGTCGGCGGAAGGAATCCCGCGACTGCGCCTGACGGTTCCGGCGAATGCGGAGAACGTGGCGTTGGTCCGCCACGCGCTGTCCGGCCTCGCCGAGGGCATCGGCATGGACCGTCCCGGCATCGCCGACCTCAAGACGGTCGTCACCGAAGCCTGCATGAACGCCGTCGTGCACGCTTATCCGGGCGAGCCGGGACCGATCGAGATCGACGCCGAGCCCGTGCCCGACGGCCTCCGGATCCGCATCGCCGATCACGGGGTGGGCTTTCAGCCGCGCCCCGACGTCGACTCTCCGGGTTCGAGCCTGAGGCTGGGCCTGTCGCTCGTCGCCGCGCTCTGCAGCAGCTTCACGATCTCGGGCCGGGCCGGAGAGGGGACCGAGGTGATGATGGTGAGCCCGCTCCGCCACGTGGGTCCCGTCCCCCACGTCCGTGAGGAGGCCGAGCTTGACGGGGCGCCTGGCGGCATCATGATCACGGCCGACGGCTCAGGCATGCTGCCGGGGGTGCTCTCGCGCGCGGTGAGCGCCTTCGCCGTCCGTCGCGAGCTGAGCGTCGACCAGATCTCCGACGCGATGCTGCTGGCGGAGTCAGTGTCCGACTTCGCGCCGGAGGCGTTCGCCGGGGCGCCCCCGAGCTTCTCGCTCGCCGACGGGGAGGGCGGCATCGAGATGACGGTCGGCCCCCTGGCCGCCGGTGGGGCGAGCCGGCTGCGGGCCGGGCTCGAGCTGCCCGAGACCGGTGGATCGGTCGAGAAGCTGGCCGACTCGGTCACCGTCGAGGAGCGCGACGACGGCGAGTACGTCGCGTTCTCGATCGGGCAATGATCCGGCGCTGAGGAACGCCCGCGGGTCGCTCAGACCCGCGCGCGCAGCTTGTCGAGCGCTTTGCGGATGATCCGCGATACCTGCATCTGCGAGCAGCCGACCTCGGCGGCGATCTGGGACTGGGTCATGTCCTCGGAGAAGCGCAGCGCGATCACGCGACGCTCGCGTTCGTCGAGATGAGGGAGCTCCTGCTCGATCGTGATCCGCCCCTCGATCAGCTCGAAGCCCTCGTCCGCGGTGCCGATCCGCTCGCTGACCGGGGTCGAGGCGTCGTCATCGGTGCGGATCGTGCGATCGATCGACGTCGGGCGGCGGTTCTGGTTCGCCTCGAGGATCTCGAGCACCTCCGTCACCTCGATCCCGAGGTGAGCGGCGATCTCGCGCACCGACGGGGTCCGCTGCAGCTCAGCCTGGAGGTCGGCCGTGGCCGCGTCGACCTCGGCGATCCCCTCCTGGATCGAGCGCGGAACCCGCACCGTCCAGACGCGATCGCGGAAGTGCCGCTTGAGCTCGCCGAGGATCGTCGGCGCCGCGAACCCCTTGAACGGCACGGCGCGCTTCGGCTCGAAGCGGTCGACGGCCTTGATCAGGCCCATGCTCGCGACCTGCTCGAGGTCCTCGTGGGGCTCGCGGGCGCCGGAGTCGCCGTCGGCGACGCGCTGCCATAGACGCTGCTCCTCGGCGCGGTTGAGCGGCTCTTGCGGCCCGTCCTCGGCCGCGTGGCTGGAGCCCGGTTTGCTCATCGCGCGCGAACCGTGCCACCACGGCGGCTCGTGACCGATCGGGTCCCCTGCAAGCGCATGACCGCAGGGTAGGGCGGTCGGCCCGCGCCCGCACGCCGGTGCCGACGGGCGCGCCGACCTGCATGGGGACTGGCAATCCCTCAAGGTCGGACGGGGGTCGGCCGATCCTTACTCGTGTGCGGCTAATGGACGGATGGGAGATCGGGTGAACGTCACCGAATCAGTGCCTCCCGGCATCCAGCGCCTCCTCGCCCAGTCGAGGGGGCGGATGCCGCGTGCGGTCGGCGTCCGCGAGCGCAACATCGAGCTCGCGGTCGGCGGCGCCTTCGTCGCCGCGGCGGTCCTCATCGCCCTCCTCGTGCAGACCGACCGGACGCTGGACTGGCCCGCCGCGATCATCGCGACCGTCTCCCTGGCCGTCGCCTCGCTCGTCGTCTTCGAGGTCGGCTCGGTCCATTCGATGCCGACCCAGGTGGCGTTCGTCCCGATGCTGTTCGCGTTGCCGCCCGAGCTCGTGCCCGCGTTCGTCTTCGCCGCGCTGCTCGCGGGCAAGGTCGTGACCGCCGTCGCCAGCGGCCTATCGCCGGGAAGGGTGCTGATGGCGGCCGGCGACTCCTGGTACGCGGTCGGTCCGGCGCTCGTCCTCGCCGCCGCCGGGGCGCCGGCGGCGACCGAGGCCGGAATCCTGGTCCTGGCCGCGGCGCTCGCCGCCCAGTTTGCGGTCGAGTCGCTCGCCTCCGGCGTCCGTGAGCGCCTCCACGGTGACGCCTCGCTCAGCGAGCAGTTCGCCGAGAGCCGCTGGATCTACGTCGTCGACACGCTGCTCGCTCCGGTCGGCTTCGCGGTCGCGCTCGCCGCCACCGGGCGCACCTGGGCGCTGCTCCTGCCGCTGCCCCTGTTCCTGCTGCTGCTGATCTTCGCCCGCGAGCGCTCGGCCCGGCTGCAGTCGCTGCTCGAGCTCAGCAGCGCCTACCGCGGCACCGCCCACGTCCTCGGCGACATGGTCGAGCACGACGACAGCTACACCGGCACCCACAGCCGCAGCGTCGTCGAGCTCGCGGTATCGGTCGCGGCCGAGATCGGGATCGACGATCGCCGTCGCCGCAACGTCGAGTTCGGCGCCCTCCTGCACGACGTCGGCAAGGTCGCGATCCCCAAGGCGCTCATCAACAAGCCGGGGCCGCTCGACGAGCGCGAGTGGATGGCGGTGCGGACGCACACGGTCGAGGGCCAGCGGATGCTGGAGAAGATCGGCGGGCTGATGTCGGAGATCGGGACGGTGGTCCGCTCCTCGCACGAGCGCTACGACGGCGGTGGCTATCCCGACGGGCTCGCCGCCGAGGAGATCCCGATCGAGTCACGGATCATCTTCGCCTGCGACGCCTTCAGCGCGATGACCACCGACCGCCCCTACCGCTCCGCGATCCCGATCGAGGCGGCGATCACGGAGCTCGAGGACAACGCCGGCACCCAGTTCGACCCCGAGGTCGTCACCGTCCTGGTCGGCCAGGTCCGCGACCGCTACGGAATCCCCGCACTGGCGCTGATCGAACGCTGAAGCGGCCCGGCAGCCGAAGCTGCCGGGCCGCTCACCGCCGGGCGGGTTCGTCTAGCGGCTGATCGTCTTGCTGGTGTCGCCCTTGCAGTAGTCGGTCTTGCCGACCTTGGCGTAGAACTCGCCGTGCTTGTAGCCGGAGTTGCCGATCGACCACATGTACTTCCCGCCGTTCGGCTCCGAGTAGTCCGTGCCGATCTTCAGATCGTGCTTGGGGTTCTGGCGGTGGCCGGTCTGCTTGAACACCTTGACCTTCCGCCCGTCGGCGCAGTGGCCCTCGTCGGAGCTCTTGACGTACCCGTAGTAGTCGCCGTCGTGGCCCTTGATGTTGACCTTCGTCTCGGCCTTGCTGCCCTCCTTCGGACGCCTGTTGCCGGCTTCGGCCGAGGCGATCGCGGTGAACGCGGTGACCGAAACGGTGAGGGCGACGAGCGCGGCGCGGACCTTGGAGCTGTTGAACATGGTGGCTCTCCCTTGCGGAGTGGTTTGACCTTGCACGGCGATGATCAGCGCCGTGGACCCATCCGGATAGGGGCCCGCGGTGTGAAACCGACCACCCCGCGGGGGCGGGCGCAGACGCTCGCGGTCGGACTTCGCGACACTTAGGGCGCCATGGCGACCACCCCCGTCGGCAACGAGCAACCCCTCCACGACCGCCGCATCGAGGCGACGGTTGCGCTGACCACGCCCGCCCAGATCCTCACCGAGCACCCGCTCGACGTCGAGCTCGCGGGACGGGTGATCGAGAGCCGCCGCGTGGTGACCGCGATCCTCGACCGGGTGGATCCGCGGCTGCTCGTCGTCGTCGGCCCCTGCAGCGTCCATGATCCGGCCGCCGCCCTCGACTACGCGAAGCGCCTCGCGGCGCTCGCGCCCGAGCTCCCGGACCTCCTCCTGGTGATGCGCGTCTACTTCGAGAAGCCACGGACGACGACCGGCTGGAAGGGATTGATCAACGACCCCCATCTCGACGACTCCGGCGACGTCAACGCCGGCCTGCGGATCGCCCGCGACCTGCTGCTGCAGGTCGTCGAGGTCGGGTTGCCGATCGGCTGCGAGTTCCTCGACCCGATCACCCCGCAGTACATCGCCGACACGGTCGCGTGGGGCGCGATCGGAGCACGCACGACGGAAAGCCAGACGCACCGTCAGCTCGCCTCCGGGCTCTCGATGCCGGTCGGCTTCAAGAACCGCACGGACGGCAATGTCGGGGTCGCCGTCGATGCCGTTCGCGCCGCCGGCTCCCGCCACTCGTTCGCCGGCGTCGAGCTCGGCGGCGGCTCGGCGATCCTCCGTACGGCCGGCAACGCCGACTGTCACATCATCCTCCGCGGCGGCCGCGGCACGACCAACTACGACGCCGACTCGATCGCCGACACGATTGAGCGCCTGCGCGCGGTCGGCCTGCCCGAGCGGGTGATCATCGACGCCTCCCACGACAACAGCGCCAAGGACCACGAGCGCCAGCCGGCGGTCGCCGCCGCGATCGCCGAGCAGGTGGCGGGCGGCAACGAGGCGATCGTCGGCGTGATGCTCGAGTCCTTCCTCGAGAGCGGTCGGCAGGACCTCGGCGGCACGCTCGCTTACGGGCGCTCGGTCACCGACGCGTGCATGGACTGGGGCTCGACCGAGACCGTCCTCCGCGGGCTCGACGAGGCCGCCCGAGCCCGCCGCGAGCCGGCCGGCTGAGCGGCGCCGTCCGCGGCAACCCGGCGGATCAGGGCTCGATCACGTTGTCGGGATCGGGGCGCTCGCCGGCCGGCGCCTGGCTGTAGTCGCCGAACGGGCCGTCGCGCTCGGCGATCGCGGCGCGGACGCCCTCACCGGCCGCACGCTCGATGAACCGCAACGCTTCCGGCGTGTTCCGCATCAGCCCGTCGAGGATCGGGCCGAGCGTCTGGGTGGACGCGAGGCCCATGCTCTCGTACGCGTGATTGACGACCAGCTTCATCGCCGCGAGCTGCGAGGACGGGATCGCAGCGAGCTCGGCAGCGAGCTCGGCGACCCGCGCTTCGAGACGCGCGAATGGCACCGCCTCGTTGATCAGCTCGACGTCGGCCGCCTCGCGTCCCGACAGCGAACGACCGCTGAGCGCGTGGTACTTGGCGCGAGCGAGGCCGAGCCGGTAGATCCACATCCCGGACAGGTACGCACCCCAGATCCGGCTGTACGGGGTGCCGATCCGGGCATCCTCGGATGCGACGACGAGGTCCGCGCAGAGTGCGAAGTCGCTACCGCCGCCCACGCACCAGCCGTGGACCTGCGCGATCACCGGCTTCGGCGTTCGCCAGATGCTCATGAGCTTCTGGGTGGGCGAGGCCGACGGCGTCGTCGCGAACGCGAAGTCCTTGCCGGGGTCCCAACGGTCGTCGGTCGTGATCTGCTCGTCCCAGTGCTCGAAGCCGCCGCCGAAGTCGTAGCCGGCGCAGAAGGACCGGCCGGCGCCGCGGACGACGACGACCCTGACCCGTTCGTCGCCGGTCGCAGCGGCGACCGCCGCCTCGACCTCGTCGGGCATCGGCGGGACGATCGTGTTCAGGTGCTCGGGCCGGTTCAGCGTGATCGTCGCCACCGGATCGCCCGCCTCGTAGAGGATCGTCTCGTAACCGCCGGCCGCGTCAGCGTTTCCGCTCATCGGCTATTTGTATGCGAATGGAGATGCCCGCGGAACAGACGGTCCTGATCACCGGTTGCTCGACGGGGATCGGACGCGCGACCGCCGAGCGACTGGCCGCGGCCGGCCATCGGGTCTACGCGACCGCGCGCAAGCCCGAGACGCTCGCCGAGCTCGAGTCGAGGGGCTGCGTGACGATGGCGCTCGACGTCACCGACGAGGCCTCGATGGAGGCCGCCGTGGCCCGGATCGACGAGGAGGCAGGCGGCGTCGATGCGCTCGTCAACAACGCCGGCTACTCGCAGTCGGGCGCGGTCGAGACGCTCCCCATGGACGCTTTGCGCCGGCAGTTCGAGACCAATGTCTTCGGGCTCGTGCGGATGACCCAGCTCGTCCTTCCCGGGATGCGGGCCCGGGGGCGCGGGCGCGTCGTCAACATCAGCTCGATGGGCGCGAACTTCACCTTCCCCGGCGGCGGCGCATACCACGCGACCAAGTACGCGGTCGAGGCGATCTCGGACGCGCTCCGCTACGAGGTCGAGGGGTTCGGGATCGACGTCGTCGTGATCCAGCCGGGGGCGATCCGGACCGAGTTCGACAAGGCCGCCGTCGCCTCGCTCGATCAGCACGCCGATGACGAGGGCGTGTACGCGCGCTTCAACCACCGGGTCGGCAAGGCGACCAGCGAGGCCTACGAGAAGGGACCCTTGAAGCTGCTCGGCGGTGAGCCGGGGGACGTCGCCAAGGTGATCGAGAAGGCGCTGACCGCGAAGCGACCCCGGACGCGCTACCACGTGACCCCCTCGGCGACGTTGCTGATCGGCCAGAGCCATCTGCTGCCCGATCGGGTCTGGGACCGCTTCAACGCGACCCAGTTCCCGAAGCCGGGGCGGAGCTGAGCGGCCCGTCCGACCTGCCCGATCACGCCCGGGGGCTGATCGGCCACTGGGCCCTCGAGCGATGGGAGGGCGAGGACGCCGCCGGCGAGCCGGTCCGTCATGGCGGCGCGGCGCCGCGGGGCGATCTGATCTACACGGCCGCCGGCCGGATGGCGGTCCAGATCAGCTACGACGGCAGGCCGTCGCTCGGCTCGCGCGACCTCGACGCCGGCGACGAGGCCGGCCAGGCGGCTGCCTACCGCACCTATAACGCCTACGCGGGCCGCTTCTCGGTCCCCGAGCCGGGAGTGGTCGTCCACCACGTCGAGCAGGCGATCCACCCCGATCAGCCCGGGATGGACAAGCGGCGCTCCTACGCGCTCGACGGCGACGTCCTGACCCTGCGTACCCAGCCCGTCGTCACGGCCGGATCGACCGCGAGCTCGGTCTTGCGCTGGCGCCGGCGATCCGGCCCGGCCCTGAGCGGCTCGCCGGGCGGGCGACCCGTAGTTCCCACGGAGGGCGTGGAGTAGGACGTACCGCGATGGTTGCGCTACGGGTTCGGATGCTCGTCCCGGCGGTTGCCGGGAGCATCGGTAGCGACCGCGACAGAGGGAGAAGCACAGGATGTCGAGCAAGATCGTCGTTGGACTGGACGGCTCCGCGGGCTCCGATCGGGCCCTCGAGGCGGCCGTCGAGGTGGCGAAGCGCGACCAGGCCGCCATCGTCCTCTGCCACGTCGTCGAGCGGATCGCCGCCAAGGGCGACATGCCGCCGATCCACGCCGACGAGCCCGCCATCGAGGAGCGCGTCGAACGACAGGCCGCCGAGCTCCGCGAGCAGGGCCTCGAGGTCGAGACCCGCTTCGAGTCGATCATCCTCGGCGGCCCGGGGCGCTCGATCGCCGAGGTTGCAGACGAGCTCGGCGCCGACCTGATCGTCGTCGGAACGCGCGGGCACTCGGCGCTCGCCGGCGTGATCCTCGGCAGCGTCACCCAGAAGCTGCTGCACCTGGCGAAGTGCCCGGTGCTCTGCATCCCCGCGCCGCGCGACTGATCAGATCGTGGTCGGGGCGCCGCCCCCGGCGCCAGGTCCGCCTTTCGGGCGGACCGCCGACTCGAGCTCGCCGGCGCTGAAGCCGCCGACGGTCTCGCCCTCGAGCGCGTAGCGGTAGAGGGCGACGCCGAAGATCCCTGCCAGGGCGCTCTGGATCAGGATCGCGATCGCCGCGATGATCACTCCGAGCGCGATCAGGATGCCGCCGCCGACGTCGCTCGTCGCCATCAGCAGGACGCCGGCCGCGATCAGGAGCCCGGCCGGGATCAGCCCGATCAGGAAGACGATGCCGCCGATCGCGACGTTGCCGGTGATCTGCTCGCCCCAGCGCTGCCGGAACAGCCCCGCGGAGCGCTTCAGGGTCTCGATCGGCCCGGTGCCCTCGATCGCGATCACCGGCACGGCCAGGAATGTGATCAGCGACCATCCGAGCTGCAGGAGCCGGCCGAAGATCGCTCCGGCGATCCCGCCCTGCTCCTGCAGGACCGCGGTGATCGTCCCGATCACGGTCGAGACCAGCGCCCAGCCGGCGATCTTTCCGAACCGCCCGCTCGCGACCGCGATCCCGTCGGCGAACGTCGCGTCCCGGCCGCGGAAGATCAGGTCGGCGCAGGCGGCCAGGCCGACGCTGAAGTAGGTGCCGACGAGCGCCAGCACGTAGAGGCCGAGGACGACGAGCGGAGCGCCCGGGGCGACCTCGCCCTCGTCGATCAGGTAGAGGCCGGGCCCGACGACGATGATCGACATCAGGATCGTCGCGACGCCGCCGATGAGCGGGAAGCGGACGAGCTGGCGGTGCTCGGTCAGCACGGCCCAGCTCTTCTTCGTGAGCGCCCAGCCGCGCTTCATCCGGCCCATTGGCGCTTACCCTATTCGCCGTGCGGACGGATCGGAGATCGGAGGCGGCCGGCGTCAGGCGCTTCGTCCACCGGACCCGCGCCACGGGTGCGATCGCGAACCCGCAGGCCGGCGGCGCTCCGGTGGAGCTGCCTTCCGACCCCGGCTCGCCGCTCGGCCGGATCGGCAACCGGGTCATCCTGGCCCTGGCGCTGATCACCCTCGTGGCCGTGATCACCTACGTCGGGCGCGATGGCTACATCGATCCCGAGGACAGCGAGATCAGCATCCTCGACGCGTTCTACTACTCGACCGTGAGCGTCACGACGACCGGATACGGCGACATCCGCCCGATCAGCGACGGGGCCCGCCTCGCGACGACGCTGCTCGTGACCCCGGCCCGGGTGCTCTTTCTGATCGTCCTGGTCGGCACCACGTTGGAGATACTTGCGGAGCGCACCAGGTTCGCCTACCGGCTCTCGAAATGGAGGAAGGGCTTGACCGGTCACACGATCGTCTGCGGATACGGCACCAAGGGGAGGACGGCGATCTCGACCCTGCTCGGCCAGGGGATCCCCGCGGCGCGGATCGTCGTGATCGACAAGAGCCACGACGCGCGGCAGGCCGCGAACGCCGCCGGCTTCACCGCGGTCGCCGGCGACGCCTCGGCGCAGGAGGTCCTCGAGGAAGCCCGGGTCGGGGCGGCGGAATCGGTTGTCGTGGCGGTCGAGCGCGACGACTCGGCCGTCCTGATCGCCCTCACCGCCCGCGAGCTCGCCCCGGACGCGACGATCGTCGCCTCGGTCCGGGAGGAGGAGAACGTCCACCTGTTGCATCAGAGCGGCGCCGACTCGGTCGTCACCTCCTCGGGGACCGCCGGCCGGATGCTCGGGATGGCGACCCACGCCCCCGGCGTGGCCGCGGTCCTCGAGGACCTGCTCGCGGTCGGCGCCGGGCTCGACATCGTGCAGAGCGAGGTCACGCCCGAGCAGGCCGGGGCGATCGACCGCCACGCCGCCGACGGCCCCGTCGTTGCGGTCCTCCGCGACGGCGAGGTGCTCAACTTCGACGACGAACGGGTCGCCGAGGTCCAGGCCGGCGACAAGCTGATCACGGTCCGCTCGCGGAGCTGACGGCGACATGGCGGTCGCGATCGGATCGAACATCGGCATCCACGCCGGTGGGAGGCCGCTGTTCGCCGATGTCTCGTTCAAGCTCGAGCGCCGGGACCGGATGACGCTCGCGGGGCGCAACGGCGCCGGCAAATCGACGCTGCTGCGGATCCTCCACGGCGAGCTGGCGGCGGACTCGGGCGCGATCTCGCTCGAGAAGGGCGCCCGGGTCGCCCTGCATGACCAGCGGCCGCCGCGCGATGCTGCGACGACGCTCGGCGACTACGTCTTCTCCGGCCGGGGCGACGTGATCGCGCTCGAGGAGCGACTCGAGGGGCTCGAGCGGGCGATGTCCGGCGGCGATGGCTCGGACGAGACCATGGCGGCATATGCCGACGCGCAGGCGCGGCTCGAGCTCGCGGGCGGCTACCGCTGGCGCGACGGGGTCCTCGCGGTGCTCGCCGGGCTCGGCTTCGGGTCCGAGCATGCGGAGCGGGCGCTGACGTCATTCTCCGGCGGCGAGCTGACGCGAGCGTCGCTCGCCCGCGCCCTCGCCACGCGGCCGGACCTGCTGCTCCTCGACGAGCCGACCAACCACCTCGACATCCCGGCGCTTGAATGGCTCGAGGGTTACCTGATCGACCTCGACGCCGCCGTCGTCCTCGTCGCCCACGACCGCTGGTTCCTCGAATCGGTCGGGACCTCGGTGCTCGAGCTCGAGGCGGGGCGGGGTCGCTTCTTCGCCGGTCCCTGGCACGCCTGGCGGACCGAGCAGGCCGCTCGTGAGATCGCGCTCGGCAAGGCGATCGAGCGCCAGCAGGCGGAGATCGCGCGGATGGAGCGGTTCGTCGAGCGGTTCCGCTACAAGGCGACGAAGGCGAAGCAGGCGCAGTCGCGGCTCAAGCAGATCGACCGGATCAAGCGC
>DASSEM010000052.1:0-19553 GCA_035695265.1 Solirubrobacterales bacterium
CTCGAAGGGCGCCGTGCTGGCGATGTCCCGGGAGCTCGGCGTCGAGTTCGCCCATCGCGGCGTCCGCGTCAATGCGCTCTGCCCGGGGCCGGTCGACACCCCGCTGCTGCAGGATCTGTTCGCGAGCGACCCGAAGAAGGCGGAGCGGCGGCTCGTCCACCTGCCGTTCGGGCGGTTCGCGCGCGCGAGAGAGATCGCCGACGGCGCGCTCTTCCTCGCCAGCGACGAGAGCTCCTATGTGACCTCGTCGACGTTCCTCGTCGACGGCGGCCTCACGCACGCGTACCTGACTCCCGACGCGAGCGACGATCCCCGGCACTAGCCGGGAGCCGGGCCTGGACGGGGGTCGGGCGGGACGGCGCCATCGGGTGGTTGGACGCCCCGCCTAGACTGACCGCCATGATCGACGAGGTCACATTCGACGAGCGCGGACTGGCGCCGTGCGTGATCCAGGACGCGTCGACCGGCGAGGTCCTGACGCTTGCCTGGGTCAACGCGGAGGCGCTCGAGCGGACGATCGCGACGGGCGAGATGCACCTCTGGAGCCGATCCCGGGACGAGCTCTGGCACAAGGGCGAGACCTCGGGCAACGTGCAACGGGTCCGCGAGCTCCGCTACGACTGCGACGCTGACGCGGTGCTCGCGCTCGTCGATCCGACCGGCCCCGCCTGCCATACGGGCGAGCGCACCTGCTTCTTCCGCGCCTCCGGCGGGGTGCCACAGCCGGTCGCCCACGAGGCGCTGCCGACGCTCGAGCGGACGATCGGCGCACGCGGCTCCGAGCGCCCGGAGGGCTCCTACACCGTCCGGCTCCTCGACGACCGGGAGCTGACCGCAGCCAAGGTTCGCGAGGAGGCCGACGAGGTGGCTCGTGCAGTCGCCGCCGAGTCGGACGAGCGGGTCGTTGAGGAGGCCGCCGACCTGCTCTACCACCTCGAGGTCGCGTTGCGCTCCCGCGACGTCGGGATCGCGAGCGCCTACGACGTCCTCAACCGGCGCCGCGCCGGCCGCGACTGACCGAGCTTGGGCGCTGCCGTGACCACGCTCGAGCGGGCCCGCGAGCTCAGCGCCTCCGGCAACGTCGTGCCGGTCGTCGAGACCTTCGTCGACGACACCGAGACGCCGGTCTCGGCCTTCCTGAAGCTGCGTGACGAAGGGCCCTGCTTCCTGCTCGAGTCAGCCGAGCAGGGCGGTCGGCTCGGCCGCTACTCGTTCCTCGGCTTCAGCCCGCATCTGTCGCTGCGCTGGGACCGCGACGAGCTGCTGGAGTGGGAGGGGGGCGCTCCGACCGCCGGCGAGCCGACCCGGCGCATGCCCGCGCCCGACCCCTATGCGGCGGTCGCGCAGGAGCTCGGCCGCTTCCGGCTCGCCGACGCCGAGGGGGTCCCGTTCGCCGGCGGCGCCGTCGGGCTCTTCGGCTACGACCTCGTGCGCACCGTCGAGCCGCTCGGGGATCCCAACCAGGACCCGCTCGGGCTGCCCGACCTGGCGTTGATGGTCTGCGAGCTGATCGTTGCCTTCGATCACCACAAGCACGAGGTCTCGATCATTGCGCTCGCGTTCACCGGCGACGACGGCGTCGAGCCGGCTTACGAGCGGGCCGTCGGCCTGATCGCCGCCGCTCGCGAGCGACTGCGGGGGGCAATCCCCGCCGGGCGGGGACAGGGCAACGCCAGCGGCCCCGGGGACCGGGGCGGCGAGGTCGAGTGGGAGTCGAACCTGACCCGCGAGCAGTTCGAGGACAACGTGGCGCGGATCGTCGAGTACGTGCACGCCGGCGACGCCTTCCAGGTCGTCCCCTCGCAGCGGTTCACGGCCGCCTGCTCGGTCTCCGCCTTCTCGATCTACCGCGGCCTGCGGGCGGTCAACCCCTCCCCGTACATGTACGTCCTCGACTTCGGCGACTTCGAGATCGCCGGCGCCTCGCCCGAGCCCCTCGTCAAGGTCACCGGCCGCCGGGTCGAGACGCGGCCGATAGCGGGCACCTACCCGCGCGGCAGCGACGAGGAGGAGGACCGGGCGAACGCCGAGCGGCTGCTCGCCGACCCGAAGGAGCGGGCCGAGCACGTGATGCTCGTCGACCTCGGCCGCAACGACCTCGGCCGCGTCTGCGAGTACGGGAGCGTCAGCGTCGACGAGCTGATGGCGGTCGAGACCTACAGCCACGTCCTCCACATCGTCAGCCGCGTCTCGGGCCGTCTGCGCGAAGGGCTGGGCGCGATGGACGTCCTGCGCGCAGCGTTGCCGGCCGGGACGCTCTCCGGCGCGCCGAAGGTGAGGGCGATGCAGATCATCGACGAGCTCGAGCCCCACAAGCGCTGCTCCTACGGCGGCGCGATCGGCTACCTCGACTTCCGGGGGGACCTCGACGTCGCGATCCACATCCGCACGGTCGTGGTCAAGGACGGCAAGGCGCACGTGCAGGCCGGCGGCGGCACCGTCGCCGACGCCAAGCCCGATTACGAGTACCGCGAGTCGCTGCAGAAGGCGAAGGCGATCTTCGGCGCCGTCGAGTTGGCCCGCGCCCACCCGGAGTGGGAGTGAGTGCGATGAACGTCCTCGTCATCGACAACTACGACTCGTTCACCTACAACCTCGTCCAGTACCTGGGAGAGCTCGGGGCCACCCTCGAGGTCGTTCGCAACGACGTCGCGACGGTCGACGAGCTGCTCGATCGCGGCCCCGACCGGCTCGTGATCTCGCCCGGGCCGTGCACCCCGGCCGAGGCGGGGGTCTCGGTCGAGGCGGCCCGCCGCTTCCCCGAGGCCGGCGTGCCGACGCTCGGCGTCTGCCTCGGCCATCAGTCGATGGTGGCGGCCTTCGGCGGCGAGGTCCGCCGCGGCGAGCCGATCCACGGCAAGGACGCGACGATCGACCACGACGGCCGGACCCTGTTCGCGGGCATGCCCCGGCCGCTCACCGTGGGCCGCTACCACTCGCTCGTCGCCGGGCCGGAGCTGCCGGATGAGCTCGAGCTCTCCGCCTCCTTCGAGGGGATCGTGATGGCGGTGCGTCACCGCGGGCTGCCCGCCGAGGGGGTCCAGTTCCATCCCGAGTCGGTGTTGACGCCCGACGGCAAGCGGATGCTCGGCAACTTCCTCGACCCCGTGGCAGACTGACTGGCCCGCCGAGCCGACCCGCCTCGCCTGACGATGACGAACGAGATCCTCACCCGCGCGATCGACGCCGTCTGCTCCGGCGAGCACCTGACCGCCGATCACGCCGCGGCGGTGCTGGCGGAGATCATGGAGGGTCGCAGCGGCGCGGTTCAGACCGGTGCCTTTCTGGTCGGCCTGCGGGCGAAGGGGGAGACGGTCCCGGAGCTGATCGGCCTGGCGCGGACGATGCGCGAGCTTGCCACCCATGTCGAGACGGGTCGCACCGACCTCGTCGACACGGCCGGCACCGGCGGCGGTCCCTCGACCTTCAACGTATCCACCACCGCGGCGCTGATCGCCGCCGGCGCCGGCTGCGCTGTCGCCAAGCACGGCAACCGCTCGAGCACCTCGCGGTCGGGCTCGGCGGACATGCTCGAGGCGCTCGGGGTCGAGATCGACCTGACGCCCGAGCAGGTCGGCGAGTCGATCCGCAAGACCGGCTTCGGGTTCATGTTCGCGCCCGCCCACCACGCCGCGATGAAACACGTGGTCCCGGTTCGAAAGGAGCTCGGCGTGCGGACGATCTTCAACTTCCTCGGCCCGCTCACGAACCCGGCGGCCGCCGGCCGCCAGCTCCTCGGCGTATCCGATCGCCGCTACCAGGAGACGATCGCCGAGGCGCTGGCCGGGCTCGGCTGCGAGCACGCGCTCGTCGTCACCGCCGACGACGGCCTCGACGAGATCACGATCTCGGGTCGGACGCGGGTCATCGAGGTCCGCGACGGCGGGACGGCCGAATGGTTCGTCGAGCCGGGAGAGGCCGGGATCGACGAGGCCGGGATCGAGGCGATCGCCGGCGGCGAGCCCGAGGACAATGCCGCCACCGCACGGGCGATCCTCGCCGGCGAGTCGAGCCCGGCAGCCGACATCGCCCTGCTCAACGCCGGCGCTGCGATCTACGTCGGCGGCGGCGCCGGTGACCTCGCGGCCGGGGTCGACGCCGCCCGTGCCGCCATCGACTCCGGTGCGGCGGCGACCGTGCTGCGCGATCTCGTCGCGATGCGAGGCGCCGGCCGATGACGAGGTCGGGAGCGTGCCAGGCAAGGATGCAGGAGGCGAAGCGGCCTTGGGCCGTGAGCCGACGAAGACGCCGCATGGCGCGCTTGCGGCCACGTCAGTGGCTGACGACCGGGCAAAGCCGATCGTGATCGGTAGCCTCCCGAGCGGATGAGCAGTTTGGATCAGCTCGTCGACGCGGCGCGCGACGGCGTCCGCAGGCGCAGCGCCGAGATGCCCGGCGAGACCCTCCGTGCCCGGCTCGGAGGGCGCAGCGGCCATCGCCCGTTCAAGGAGGCGCTGGTCCGTCCCGGGCTGTCGGTGATCGCCGAGTTCAAGCGTGGCTCGCCCTCGGCCGGCGCGATCAACTCCGGCGCCGACGTCGCAGCAGTCGTCAGCGCCTACGAGCGCGGCGGCGCCGCCGCGCTCTCGGTACTCACCGACGAGCCGAACTTCCACGGTTCGCTCGCCGACCTCGAGGCGGCCCGAGCGGCATCGGAGCTGCCGATCCTCCGCAAGGACTTCATCGTCGATCCGTACCAGCTCTGGGAGGCGTCACTGGCCGGCGCCGACGCGGTGCTCCTGATCGTCGCGGCGCTCGCCGACGAGGACCTCCGGCTGCTCTGGGCGGAGGCCGCAGGACTCGATCTCGATTGCGTGGTCGAGGTCCACGACGAATCCGACCTCGAGCGGGCGCTGACCCTCGATCCCGACGTGATCGGGATCAACAACCGCAACCTCGCCGACCTCAGCGTCGACACGCAGACCACGCCCGAGCTGATCACCGACGTGCCGGCCGGCAAGACCGTCGTCGCCGAGTCGGGCTACAGCGACCACGACCAGATCGAGGAGCTCGAGCGGATCGGGGTCGACGCCGTGCTGATCGGCGAGTCGCTGATGCGCGCCGCCGATCCCGAGGAGGCCGTCCGCGCGCTCGTCTCCGATGAGGAGAAGACCCGCGAGCACCTCTTCTCCGACGAGCGCTAAATAACCCCGGAGGAATGCTCCGCTTCGCGTCCGCTTCCTCCGGCCGGCTCGCCAGTGGCTCTTAGCTGCAGTTCGCTCAATTCTTAGCTGCCGTTCAGGCCTCGTTACGGTCCACCTCAGGGTCGGTGCCGATCATGCGTCGTCATGACTCGAGCCAGAACCATCTTTCGCAGCCCATTTGGATCAGCCCTGCTCGGCGGCTTCGTCGCCGTCGTGCTCGGCATCACCGCGATCGCCGCCGGCGTCGTCACGGTCGACAACGCCGACTCGGCGCCGGCGCCGCCCCCGGCGATCAGCCCCTCCGAGCCGGCCGCCGGCGGAGCGCGCACGGTCGGCGAGGTCTACGAGGACGACGCTCAGGGGGTCGCTTTCATCGAGGCTGAGCAGAAGCCGAGCGCCGAGGCGACCCCGTTCGGGATGCCGCCCGGAAATGGCGGCACGGCCACCGGTTCGGGATTTCTGATCGACGGTGAGGGACACCTGATCACCAATGCCCACGTCGTCGGCGGTGCCGGCGAGGTGACCGTCAAGTTCGGCGACGGCGACGCGCTTCCGGCGAAGGTCGTCGGCGCCGACGAGTCGACCGACATCGCGGTGCTCTCCGTCGATCCGGAGAGCGTCGACGCCGACCCCCTGCCGCTCGGCGACTCCGACACGGTCGAGGTGGGCGACGGCGCGATCGCGATCGGCAACCCCTACGGCCTCGACCGCACCGTCACGTCGGGGATCATCTCGGCCCTGCAGCGGCAGATCAGCGCGCCCAACGGCTTCACGATCTCCGACGTGCTCCAGACCGACGCGGCGATCAACCCGGGCAACTCCGGCGGGCCCCTGATCGACGCCGACGGCCGCGTGATCGGCATCAACTCTCAGATCGCGACCGGATCGGGCGGCAGCGGGTCGGTCGGGATCGGCTTCGCGGTCCCGATCAACACCGCCAAGGACGTCGCCGAGCAGATCATCGACAACGGCTCCGTCGAGCATGCCTACCTCGGGATCGAAGGCGCCGATCTGACCAGCGAGATCGCCCAGGTCCTGAACCTCGACGTCGACCATGGCGTCCTCGTCCAGGCCGTGACCCCGGGCGGGCCGGCGGACGAAGCCGGCCTCGAGGTCGGCGACGCGACGGTCGGCATCGGCGGCGCCGAGGTGAAGGCGGGCGGTGACGTGATCACGGCCGTCGACGGCAGGGAGGTCACCGGCATGGAGGACCTGATCGCCGCCGTGAACGCCAAGCAGCCCGGCGACGAGGTCGGGTTGACCGTGCTCCGCGACGACTCCAGCCGGGAGATCTCGGTCGAGCTCGGCGATCGGCCCGACAGCGCCCAGGGCTGAGCGGGCCCGATCGCCGGCCCGGCGGACGCCGAGGGCCCGGGCGCCGGTATGCGATCTTTGACCGTGTGAAGGTCAAGATCTGCGGCATCACGACGCTCGCCGACGCCGAGGCGGCAGTCTCCGCCGGCGCCTGGGCGATCGGCCTCAACCACAGCCCCGAGAGCCCGCGGCTGGTCGATGCCGCCACGGCGGCCGAGGTCGGCGCCGCGCTGAAGCGTCGGTGCGAGGTCGCCGGCGTCTTCGTCAACGCCCATCTCGACGATCTGGTCACGGCCGCCGAGGGCGCGGCCCTGACCCTCGTGCAGCTACACGGTGAGGAGGGCCCCAGCTACTGCGCCGAGGTCCACCGCCGCACCGGCTGCCGGGTGATCAAGGCGTTCCGGGTCCGCTCGCCGGCCGAGGTGACGGCGGCGCGCGCCTACCGGACCGACTACCACCTCTTCGACGCTTACCGGCCCGAGGTTCACGGCGGCACCGGCGCCAGCTTCGACTGGGAGCTCGTGGCCGGGCGGCGTGGGGGCGTGCCGGCGATCCTCGCCGGCGGGCTCAACGCCGACAACGTCGGCGCGGCGGTCGCAGCGGCGAATCCGTGGGGGGTCGACGTCTGCAGCGGCGTCGAGCTCGAGCCCGGAGTCAAGGACCACGCGCGGATCGAGGCGTTCATGGCCGCCGCCGGAGAGGCGGGCGAGCGCCAGCGGGCCGAGCGCGACCACCGCCGCGCGGTCAAGCGTGTGCGACGCGCGATCGCCCACGAACGGCAGGGGCGTTGAACCGGGTCGAGTCTCGGTTCGGCCCCTACGGGGGCCGCTACGTCCCCGAGGTCCTGATCGCGGCGCTCGACGAGCTCGAGGCTGCCTGGGAGGAGGCAAGGGCCGACCCGGGCTTCGAGGCCGAGCTCGGGGCGCTCCTGCGCGACTTCGTGGGGCGGCCGACGCCGCTCTATGAGGCGGTGCGGCTCTCCGAGCGGGTCGGCCGCACCGTGTACCTGAAGCGCGAGGACCTCGCCCACACCGGCGCCCACAAGATCAACAACGCCGTCGGCCAGGCGCTTCTCGCCCGGCGGATGGGCAAGCGACGGATCATCGCCGAGACCGGCGCCGGCCAGCACGGCGTCGCGACGGCCACCGCCTGCGCGCTCCTCGGCCTCGAGTGCGTCGTCTTCATGGGCACCGAGGACATGCGCCGGCAGCGGCCCAACGTCGAGCGGATGCGGCTGATGGGCGCGGTGGTCGAGCCGGTCGAGGCCGGTGCCCGGACCCTCAAGGAGGCGGTCAGCGCGGCGATCCGCGACTGGGTCGCGAACGTCGCCGACACCCACTATGTGATCGGCTCGGCGGTCGGCCCGGCGCCCTATCCGGCCCTGGTCCGCGACCTGCAGCGGGTGATCGGCGACGAGGCACGCGAGCAGGCCCTGGCGGCCGCCGGCCGGCTGCCGGACCGGGTCATCGCCTGCGTCGGCGGCGGCTCGAACGCGATCGGGAGCTTCGTGCCGTTCGTCGACGACGCCGGCGTCGAGCTGATCGGGGTCGAAGCGGCGGGGGAGGGACTCGAGGGCCGCCACGGCGCCTCGCTCGTCGCCGGCCGCACCGGCGTCCTCCATGGCGCGCTCTCCTCAGTGCTCGCCGACGAGGACGGGCAGATCCTCGAGGCGCATTCGATCTCGGCGGGCCTCGACTACCCGGGGGTCGGGCCCGAGCACGCGATGCTGCGCGACTCGGGCCGCGCCCGCTACGTCGCGGTCACCGACCGCGAGGCGCTGCTGGCGCTGCGCGAGCTTTCGCGCCTGGAGGGCATCGTGCCGGCGCTCGAGAGCGCCCACGCGATCGCCTGGCTGCTCGGCGAGGCGGGCAGCGGGCAGCGGGCAGCCGACGCCGTCGACCTCGTCACCCTCTCGGGCCGCGGCGACAAGGACCTCGACGAGGCGCTGAGCGGGCTCGAGCGGCTGGAGGGCGATGGCTGACAACGGGATCGAGCGGATCGCCGCTGCGTTCGCGGCCGCCCGCTCCGAGGGCCGGGCGGCGCTGATGCCCTACATGATGGGCGGCTTTCCCGACATGGAGACGGCGGCGGCGGTGATCGACGCCTACGCGGACACCGGCGCCGATCTGATCGAGCTCGGCGTGCCCTACTCCGACCCGCTCGCCGACGGCCCGGTCATCCACGCGGCCGGCACCGCGGCGCTCGCCGCCGGGGCCCGCTTCGACGGCGTCCTCGCGCTCTGCGAGCGCGTCGCCGATCGCGTCCCGGTGCTGCCGATGGTCTACGCGAACGTGGTCCTGACGCTCGGCGCCGAGCGATTCGCGGCGGCGCTCGAGGGGGCGGGGGCCGCCGGGGCGATCATCCCCGACCTGCCGCGCGACCAGGACCCGGCGGTCGCCGCGGCGCTTCGCGAGCGCGGGCTCGCGCCGATCGGCTTCGTGGCGCCGACCACCACGCCGGAGCGCCTCGGCGAGGTCGCCGCCGCGGCAGTCGGGTTCACCTACGTGGTCTCGCTGACCGGCGTCACCGGCGAGCGCGACGAGCTGCCGCCGGAGCTCGGCGAGATCGTCGCCGCGGTCCGAGCCGCCTCCGATGCGCCCGCAGCAGTCGGCTTCGGGATCGGCACCTCCGAGCAGGCCGCCAGGGTCGGCGCGATCGCCGATGGCGTGATCATCGGCACCCGGCTCGTGCGGGCAGTCGCCGACGCCGACGGCGCCGCCGCGGCGGTCGATGCCGTCTCCGCGTTTCTGGCAGACACCCGGATGGCCCTGTAGATTTCCGCGCCGATGCAGTTGCTCGGATTTCTCGCGGCGGCGCTGTTCGCGTTCATCGTCGGCTTCGCGCTCGATCTCGGCGGCGCGGTCTGCGCGATGCTCTTCCTGCTGATCCTCTTCATCGGCGCGCTGCTCCACGCCTGGCGCCCGCTGATCGAGTGGATGCGCGGCCCGGCCGCGAAGCTCTGACCGCCCACCCGTGGCTCAGGCGAAGAACCGCTGCGCGATCTCGAGCAGGTCGAGATCGACGGTCTTGATGCCGCGGACCTCGCCCAGCGGCACCGAGTCGATCTCGTTGCCACGCAGGGAGACCATCCGCCCGAAGCGCCCCGCCGCGGCGAGCTCGTAGGCGGCGGCCCCGTAGCGGGTGGCGAGGATGCGGTCGTGGGCGGTCGGCGTCCCGCCGCGCTGGATGTGCCCGAGGACCACGGTCCGGGCCTCGTAGCCGGTCATCGCCTCGAGCTCGGTGGCGAGCGCGGCGCCGATCCCGCCGAGCCGCACATAGCCGTACTCGTCGGTCTCGTCGCTGGCCCGGATCTGACGCACCTCGCCGCTCTCGAACGCCAGGTTCGCGCCCTCGGCGACGACGATGATCGAGAAGCTCTTGCCGCGGTCATGGCGCTTGGTGACGGCCGCGGCGAGCTCCTCGCAGGTGGTGTCGACCTCAGGGATGACGATCCCGTCCGCACCCCCCGCGAGGCCGCCGTAGAGGGCGATCCAGCCGGCGTTGCGGCCCATCACCTCGACGACCATGACCCGGTCGTGCGATTGCGCGGTCGTATGGAGGCGGTCGATCGCCTCCATCACGACGTGGACCGCAGTGTCGAAGCCGAACGTGAAGTCGGTGCCGACGATGTCGTTGTCGATCGTCTTCGGCACCCCGATCAGCGGCAGGCCCTCGTTCTCGTGCAGCATCCGGGTGATCTCCATCGTGTGCTCGCCGCCGATCGCGACCACCGCGTCGAGGCGATCCCGCTCAAACGCGGCGACGACCGAATCGACAGCGCCCTCCGCGACCGGCTCGAAGCTCGACGTTCGCAGGATGGTCCCGCCGAGCGGCAGGATCCCGCTGACCCTGCGCTGATCCAGGTCCATGGATTCGCCCTCGGCGAGACCGCGGTAGCCGCGCATGATCCCGACCGCCTCGTCGCCCTGGCCGATCGCCGAGCGCGTCACCGCGCGGATCACGGCGTTCAGGCCCGGGCAGTCGCCGCCGGCGGTGAGCATTCCGATCCGCATCGGGCCGACCCTACCGTTGCCGCCCCGCCCGGTCCCGCCGTCGATAATCCACCGATGGAATCGCGCCGCGACCACGCGCTCCTCTTCGACGGCGACTGCGGCTTCTGCCGGCTCGCGACGAAGGCGGCGCTCCGCCTCGACGAGGACGAGCGGCTGCGGGCGGTGGCGATCCAGAGCGAGGAGGGCCAGCGGCTGCTCACCGAGGTCCCGGCCGAGCGGCGGCTGGACGCGTTCCACCTCGTCACCCCGGGCGGGATCGTGCTGACCGGGCCCGATGCGGCGGCGCCCCTGTCCCGACTGTTGCGCGGCGGACGGGTGCCCGCGCGGGCGATGCGACGTTTCCCGGCGGAGACCGCCCGCGCCTACGGGTTCGTCTCGCGCCATCGCGGGCTGCTCGGCCGGCTCGGGATCCGGGCCCGATCGGTCGACTAGATGCGCGCGCTCCTGAGAGTCGCCGGCGTCGTCCTGGCGGCGTTCATGGTCGCCGCCTTCGCGGTCCTCGCGGGCTGCGGCTCCGGCTCGTCCGGCGAGTCGCGGCTCACGGTGTACCTGAGCGCACCCCTCAGCGGGGCCGCAGGGCGCGACGGCGAGGACATCGCCGACGGCGCCCGTCTGGCGCTCGCCGACGCCGGCTGGGAGGCCGGTGGTCACCCCGTGAGGCTCGAGGTTCTCGATGCCGCCGACCCCGGCGGGGCGACGGATGCCATCGCCGGCGCCAACGCACGGACCGCGACCCGTGACTCGACCGCGATCGCCTACATCGGCGAGCTCGAGTCGGGCGCGACCCGGACGTCGCTTCCGATCACCAACGAAGCCGGCCTCCTGCAGGTGTCGCCGGCGGCCTCCGCGGTCGACCTGACCCGGGTCGCGCCCGGCAGCGACGAGATCCCGACGGAAACGCAGCCGAGCGGCATCCGCACCTTCGGTCGCGTGATCCCCTCCGACACGACCCAGGGAGCGGCGGCGGCGGTCGCGATGAAGGATGCCGGGATCGACCGGGTGGGCGTCGTCCTCGGCCCCGACGGCAACTACCTCGACGCGCTGATCGACGGGTTCGAGTCGGTGACCGGAGCTCCGGCGCGGGTCTCCGGCCCCCCGCTGGATGCGCTCTACGTTCCCGCCTCGTGGCCGAGCAGCGAAAAGTTCGGTCGCCGCGCCGGCGTCGCTGGGTCGGCCGTTTACGGCGCCGATGCCGCGATCGTCGGCTCGCCGCCGTCCACCTCATTGCCGCCGGGCTCAGGGCTCGTCTCCGGGTCGCAGGCGCCGTCTCAGCTGGCGGCGGGCGACGACTTCATCGCCGCCTTCCGGGACGCCCACGGTCGCGACCCCGGCCGCTTCGCCTCCTACGGCTACGAGGCGATGGCAGTCGTCCTCGACTCGATCGACCGGGCCGGCGATCCGCTCGACCGCGGGTCCGTCGTCGATGCGTTCTTCGCCACGAGCGACCGCGAGTCGCTCCTCGGCACCTACTCGATCGACGAGACCGGGGACGCCACCCTCGATCGGGTCGGCGCCTACGAAGCAGTCACGGGCGGGCGGCTGCAACCGCTGCCCGAGCCGTTCGTCGTGCCCTGAGCTCCGTTCCCTACGCGACGGCGCCGCGTAGCGTTGCGTCGAGATCGGGGGAACGGAAGACGTAGCCCTCGTCACGGGCGCGGCGCGGCAGGATCCGCTGGCTGCCGGTCGCGACGTCTGCGAGCTCGCCTCCGAGGCGGATTCGGATCGCGAGCTTCGGGATCGGCACGACGGCCGGCCGCTTCAGGGCGCGGCCCAGGGCCTTCGAGAACTCGCGGTTGGTGACCGGCTCCGGGGAGGTCACGTTGTAGGCGCCGGTCGCCGTCTTCGTGTCGAGCGCCCAGAGCATCATTCCGACCTCGTCGGCGAGGCCGATCCACGGCATGTAGTTGCGGCCCCCGGCGATCGGGCCTCCGAGGCCGAGCCGGAACGGCAGCAGCAGCTCCGCGAGAAGGCCCCCCGCGCTGGTCAGGACCGGGGCGCTGCGGAGGACGACGAGACGGATCCCGCCGCGGCTCGCCTCGCCCGCGGCCTCCTCCCATTCGGCGCAGACTCGGGCGTCGAAGCTCGTGCCGGCGGGGGTCGACTCGTCGACGATCCGATCGCCATGATCGCCGTAGTAGCCGACGGCCGACTGGCTGACGAGCACGTCCGGTGTGCGCGGCGCCGCCAGCATCGCCGCGACGAGGTTGCGCGTCGCGGTGATCCGGCTTTCCCGGATCCGCGCCTTCGCGGCCTCGGTCCAGCGCTGGTTGAGTGACTCGCCGACGAGATTCACGACCCCGTCGACCCCGTCGAAGGCCTCCTCCGGAGGTCGCTCGCGTGTCGGGCTCCAGGCGTGCCAGGCGATCCGTCCCTCGCGCTGCTTCGCCCGCTCGGGATCGCGAGAGAGGCCGACGACCTGGTCGCCGCGGGCGAGCAGCGCGCCGCTCACCGCCGAGCCGATCATCCCGCTCCCGCCGGTGATCAGGACCTTCATCCCACTAACCGATCGCGGCGAAGGTGCCGGTTTCCTCGGTGACCCGCGCGATGCCGGCCGCCTTCGCCTCGGCCACGACGGCGGCGGCGACCGCCGGGGCGACGTCACGGTCGAAGACGCTCGGGATGATGTAGTCCTCGTTCAGGTCGTCCTCGGTGACGACGGCCGCGATCCCCTTCGCGGCGGCCAGCTTCATCTCCTCGGTGATCGCCGGCGCGCCGGCGTCGAGGGCGCCGCGGAAGATGCCGGGGAAGCAGAGCACGTTGTTGATCTGGTTCGGGTAGTCGGAGCGCCCCGTGGCCATGATCCGCACGTGCGGGCCTGCGTCCTCGGGCATCACCTCGGGGGTCGGGTTCGCCATCGCGAAGACGATCGCGTCGTGGTTCATCGCGGCCAGCGACGCCGCGTCGACGAGGCCGGGGCCCGAAAGGCCGATGAACAGGTCCGCTCCCTCGAGCACGTCGTTGGGGCCGCCGATGACCCGCTCCGGGTTGGTCGTCTCGGCGAACCACCGCTTGATCGCCGGCATCCCGTCGGCAAGGTAGTCCTCGCGAGCGGTCGAGATCGCGCCCAGGCGGTCGCAGCCGATGATGTCGGTGACGCCGGCGTTGACCATCATCCGGGTGCAGGCGATCCCGGCCGCGCCGAGGCCGAGCATCACGACCCGCAGCGTCTCGATCGGCTTGTCGACGATCTTCAGCGCGTTGAAGAGCGCCGCCATCACGACGACCGCGGTGCCGTGCTGGTCGTCGTGGAAGACGGGGATGTCGAGCTCGTCGCGCAGCCGGTCCTCGATCTCGAAGCAGCGCGGCGCCGAGATGTCCTCGAGGTTGACGCCGCCGAACGCCGGCGCGATCAGCTTCACGGTCTCGACGATCCGCCCGGGGTCCTTGGTGTCGAGGGCGATCGGGAACGCGTCGACGCCGGCGAACTCCTTGAACAGCATCGCCTTGCCCTCCATCACCGGCAGCGACGCCTCGGGGCCGATGTCGCCGAGCCCGAGCACCGCGCTGCCGTCGGTGACGACGGCGACGGTGTTCTTCTTGATCGTGTACTCGAACGCCTTGCCGCGGTCGCCGGCGATCTCCGTGCAGACGCGGGCGACGCCGGGCGTGTACGCCATCGAGAGGTCGTCGCGGGTCTTCAGCGGGTACTTGTTGTGCTGCTCGATCTTGCCGCCGCGATGCATCTCGAACGTGCGATCGGTGTAGTCGATGACCCGCGCCCCGCGGGTCGAGCCGATCGAGCGCAGGATCTGCTCCCAGTGCTCGGGACCGTGGGCGTCGATCGTGAACTCGCGAACGCGCTTGCCCTCGGCGCCGGCGCCGGGAACGAGGTCGACGCTCTGCAGCGCCCCGCCGCATTCGGCGATCGCACCCGTGATCCGGCCGAGCGGCTCATTTCGCGCGTCGAGCTCGACGCGGACGGTGACCGAGAACTGGGCGCTGACCGATGCCATCGTTGCCGCGGATCATAGGAGCACGCGGATTCAGACACTGGTGCTGGCAGACTGCCCGCGTGGTCCCGTTCCCCCGACGTCTGCGACGCGCGGCGCTCCGGCCGGCCGGCGCCCTCTTCCGGGTCGCGAGCAAGCCCGTGGGCGGCGGCGCCGGGATGACCCACGCCGCGCTCGGGCCGCTCGCCGCCGACTCCGATGTCGCCGGGACGGTCGTCCTGGTCACCGGAGCCTCCTCGGGGATCGGCGAGGCCACGGCTCGCCGCCTCGTCGCCGCCGGAGCGACCGTCCTCCTCGTCGCCCGGAGCGCCGATCGCCTCGAGCGGATCGCCTTCGAGCTCGAGGGCGGGCCGGGGGAGGCGGTGCCGCACCCATGCGATCTCAGCGACCTCGACGCGATCGACGCGCTCTGCGCCCATGCTCTCGCGAACCACGGCGCCGTCGACGTCCTCGTCAACAACGCGGGCCGCTCGATCCGCCGCTCCGTCGACCAGTCCGGTGACCGCTTCCATGACTTCCAGCGGACGATGCAGCTCAACTACTTCGGCGCGATCCGGCTCATCCTCGGCCTGCTGCCGGCGATGCGTGCGCGGGGCCACGGCCAGGTCGTGAACGTCTCCTCGGCCGGGGTTCAGATCAGGACGCCGCGCTTCTCCGGCTACATCGCCTCGAAGGCGGCGCTCGAGGCATTCTCGGACGCCGTCCAGGCGGAGACGCTGGGCGACGGGATCCGTTTCACGACGATCTCGATGCCGCTCGTCCGCACCCCGATGATCTCGCCGACCCCGCAATACGAGGGGATCCCGGCGCTAACCCCGGAGGAGGCGGCACGGCTCGTCGCCGAGGCGATCGCCGGTCGCCCGCGTCGCGTGGCGCCACCATTCGCCCACGTCTTCGCGACGATCGACCGGCTCAGCCCGGAGGCGATGGATGCCGTTCGGGCGCGGGTGTACCGGATGTTCCCTGAGTAGCAAGCAGCAAGGAGCAAGGAGCAAGGAGCGCTCTTTCGGCGGTGCTCCTTGCTCAAGCGAGCGAAGCGAGCGTGCTCAAGGCCGGGCGTAGCCCCGGCTTTGCTCACAGCTCGTCTGCCGCGAACGTGTTGCAGTCGGCGGGGTTGCCGGAGCGGAAGCCGTGGTCGAACCAGCGCCGCCGCTGCTCGGAGGTGCCGTGAGTGAAGCTGTCGGGATCGACCTGGCCGCCGGCCTGCCGCTGAAGACGGTCGTCGCCGACCGCCTCGGCGGCGGTGAACGCCTCGTCGAGGTCGCCGGGCTCGAGGTCGCCGGCGGCGAAGACCGTGCCCGCCCACACCCCCGCGTAGCAGTCGGCCTGGAGCTCCTGGCGGACCGAGAGGTCGTTCGCGGCGCCGGGGTCGTCGCGGCTGAGCCGGTCGACCTCGTCGCTCGTCCCGGTCAGGCGCTGGACGTGGTGGCCCATCTCGTGGGCGATCACGTAGGCCCAGGCGAAGTCGCCGGGAGCGCCGAGCTGCCGCTTCATGTCGGCATAGAAGCTGAGGTCGAGGTAGACGCGACCGTCGGCCGGGCAGTAGAACGGGCCGACCGCCGAGGTCGCGCCTCCGCAGCCGTCGGTCTGGACCGCGCCCGTATAGAGCACGAGCTGGGCGTTGTCGTATCGCTGCTCGCCGCGCGAGAAGGTCCCCGCCCAGACGTCCTGAGCGTCGTCGAAGACGTAGGTCGAGAAGTCCTTGAGATCGGCCTGGGGGTCCTCGCCGGGCGGCAGCGGCTGCGGGTTGGCGGCCCCGGGAGCGGTGGCCCCGCCAAATGTGCCTGTGCCCGGCAGCCCGGCCCCGCCGTCGCCGCCGAGCAGGCTGATGCCGATGATGACGAGCAGGACGATCAGCCCGGCGCCGCCGCCGAGCTTGCCGATGCCGCCCGGGATCGGCAGCCCGCCGCCACCACGGCCGGAGCCGGTCGAAGCGCCGCGGATGTCGATCACGTCCCGGCTCTTCGTCCCGCGCCGCCACTTCATCGCGGACGATCGAAGCAGATCCGGCGTACCTATGATCAGCCCCATGGCTGACCCGGGCGATGGTGCCGACGGATCCGGCGATCTCTTCCTGATCGACGGCAACAGCCTCGCCTATCGCGCCTTCTTCGCCTTGCCGGAGTCGATCGCGACCTCGGACGGGAGGCCGACCAATGCGATCTACGGGTTCGCGTCGATGATGGTGAAGATCCTCACCGACTACCACCCGCGCGCCGTGGTGGTCGCCTGGGACGCCGGCTGGTCCGGCCGCGAGCAGGTCTACGAGCCGTACAAAGCGCAGCGGCGGTCGCGGCCCGACCTGCTCAAGGAGCAGTGGCCGCACCTGGCGCCGATGTCGGAGGCCTTCGGCTTCGCGAACGTCAGGATCGACGGCTGGGAGGCCGACGACGTGATCGCCTCGATGGTCCACAAGGCGTCCGAGCGCGGCATCCCGGTGATGATCGTGACCGGAGACCGTGATGCCTACCAGCTCGTCGGCGATGGCGTTCGCGTGATGTCGACCTCGCGCGGCGTCACCGACACGAAGGTCTACGACCGCGACGGAGTGATCGAGCGCTACGGGGTCGCGCCGGAGCTCGTCCCCGACCTGATCGGCCTCAAGGGGGACAGCTCCGACAACATCCCCGGCGTCCCCGGGATCGGTGAGAAGACCGCGGCGCAGCTGCTCCGGGAGTTCGGCTCGCTCGAGGCGGTGCTCGACAACGTCGACGCGATCTCGGGCCCGAAGCGGAAGCAGAACCTGACCGAGCACGCCGAGGACGCGCGGATCTCGAAGCGGCTCGCGACGATGCACATCGACATCGACGTCGAGCTCGACCTGGCGAAGCTGATGGAGCGCGGCCCCGACTTGACCCAGCTCCGCGAGACCGCCGCCGAGTTCGAGCTGCGGCAGGTGATCCAGCGGCTCGAGGACGACTGGGAGGGCGACGTCCCCGACCGGCCCGCGGAGGCGACCCTGACCGCCGAGGCGACCGCCGGGACCGTCGCCGACCTCGGGACGGGCGAGATCTCGTTCGCGATCGCCGGTGGCCGCTGGGGCGGGTACGACGGCGAGTCGCTGGTCGGCGGCGAGCTGCCCGAGCCCGCCGAGCTCGTCGCCGCGCTCGCCGGCCACCCGCTCGCCGGCCACGACTTCAAGTCGATGGCCGGGCACTCGCCGCGCGGCCTTCTGGCCGACCTCGCGGCCGGCTCGCTCGACCTCGCCCACGACACGATGGTCGCGGCCTACCTGATCGACCCGGCCCGGCGGACCTACGAGCTCGACGAGCTCGCCGCCGACGAGGGCTTCTCGGTCGCCGGCGCAAAGGAATCGGACGCCTCCGACGGCCAGCTCTCGCTCGAGGACGGGGAGGACGCGGGGGACCCGACCGCGACGGCGCGGCTCGCCTGGGAGCTCACCGAGCGGCAGCGCGGCAAGCTCGCCGAGCTCGGGCTCGAGCAGGTGATGAGCGAGGTCGAGATGCCCCTGATCGAGGTCCTCGCCGGGATGGAGCGGGACGGCGTCAGGCTCGATCCCGGCAAGCTCGCGGCGATCTCGGGCGAGCTCGCGGGCCAGGCCGAGTCCCTGCAGGCCGAGATCTGGGCGCTGGCGGGGCGTGAGTTCACAATCGGCTCGCCGCAGCAGCTCGGGGAGGTCCTGTTCGAGGATCTCGGCCTGACCCGGAAGCGCCGTGGCAAGACGGGCTATTCGACCGATGCGAGGGTGCTGTCGCAGATCCGCGATGAGCACGAGATCGTCGCCAAGATCGAGCGCTGGCGCGAGGTCACGAAGCTCACCAACACCTACCTCGACTCGCTGCCGCCGTTGATCGACGCCGAGGACGGGCGGATCCACACCACCTTCAGCCAGGTGCGGGCGGCGACCGGCCGCCTCTCGAGCACCAACCCCAACCTGCAGAACATCCCGATCCGCTCCGAGCTCGGCCGGCCGATCCGGGGGTGCTTCGTCGCCGAGGAGGGCAACGAGCTCGTCTCCTGCGACTACAACCAGGTCGAGCTCCGGGTGCTGGCCCACGTCTCCGGCGACGACGCCCTGCGCGAGATCTTCGCCTCGGGGGAGGATGTCCACGCGGCGACCGCCGCGGGGATCATCGGCGCCGATCCCGACGCGATCAGCCCGGCCGAGCGCTCGAAGGCGAAGATGGTCAATTACGGGATCGCCTACGGGCTGTCGGCCTACGGGCTAGCCGAGCGTCTCTCGATCCCGCGCGAGGAGGCCGCCTCCTACATCGATCGCTACTTCGAGCGCTTCGCCGGGGTCAATCGGTTCATCGCCGCGACGATCGAGTCGGCGCGCGAGGAGGGAAGCGTGCGGACGCTGATGGGACGGCGACGGCTGATCCCCGAGCTGCGCTCGCGCAACCCCCAGACGCGAATGCTCGGCGAGCGCCTCGCCGTCAACACGGTGATCCAGGGCACCGCAGCCGACATCATCAAGCTGGCGATGATCAAGGGGGTCCGGGCGCTCGAGGCCGAGGGGCTCGAGTCGAGGCTGATCCTGCAGATCCACGACGAGCTCCTCTTCGAGGGTCCCGCCGCCGAGACCGCCGCGGTCACCGAGCTGGCGCGCCGCGAGATGGTCGGCGCCTTCCCGCTCGATCCGCCGCTAGCGGTCGACATCGGCGCCGGCCCCGACTGGCTGAGCGCGAAGTGAGCGGCGAGTGGGAGCGAACCTGCGTGATCTTCGCCGCCGTCCCGGGTTCAAGTACATGCAACGGGGAATATCCCCCCACGAGGAGCATGGGAGCTAGTCCTCCCCTAACAAGGAGCATGAGATGACCGACCACGATTTCCCCGCCGACGAGCGGCGGCTCTACGATCGCCTCGCGGTCGCCGGGGTCCTGCTGGTCCTGGTGGCCTTCCTGCTCGGTGTCGTCAGCGTCACCACCGACTTCGGCAAGGCGTCGGGCGACGATCTCGTCGCCAAGCGCGGCCACGGTGGCGACGACGGCGGCGACGACGACGGTGGCGACGACGATGACGACGACGACACCGGCACGAACACCGGCACGAAGGGCACTGCCACCGGCACCACCCAGGGCACCGGGGCGTCGAACACGGCGACCAATGACACCAAGACCGGGACCCGGACCGGCGGCGGTGGCACCGCCACCGGCACGACGAAGGGCACC
>DASSEM010000053.1:0-13446 GCA_035695265.1 Solirubrobacterales bacterium
GGGCGCTGCGCCAGGAGGGATACGAGCCGGTCACCTGGTCGATCACCTGCTACGACTGGCGCCGGACCGCGACCCGGCGCTCGATCGCCCGCCACGCCCGCCGCGCGGGGCCCGGCGACATCATCCTCATGCACGACGGGAGCCACCTCGTGCCGGACGGCGACCGCTCGCGGTCGATCGCCGCCACCGAGGACACGCTCGAGCGCTACGCCGCCGAGGGCTACGAGTTCGTCACCGTGCCCGAGCTCGCCGCCGCCTGAGCGGCCCCCGCCCGCGCTCAGCGCTGCTCGAGGCCCTCGGCGATCGCGATCGCGCGCTCGATCTCGATCCCCTCGGCGCCGGCGATCCAGCAGGCGATCGGGGCCGCGATCCGCTCCGAGGAGTGGGCGGCGACCGCGGCCAGCTTGAGGAGCTCGGCGATCCGCTCCTCGTCGGGCGCCTCGGCGCCGACCGCCGCGGCGAACGACGCGATCCACTGCTCCGCGCTCGGCTCATCCATCTCGGCCTCCTCTCACGCCGCCTCGCAACAGCGCGGGCAGCCACCACAGCGCCAACCCTATGACGACGGCGACCGCGAGGTTGCCGAGGAATCCGATCGCTCCGACGAGCAGCGCGAGGACCCACGCCCGCCGGCCCTCCAGATCGGAGAGCAGGCCGATGTGGAGGATCCCGGCCGCGGCCAGCATCCCGGCGAGAATCGGCAGCGGGAACGCCGCGAGCTGGGCGGCGAGCCCAGCTCCGAGGAGGACCGCCAGGACGAGCAGGACGAGGCCCATGAACAGCGGCGCGCCTGCGCCGCGGGCGCCGAACGATCGATGGGCGGTCATCCCGCCGGCGCCGTGGCAGACCGGCATGCCGCCGATCGCGCCGGCGAGCAGGTTGGCGCTCCCGAGCGTCGTCGCGAGCCGTCCGGGCACGACGCGCCGTGCCGCGGATCCGAAGTAGGTGCGCGCCGCATCGCTCGTTGCGATGCAGGAGTTGGCGAAGGTCGGCGGCACCTGCGGCAGGACGAGAACGGTGAAGGCCGTCGCGAACGTCGCCACGTCGAACGAGGGCAGCGGCATGGCGGAAGGTCCGAGGGCGATCTCACCGCCGGTGCGCGCAACCAGCACCGCGACGCCCGCCCCGACCAGGCCGAGTGAGATCAGCCGGCGCCGCAAGCCGAGCGCGAGAGCGAGAACGAGCAGGCCGAGCGCTGTGAGCAGAAGCGGGTCGGCGCCCCAATCGTCGAAGGCGCTCGACGGGTCCTGGACCATTCCCCAGGCGATCTTCAGGAACAGTAGGCCGACGGTGAGCTGAACGCCCCGGATCACCGGCCGCGGAAAGACGCGTGCCGCGAGATCGATCAGCCCAGTGCGCGCCAGGACCAGGAAGATCGCCCCCATCAGGAGGGCCCCGGCCGCAATCGCATCGGTGCCGAGGCCTTCGGCGATCGCAATCGCGCCGAAGGCCTTGAGCGGTTGGACCGGGACCGGCAGGCGGTATGCGGCCGCCGCCACCAGGTAGAGCCCCGCCGCGGGCAGCAGCGCCGCTGTCGCCGTCAACCCGTTGGCCACGATGAGCACGGTCGCGATCGGCACCAGGACGCCGACATCGGCGACGGCCCCCGCGAGCTCGCGGCGGTCGAGACGGAGCCGCGGCAGCCCTCGGGCCGCCGGGGCCGTCGCGGTGGCGCTCATCCAGCGCCGCGCTCGACCATCACCGAGGTGGCCTTGACCAGCGCCGTCGCCTCGACCCCCTCGACCAATCCCAGCTCCTCGACCGAGTCCCGGGTGATCGCCGCCGTCACGCGGTGCGGTCCGGCCTCGATCTCGACCAGAGCCATGACGCCGTCGACCTCGACCGACACGACCCGGCCCGGGAACCGGTTGCGGGTCGAGAGCTCGTCCCCGGTCCGGTGCCGCTCGGGCACCGCCCGCAGCCGCTCGACCTCCGCGACCGGCACCCGCCGGCGGTCGTTGCTGTCCCGGGTCGTCTCGAGCTTGCCGTCGCGGTCCCAGCGCCGCAGCGTGTCGACGCTGACCCCGATCCGCTTGGCCGCCTCTCCGAGACTCAGGCTCTCCGCCATCTGCCTAAGCATTGCATAGGCAGATGCTGGACATCGGCTCGCGCCGGGGCCTCAACCGTTCCTGGAAGCTGATTAGGGCTGGTGAGGGGAGGGATTCGAGGCTCGCGCCCGGCTTTCGCGCCCAGTGGCGGGGATTGTGGGCGCATAGAGCACGAAATCCCCTCCACTGGCCGTTCTCGGACCCGTCAGCTTCCCCCTCATTGCCCATACCACCGTGGGGCAACGGTGGCGGCCCCGGCGTGAGCCGAACCTGCTGCCGCCCGCTTCCCCCTTCCCCCTACCTCACCCCACCAACTCAAACTCCTCCGGGTCGAGCTGCGCGGTCCGCTCCGCGTACTCGCGCATGTAGCCGGGCCAGTTGGCGACGATGCGGCCGGAGTCATCGCGGTACCAGGAGTCGCATTCGAGCCAGGCGGTGCCGGCGAAGCGCTCCTGGGTGGCGCGGTCGCTGGCCGCCTCGACCTCGGGGCGGACGGCGATCGCGGCGGCGCCGGCATCGCGGACCCGCTGCAGCGCCTGGCGGATGTAGGCGGCCTGCGCCTCGAGGTAGAAGATGATCGAGCCGCCCGAGGTGTTCGTGTTCGGCCCGTACATGAGAAACAGCGACGGGAAGCCCGGCACCGCGATCCCGAGATGGGCGTGGGCGCCGCCCTCCCACTCGTCCGCCAGCGTCCTGCCCTCGGCGCCGATGACCGCCATCGGGAACATGAAGTCGTTGGTGCGGAAGCCGGTCCCCCAGATGATGCAGTCGAGCTCGCGCTCGCGCCCGTCGGCGGTGCGGATCCCGGTCGGCGTGATCGCGGTGATCGGCTCGGTCACGAGCTCGACGTCGGGGCGCTGGAGCGCCGGCAGGAAGTAGGAGCTGAACAGGACCCGCTTGCAGCCGAACGTGTAGTCGGGCCAGACCTTGCGCCGGATCTCGGGATCACGGAGCTGGCGGCGCATGAACAAAGTCGAGCGCAGCCTCCCGAGCCGGCCGAGCGTGCGCGGGTTGCGGATCATCGCGGTAAGCGACTCGCCGTAGTTGAAGACGAACCGGCGGCGCAGCGCCTGCACCCCCGGGATCGAGCGGATCGCCCAGCGGAGCGCCGCCGCGTAGGGCTTGTTGCGGCGCGGCAGGAACCAGTTGCCGGTCCGCTGGAAGACGACGAGCTCGCGCGCCCGCCCGGCGATCTCGGGGACGAACTGGACCGCGCTGGCGCCGGTCCCGACCACCCCCACGCGCTTGCCCTCGAGCTCGTAGCCGTGGTCCCAGTACGCGGAGTGGAAGCTGTGCCCGGCGAAGCTCTCGCGACCCTCGATCCGCGGATGGGCCTCGCGGTGGAGCTGTCCGGTGGCGACGATCACCGCCTCGCTCTCCCAGCTCCTGCCGTCGGCACCGGTCGTCGTCCAGACGCGGCACTCGCCGTCCCAGCGGCACTCGGTCACCTCGACCCCATAGGCGATCCGCCGGTCGACGCCGAAATCGCGGGCGACCTCGTGCAGGTAGCCGAGGATGTCGTCGCGGGTCGGGCAGAGTCGCTCCCAGTCGCGCCGCTGCGCGAACGAGAACGAGTAGAGGTGGCTGGGAACGTCGCAGGCCGCGCCCGGGTAGTTGTTGTAGTGCCAGGTGCCGCCCAGCCCGGGGGCACGCTCGAGCAGGGTGATCTCGTCGAAGCCGTGCGCCTGCAGCTCGATGCAGGCGGCGATCCCGCCGAAGCCGGCGCCGACGATCACGACACGGGGACCGCTCACGGTGCTCGTGAATCTAATCCGTCAGCCGAGGCTCGCGCCCTTCTCCCGGTTGCAGGCATCGCAGAGGAGCTGCAGGTTCGCCGCCGCGCTCGAGCCCCCGAGCGCGACCGGGATCACGTGATCGAACTGCAGCAGCGCCCGCGACCCGCACTCGACGCAGCGGCCGCCATCGCGCTCGAAGACGGCGAGCCGGACCGTCCGGGGGATCGCAGCACGTGCCACGGTCGCACCCGCGGCCGCGTGGCTCCGCGCCCGTTCGAGCTGCCGCTGCTTGCGGGCGAGCCGCTCGTCGGCCAGCACCTCGACGTCGGCCGGACCGAGGTCGTCACGCTCCCACCAGATCCGATCGCGATAGAGCCAGTAGCGTCGGTCCGCGTCCTCGCCGACGGCGATCGCAACCGCTGCCTGAAGCTCGCCGAGCCGGCGCCATGCGCGACGCCCGACCGGCGGTCCAACCGCCCGCTCGCCGACGAGCAGCCGGTAGTGGCGGCCGACCAGCGACCGCCCCTCGTCGAAGCCCGCGTTGGTCGCCTCGTGGAGCACGCAATCGCGAACCTAGGCACGGGCGAGGATGGACAACGCCGACCTGCAACCGCCATTGCACACGTCCGCGACCCCCCTCAGTCGCTGACTCACCGTCAACGCAACATTTCACCCCCTATAGCGCGGGTTTAGTTGACTTGACCGGGAGTCAGCGCCGTGACGGATCGCCAGTTCGAACGTAGATTCGTTGGATGCCCGCGCGCCTACCCAAGCCGGCAATCCGCATCGGACTGGCGGTGATCGCCTGCGTGGCTGTCGCCGGCTGCGGTGGAGACGACGGAAACGACCAGGCGCCAGCAGCCGCCGATCTGCGCGGTCGAACGTTCGTCTCGACGAAGGATTGGTCGGGTGAGGGCTCGGCGTTCTCGAGTCCCGTGACACTGCAATTCACAGCCGACGGCCACATTGGCTGGCAGGCTGACTGCAACTCGTTCGGCGCGGAGGTCGAGATCACCGCTGATCGGCTGCTGGTCGGGGAGATCGCGGGGACGCTGGTCGGCTGTCCCGAGCCCGAGCTAGAGCAGGACGAGGACCTCTCGGGCTTCTTCGAATCCGATCCGAACTGGCGGCTCGACGGCGACCGGCTCACACTGTCCACCGATTCGGTCGAGGTGGCTTTGCAGGCCGCCGGGAGCCGGCCCGATCCCGACCTGCTCACGGTGCCGAAAGTGGCACCGCCGAAGCTGGAGGTCCTGCTGGCCCGACGCGATGGCGAAGCGTCCGTGAAGTGCTCGGCGAGCGACAAAACCCGGGAGAGGGTCCTTCGGGGCCATCCCACGCTGGATCTCGTTGCTCCGCCCTCACGGGTTTGCACCGTCAAGTTCTCGGACGGCACGATCGTCGACTTTCTTCTCATCCGGGACCACTGGCTGCAGGCCCGCCGCACATTCGTCGTCGCCCAGTAAAAGGGCGGGTGCCTTACCCGCCGATCGCGCTCATCGAGCGCGGCGGTGGGCGGAAGCCGGGCTCGCCGACGTGGTGCTTGAGCTCCTTGCGCCAGACGGCGTCGCGGATGATCCGCTCGAGCTCCGCGTCCGTTGCGCCGCTGCGGAGCGGCTCGCGGAGGTCGGTCTCGTGGATCGAGAACAGGCAGGTGCGGAGCTTGCCCTCGGCGGTCAGGCGGATGCGGTTGCAGTCGGCGCAGAAGGGCTCGCTGACCGGGTTGATGAAGCCGATCTCGCCGGCGCCGTCGGCGAAGCGGTAGACGCGGGCCGTCGCCGACGGCTCGCGCGGCAGCTCGACGAGCTCGTGCTCGCGCTCGATCAGCGTCCGGATCTCTGCGCCGGTCAGGACCGAGTCGGGCGTCCAGGCATGGTCGGCGTCGAGCGGCATGAACTCGATGAACCGGACCTGGTAGTCGCTCGTCCGCGCCAGCTCGACGAAGGCGCCGACCTCGCGCTCCGTGAAGTCGCGCATCGCGATCGCGTTGACCTTGATCGGGCGGACGCGCTCGTGGGCGGCGATCGCCTCGAGTCCGCGCAGGACCTGCGGCAGCGCGTCGCGACGGGTGATCTGAAAGAAGCGGTCCCGGGCGAGCGAGTCGATCGAGACGTTGACTCGGTCGATCCCGGCGTCGACGAGGGCGGCGGCGTCGCGCTCGAGCAGGTAGCCGTTGGTCGTCAGCGACAGGTCGCCGAGCCCCGGGACCGACGCCAGCATCGTGACGAGGCGCGGGAACTCCCGGCGGACGAGCGGCTCGCCGCCGGTCAGTCGCACGTCCTCGATCCCGAGCCGGACCAGCAGCGCCACGAGCCGCTCGATCTCCTCGAAGCTGAGCACCTCGTCGCGCTCGAGCCACGGCAGCCCGTCGGCCGGCATGCAGTACTGGCAGCGGAAGTTGCAGCGGTCGGTGACCGAGACCCGCAAGTCGGAGATCGCCCTTCCATGGGCGTCGCGGAGCGGCTGAGCTACGTCGTCCATCAACCCGATGATCGCGCATCGGGCTGATCGGGATCGCCCGCGACGGCGGCGCGAGCGCTCAGCCCGAGCAGTTCGCGCGACGTGGGACCGGCGGGAACGGCAGGTCGGCGATCACCGCGGTCTCGAGGTAGTCGTTCTCGCGCCGGTCACCGGACCCCGGCGCCAGCGCCGCGCCGACCTCGCGCAGCTCGTCACGGGGGGCGTCGGGCACCGCCCACGGCGCCAGCCCGAGGAACTCGCGCTTCGGGCCCGCGTAGACCTCGTACTCCGGCGGGTCCTCGGCCGGGACGAAGCGGTCGTTGCCGACGTAGTTGCAGCCCGCCCGGCGCTTCCCCGCCCCGCGCGGCCCCTTCAGGCCGCGCTGGGTGATCGCGGTCTGGCCGTCGAAGACCAGGTCGGCGAGGTTGCCGACCATGTGCGGGGTGACGTTGTAGTCGAAGTCGACCGTCGGATCGGCGACCGCGCGCCAGGTCGAGGACATCCACTCGAGCGGCTGCCACTCCGACGGCGTCGCCCAGAGCCCGGGGTTCGCCTCGTCCTGCATGACCAGGTTGGCCCCGAGCGCGTCGAGGCAGTACATGTAGTAGCTCGCCGTGTCGGCGCAGGGATCGATGCCCGGACCCGGGGCCTCGCCGAACGGGGTCACCGGACCGCCGTTGTAGACGAACGCCGGCAGGCTCGTCGCGAACGACATCCGTGCCTTCGTGCCCGGGATCCGGTACGGGCGGACGTTCTCGATCGCGTCGGGACCGGTGCTTGGGCCCGGGGTCAGGCTGATCAGGTTCTCGATGTCGGTCAACGGCACCTTCTTGTTGGTCGTGACGACGTTGCGAAGCGGCCGCGGCCCGTCCGGGGTGACGTTCCTCGGGGCCCACATGAACGCCTCGTTGTAGACCTCGGGGCCGGTCGCGACGAAGGCGCTCTTCGGGCGGTTGACGTCGGGGTCGGCGAAGCGCGCGATCTCCTCCGGGTCCACCGACTCGCGGAACTCGGTCTGGTTGTTGGAGCCGAGGATGTACACGTCGTAGCGGCGCGCGAGGTCGCTGAACGTCTGCATCCAGCCGCGCGCGAAGGTGTCGGTTCCGGCCACGAAGGTCTTCGAGAAGCCGGGAATGTCGAAGCGCTCGGCGTAGGCGGCCTCGACGTCGGCGTAGGCGGTGTCGAGCGTCCCCAGGGCGACCGCCACCCCGCACGGCGAGGGAAGGGTCTCGCACCCGGGGATGTTGCCCGGGTCCCTGAAGATCTCGCGGGTCGGGGCGCCGCGCGAGCCCGTCGCCAAGGTCATCATCCCGACGTCCTCGTTGAGCGCGACCACGTTCGGGCTGTGCCGCGCCAGGTGCGGCTTCACGTAGTCGCGGATCATGCACTCGATCTTGGTCCGGAACGAGCGGTAGCTGACCACGTTCGCGAGCTCCTGCTTGTACTGGAGGGCGAAGACGCGGGGCCCGCTGTGATTGCGGTGGAGGTTGACGATCGGCGGCGCCAGGTTGTCGGCCCGGAAGCGAGCACAGGTCGCGGCCGAGGGCGGCTTCGGCACGGGTGGACGCGGCGGCTCGACCGCCTTCGCGGCCTGCCGCGCCGCCACCGGGTCGTTGGCGATCAGCGCGTCGGCCCCGGCTCGCGTCGCGGCCTTCGCCGGGGCGCGCCGCTCGAACGTGAACGGCACCACCCGCAGGCCCGCCTCGTGGGCGTCCGAGATCCAATCGCTGCTGACCGGCCACTCCGGAGAGACCCAGTCGAAGTCGTTTGCGTCGGCGATCGGGACGGCGACTCCGATCGAGCCGGCCAGGGCCAGAAAGGAGGTCTCGCTCGTGTCGAAGTAGGAGTCGTCCTGGAAGGGAGTCAGGTTGCCGGGCAGGAAGCTCTGGAGGATCAGGTCGCCGGGCGGGAACCCGGAGCGCTTGATCTCCTGGGCGACCCGCAGGGCGAACTGCGGCGGCGAGCCGGGATCGAAGCCCGGGCCGGGGTAGTTCTTGATCTCGACGTTCGCGCCGACGCCCTTGCGGTGGGCGAGCTCGAGCACGCGGACCAGCGTCGGTACCTTCGCGCGGCGGTCGTCGCGGCGACCGAGGTGGCGGGAGATCTCGTCGGTGCCGAGGAGGTCGATCTCGCAGTGCTTGCGGATGTCGGCGAGCGTGCGCTCGGAAACGAGCCCGGTGCAGGTGGTGGTCCGCTTCAGCGAGGAGTCGTGCATGACCACGGCGCGCCCGTCGGCGGTGACCATGGCGTCCATCTCGAGCACGAAGCCGCGCCTGGCGGCGTGGCGAAACGCGGGGAGCGAGTTCTCCGGGTAGGCCGGGCGAAGCTCGCCCCGCACCGTCTTCAGCGGACCGCCGCGGTGAGCGTGGATGTAGGGCGATGCCGCGGCGACGGCGCTCCAGACGAGCACCGCCGCGAGGCCGGCCATGATCGCCACGGCGGCAGCCCAAGTCGTTGCGATCCTCGTCATCCCACTCCCGTCTCTTGCCGTCGCGAGTCTAATCGGCGCCGCGTGGCCCGGCAGCAGTTGCAAAGACGGCAGGCTCGATCGGCGGTTACCCGGTGGGGCCGGTCGCGACCACGATCGCGGCGGCGGTCGCACGTCGCCTTGAGATCGTCCCGTAGCCAAGGGGCGCTTCGGCTCCGGCGACAACTATTCGCCGCTGGCAGTGTTGGACGTGGCATGAGCGGCAACCCAGCAATCCGGGCCTCGATCGTGGCGATCCTGCTCGCCGCGCTCCTCGGCGGCGTGATGCTCCTCAGCCCCGCCGGGGCGGCGCCCCGGAAGCCGATCAAGGGCATCGACGTCTCCCGCTTCCAGGGCCGGGTCGGCTGGACCCTGGTCGGCAAGACCGACATCCGCTTCGCCTACCTCGCGGCGAGCCGCGGCTACGGCCGCGATTGCACCGTCGTCCCCGAGGAATGCGGCCGCGACCCCTGGTTCGACCGCAACTACGGGAAGGCGCGCCGGGTCGGTCTCCGGGTCGGCGCCTACCACCGCGCCTTCCCCGCCGGGCCCGGGCGCAAGAACGCGAAGCGCGACGCGCGCCGCGAGGCGAACCGCTTCGTCGCCGTCGTCGGCAAGGTGCGGGGCCGCGACCTCCGTCCCGCGCTCGACGTCGAGCATCCGTTCAGGCGGCTCGGAGAGCGCAACCTGCGGGTCTGGATCAGGACCTGGGCGAAGCGGGTCGAGCGCGCGCTCGACGTCAAGCCGATCATCTACACGAACGCCTCGAGCTGGGCGGCGACCGGCGACACGACCTGGTTCGCCACCAACGGCTATCCGCTCTGGGTCGCCAACTTCGACGTCCCCAGGCCGCTGGTGCCGGCCGCGAACTGGGCCGGCAAGGGCTGGACGATCTGGCAGTACACGAGCAGCGGCCGCATCCGCGGCATCGATGGAGCGGTCGACCGCAACCGGCTGAGGAAGGGCTTCGGCAGGCTCAACCCGCGCTGAGTCCCAACCCGACCATGGGCCGATCTGCCAAGGTGCGGGCATGGGCAGCAACGAGGACGGGACGGGCGGAGGCGAGGCGATCACCGCCGGTGGCCTTCGCGACCTGAAGGCCGAGCTCGAGGAGCTCGAGGGGCCGGGCCGCAGGCGGATGGCGGAGCGGATCAAGGCCGCGCGCGAGCTCGGCGACCTCAAGGAGAACGCCGACTACCACATCGCCAAGGAGGATCAGGCGCACCTCGAGACCAAGATCAAGCGGCTGCGGGCGCGGCTGCGGGAAGCGGTGGTCGTCGACGTTGGTGACGACGGCGACCACTTCGCGTTCGGCCGGACGGCCGAGGTCGCCGACGACGCGGGGACGGTCCACACCTGGACCCTCGTCGGCCCGACCGAGGCCGACATGAGCGCCGGCCGGCTCTCGGCCGAGTCGCCGGTCGGCAGTGCCCTCCGTGACGCCCGGGTCGGTGCCGACGTCGTCGTCGAGACGCCGCGCGGGAACCGCACGTTCACGATCCGCAAGCTCGTCGGCTGACCTCCGCGGAGCTCCGATGAGGATCCAGCTCGTCACCCAGATGTGGCCGAGCCCGGAGAACCCGGACCTCGGCAGCTTCCTCGTCCCGCTGGCCGCCGAGCTCGAGCGCCGGGCCAACGCGGTCGAGGTCACGGCGATCAGCCGTCGCGGCGGCCCACCGACCAAGTACGGCGGCCTCGTCGCGCGCTCGATCGCCGCCGCCCGCCGCTTCCGACCCGATGTCGTCTTCGCCCACTTCCTGTTCCCGGCCGGCGCCGCCGGAGTCGCCGCCTCGCTCGCAGGGCGCTGCCCGTTGGTCGTAATGGCGCACGGCACCGACGTCACCAACCTCACCTCGATCCGCGGCGTTCGAGCGGCGACGGCCGGGGTGATCGCCCGCTCGGCCGCCGTGATCGCCAACTCGCACTGGCTCGCGGAGCGGCTCGCGGCGGCGATCCCGGCTGCCGCCGAGAAGACCGAGATCGCCGACTGCGGGATCGACCTCGCGGCGTTCGAGCCGCTCGACGCCGTCCTCGCCCGCGAGCGGACCGGCTGGGATGGCGAGGGCCCGGCGTTCCTCTGCGTCGGCTCGCTGATCGAGCGCAAGAACGTCGTCGCGCTCGCCGACGCGTTCGCCACGCTCGGCCGCGGGCGACTCGCGTTCGTCGGCGACGGCCCGCTGCGGCCACGACTCGAGGACCGGAAGGGAGTCCGCATCGTCGGCCGCATCGCGCAGCGTGAGGTGCCCGACTGGGTCGGCGCCTGCGACGTCCTCTGCCAGCCCTCGATCGCCGAGCCGTTCGGCCAGGCGACGCTGGAGGGGATGGCGATGGAGCGAACCGTGGTCGCGACGAAGAACGGCGGACCGCCCGAGTTCGTGCCGCCGGAGGCCGGCGTGCTCGTTGATCCCCGGGACGGCGCGGCGTTAAGTGAGGCGCTCGAGCGGGCCGCGTCGATGCCGGCGCCGAACCCTGCCGCCCGTGCGGCGGCAGCCCGTCACGACGTCAAGGCCGAGGCGACGAAGATGCTTGCCGTCCTCGAGCGGGCAGCGGCTCAGTAGCGCCGGTCCGGGTAGCGCTCGTCCGGCAACCGGTCGCGGCGGCCCACCCCGAACGCGTAGATCGCGCCGATGACGAAGGCGACGGCGCCGACGATCATCAGGATCAGCCCGACGACGGTCAGGTCCACGACGCTCCATTCATCCTTCACCGCATAGCGGAGGATCGCGCCGATCGCGATCAGAAGCAGCCCCATTCCCATCGTCATCTGTCGTCACCCTCCCGGCGATCGATTGCCCGCGACATCGTGAGGCACGCTACCCGCGACCGCCGACGCGAAACCTGCGCGGGGACCTCGTCACTCGCGTAGGCTCAGACATCCGTCCGCCGTGAAAGGGAGTGAGATGAGGATTCGAGGCATTGCCGTAGCCGTGACCGCGACGCTGGCGTTGCTGGCATCGGCCCCGCTTGCGAGCGCGGACCGTCCCGCGGGCAAGCGCGACGTCCTCGTCGTCAGCAACAACTGGGCCGGGACCGCGGACCTCGTCGACCCACGCACCTTCAAGCGCCTCGAGCGGATCAACGTGATCCCCGACGCCGAGGAGCGAATCGCAGAGATCCATGCCGACCCGATGCGGACCCTGTTCTTCGACCTGATCCGCGAGCTGATCGGCGAGGGCCACAACCAGTACGTCGACGACGGCTTCACCTCGCCGGACGGGCGCTTCGTCTACTTCTCGCGGCCGAGCTTCGCCGATGTCGTCGCGATCAACCTCCGGAGCGAGCGGATCGCCTGGCGGACGAAGATCGACGGGTACCGCGCCGACCACATGGCGATCTCGGCGAACGGCCGCCGCCTGCTCGTTTCCGCCTCGACGGCCAACCTGGTCGCCGAGATCCGGACCCGCGACGGCAAGATCGTCGGCTCATTCCCCTCCGGTGACTCGCCGCACGAGAACAACTACTCGCGCGACGGCAGCCGCATCTTCCACGCCAGCATCGGCACCGTCTACACCGACACCGACGATCCCTCCGAGGACGGGACCAAGGGCGAGCGTGTGTTCGAGATCGTCGACGCGAAGACGCTCGAGGTGCTGAAGAAGATCGACATGGGCGCGAAGCTGGCCCAGGCCGGCTATCCGGGGATGAGCGCTGCCGTCAGGCCGATGGCGATCACCCCGAGCGAGCGCTACGTGTACTTCCAGGTCTCGTTCTTCTTCGGGATCGTCAAGTACGACCTGAAGCGGGATCGCGTCACCGACGTCCTCGACCTGCCGCTCGGCGACGCCCGCGGGATGCCGCGGACCGAGTTCCTGCTCGACTCGGCCCACCATGGGCTCGCGATGGACCCGAAGGGGCGCCGGCTCTGCGTCGCCGGGACGATGTCGGGCTACGGAGCGATCGTGACCCGCAAGCCGTTCGCACTGAAGCGCCGGGTCCCGGTCGGCGACGTCCCCTACTGGGCGGAGTCGAGCGAGAACGGCCGCTACTGCTTCGTCTCGGTGGCCGGCGACGACAAGGTCGCCGTGCTCTCGTTCCGCAGCGGGCGCCTGGTCGACGAGATCAAGGTCGGCAACCACCCGCAACGGATGCGGACCGGCGTGATCAGGGCCCGCTACCTCCGCGGCCGCTGAGCGCGGCCACTCAGGGGCGCTTGGTCAGCTCCATCGACGTCCAGACGGGACGGAAGCCGAGCCGCGCGTAGAGGCGCTTCGGCCGGTCCTCGTCGTCGGCCGAGATCCAGAGGTCGGTGACGGGCCCGGCGGCGGCGATCGCCGCCCTCGTCAGCGCCTCGCCAAGGCCGGCCCCGCGCCGCGCCGGGTCGACGTAGACCTGGCCGATCTCGGCCGCGTCGCCGACCTGCTCGAGCTGGGCGAAGGCGATCGCCTCGCCATCGCGGCGGACCGTGAGGACGCGGGCCCCGCGCGCGAGCGCGACCTCACGCGCCTGCTCGTAATAGTCGCCGGGGTCCTGACCGGGGAAGTCCTCCTCGTGCCAGCGTCGGCGCAGCGTGTCGGCGTCCTCGTAGGCGACCTCCTCGATGGCCAGCTCCGACCGCGGCGGCGGGGGCCCGACGTGACGCATGTAGAGGAGCCGCAGCGCGCGCCAGCCGAGGGCCTCGAAACCGGGCCGGCGCTCCTCGCCGGCGGCGGCGACGTCGAAGTCGAGCCGGCGGTGGGGGAATCCGGCGAGCGCCTCGTCGGCGAGCGCGACGAGCTCGGCGACCGTGAGGTCCGGC
>DASSEM010000054.1:0-19427 GCA_035695265.1 Solirubrobacterales bacterium
ACACCGAGAGCCCGGCCGGCTGCGGCGACGTCCGGTTCGGCAGTCAAGCGCCGGCGGCCCGCGCGGAGCGGATCTCGGCGATCAGGCCGTCGCACGCCCGCTCGATCATGTCGAGCACGTCCTCGAAGCCGTCATCGCCGCCGTAATAGGGGTCGGGGACGTCGAGCTCGCCCGCGGCAACCGCAATCGGGTCGTACTCACGGAACAGGCGCAGCTTCGCGGCCGCGTCGGGGCTCGGCGCGACGGCCTGCGCTTCGGCGACGTTGTCGCGGTCCATCGCGAGGATCAGGTCGAAGCGGTCGAAATCGGACGGCTCGAGGCGCTGGGCGCGACTGTCGAGCGTGATCCCGCGCGTCAACGCGGCCGCCGCGGCACGGTCGTCGGGCGGGTGACCGATGTGCCAGCTTCCGGTGCCGGCGCTCTCGACGTCGACGTCGCCGAGCCCGGCGTCGCGCAGCCGCTGCCGCAACACGCCCTCGGCGGTCGGCGAGCGGCAGATGTTGCCGAGGCAGAGGAAGAGGATCCGCATCGGCCATGAGGTTAATCAGGCGCGGTCGGACCGGGGGAAGCGCCGCTGGGCGCCCGCCGCTCCCCTCAGCCCAGCAGGCGCGTGCGGCCGGCCTTGCTCATCCGCCGGTAGCCGCCCTTGCGCGGGTCCCAGTACCAGGAGGTCGGGGGGTCGGTCGGTATCGGCAGCCCCTCGCGCTCCAGCGGCCCGGTGATCGGGCGGTACCAGGTGGTGAGCGGGATCCGGTCGACGACGCGGACGACCCAGGGGATGCCGCGGTCGCCGAGGTCGGCGAGCGCCCGCTCGAGCTCGTGGACGTCGAGCTCGTGGCCGTCCCGGAGCGTCACCGCGGCGCAAGGGATTGCGCCGCCGCCCTCCCGCTCGACCCCGTAGGCGACCGCGAGGGCGACCGCGTCGACGTCGCCGAGCGCATCCTGGATCGGACCCGACCAGACGACGCCGGCGCCGGTCCGGATGACCCTGGCGAGGTGGTCGACGAGCCAGAAGTCGCCGTCGCTGTCGACCCGGAACAGGTCCCCGGTCTCGAGCCACGCGTCGCCGGGCTCGAACACGCCCCGCAGGATCCCCTCCCCCGTGCCGATCGCGTCGTGGCGGACGCGCGCAAGCAACATCCCGACGTCGGAGCGGGCCGACTCGATCGCGAAGCCGTCGTCGCCGAGGATCAGGCCGCGGCCGACCGGGTCGTAGGCGGCGACCCGGACCTCGGCGCTGCCGGGCAGCGGCCGTCCCTTGCAGCCGGCCTTCTGACCGGTCACGTTGACGAGCACGGCGTCGCCCTCGGTCGACGCGTAGAACTCGAGCACGCGGGCCGGCGCGAAGCGCGCGCTGAGGCGCTTCCAGAGCCCGCGCGGCATCCCCGAGCCGATGAACAGGCGAACCGGGTGGTGGCGCTCGCCCGGATGCGGCGGCGCCTCGGCGATCTCGTCGAGCATCGCCCAGGTGTAGGAGACGACGGTGGCGCCGTAGCGGCGCACCTCGTCCCAGAAGATCGCCGGCTCGAAACGCGAGCCGACGGCCAGCCGGGAGCCGCCGGCGACGGCGCCGCCGACGCTCATCAACAGGGCCGAGGGGTGATAGACGGGGGTCGCGGCGTAGACGGTGTCGCTGCGCGACAGCGATGCCGAGGATGCCGTGCCGAACGCCGACAGGGTCCAGCGGCCGTTCGTGATCCGGTTCGCGAGCGTGCGCTCGCCGCTGCCGGTGAAGAGGATGAAGGCGAGATCGCCGGCGCGGCCGGGGTTCGGCTCATACCAGGCGGGCACCTCGACGGCGTCGGGGTCGATCCGCTCCATGTCGATGAGCCCCCGCGCCAGCCGCCGGGCGCCGCCACCGCCGCCGAGCACGTAGACCGGCAGGTCGGTGGCCTCCGCCGCAACCTCGCCGTTCTGGGGGTCCGCGACGATCCGGCGAGCGCGCCCGAGCTCGGCCTCGCGAGCCGGATCGCCGTCGGGGCGCATCAGGACCGCGACCGCCCCGAGCCGGTTCAGCGCCGCGACGATCGTGAGCGCGCTCGGGCGCGCCTGCATCAGCACGCCGACGTGCTCGCCCTGGCGGACCCCGATCTCGAGCAGGCCGCGGACGACGTTGTCGACCCGCTCCTTGACCGCCGCGTAGCTGTGGCCGCGATCCTCGAAGAGCAGGACGATGTCGTCGGGCTCCTCCTCGGTGCGCTCGTCGAGCAGCAGCCCGAACGAGATCCGGGTGCTCGGGTTTACGCGCCCGAGGCGGTTGAGCTGGTCGAGCTGCCCGGCCGACTCGCCGATCACCTCGCGCAGGGTCCGCGTCGCGCCGAGCGCCGCGCCGGCGAGCGCCTGCACGGTGCCGATGCCGGCGCCGAGCGCGAGCTGGGCGCCGGCGCTGAACCGGTCGCTGCCGCCGGCTCCCTCGTCGGGACGCTCGACGGTCTCGTCGATCCGCTCGATGCCATCGGGAAGCCCCCCTCCCTCGGCCCGCCAGCGGATCCATGCCGCGACCGTCGGCCAGGTGCGCTCGACGGCGACCGAGCCGACGACGAGGCCGAAGTGGCCGACCGGCAGGGCGGCCTCGTAGACGTCGGAGCGCGGCGCCGCCCAGCGAGCGGCTCGCACCGACTTCGCCGGCGCGATCTCGTCGCTCTCGCCGACGAAGGCGAGGATCGCGTTGGTCATGTCGGCGAGCGTCACCAGCCGGTCCCCGATCACGAAGCCGCCGGAGACGAGCCGGTTGTGGACCCCGAACTGGCGGATCACGTCGGCGAGCGCCGGCCCCGGCCAGGCGACCCAGCCCTCGGCCTCGAGGAAGCGGCGCTGGCGCTCGCGCGGCAGGAGCGACTCGCGGTCGTGGAGCTGGCGGACGAACTCGAGTCGCTGCCGCAGCGTCTTGGCCGGGTCGAGCATCCGGAAGCCGGTACGGCTCAGCCATGCCGGGACCCCCGAGCTCGCGAAGACGTTCTCGGCGAGGAACGATGCCACGGCGATCGCGGTGTCCTCGGGGAGCCCGAAGCTGAGCGTCCCGCGGGTGTCGACCGGGCTGCCGAAGGCGATGATCGAGTCGATCCCGGCCGAGCGGCGGAAGGCCGCGATCTGGTAGCAGAACATCCCGCCCTGCGAGTAGCCGCCGATGTGGATCGCGTCGTGCCCGGTCTCCTCGCGGACCCGGTCGATCGCCTCGTCGATCGCGATCACGTGGTCGTTCAGCGACCGCTCGAGGCCGCCCTCCTCGTGCTCCGGTGCGCCGAAGTCGATCACCCAGGGGTCGATCCCGTTGCCGGCCAGGATCCCGACCGCGCTCGTCGACGGGGCGACGTCGTAGATGTCGGCCGCCAGCATCATCGGCGGCACCAGCAGCACCGCGGGCCGCCCGGTCGGCGAGTCGGGCGCGGGCGGGAAGTAGCGCCGCAGCCGGTAGACGGGATGGGTGGCGACGACCTCGTAGGGAGAGGGCTCCTCCTCCGTCTCGAAGCCGCCGAAGCGGGCGACCTCGAGCGCGTTCTGGGCCATGTCCGCGACGCGTCCGGCCGGCGCTGTGATCAGGTCGCTGAGTATCGACATCGGAGCCCGGCGCATCGCGACCGCGCCGGGCTCCGACTCTACCCGGCGCGCCTGCAACCGATCTGGCAGACGCAGCCCCGCAGGCTCCCTACGATCGCCCGATGCCTCGCCGCGCGGCGCTCCTCGCCGCCCTCGCCCTGCTGGTCGTCCCGACCCTCGCAACCGCCGCGACCTACCCGCCCCGCGGCAACGACCTCTACGCCGGCGTCTCCGACGGCGGCTCCAAGCAGGACTACTTCGCCTTCGCCCGCGCCGTCGGTCGCCACGTCCCGGTGTTGCAGGCGTTCGAGACCTGGAACGCATGGAGCCAGGAGAGCGTGAAGCGCTGGAAGCGGACCGAGACTCGGGGGATGCTCAGCCTCTCGACCTCGGCCTGCTACGGCTGCGAGGGGGTGGTCAGCCCGCGGGCGATCCGCCGCGGCCGCAGCGACCGCTACCTGCTGACGGTGAACCGGCGCCTCGCCCAGTGGGGACGGCCGACCTACATCCGGCTGCTGCCGGAGATGAACGGGCACTGGAACCCGTACGCGGCGTTCGAATCCGACGGGTCCCGCCGCGGCAAGAGCCACAAGACGGCCCAGTTCAGGAAGGCGTGGAAGCGGGCGGTGATCGTGATCCGCGGCGGCCCGCGGCGCGAGATCAACCGGAAGCTGAGGAGCAACCGGATGCCGCGACTCACGACCGGACGACGCAGCGAGCGCCCGCCGCGACACATCCCCGAGCCCAAGGTCTCGTTCCTCTGGGTGCCGCAGACGGCCGGCTCCCCCGACGTCGCCGGCAACGGGCCGCGCGCCTACTGGCCCGGCGGTCGCTACGTCGACTGGGTCGGCGCCGACATCTACGGCAAGTTCCCCAACTTCGCCGGCCTCAACCGCTTCTACCGCCACTACCGCGGCAAGCCGTTCGTGATCGGTGAATGGGGGCCCTGGGACGTCGACCGGCCGGCCTTCACGCGGCACCTGTTCCGCTGGATCCGTCAGCATCGGCGAGCGAAGATGGCGATCTACTACCAGGGCTTCGGCGAGAACAACCCGTTCGTGATCCAGCGCTACCCGCGCAGCAAGCGGGCCCTGCGCAAGGAGCTGAAGAGCAAGCGCTGGGTGCGGCGCGCGCCTGACTCCCAGCGCCCCGACGGCGCCGGATGAGCGACGCCAACCCGGAGGACGGGGCCGGCGAGGAGCACCACCTCGTCGCCGAGATCGAGGAGCACGCGAACTGGATCCCGATCGTCGCCGCTGTGCTCGGCGCGGTCCTGATCGTCGCGCTCGTCCTGCTCGTCGATCCGCTCCGCAGCGCCGTCAGCGACGCGATCAGCGGCGACACCGAGGCGCTCCGCGCGGACCTTCGCGACCTCGGCTTCGGCGGAGTCGTCCTCGTCCTCGCGATCGCGGTCGCGCACGCGGTGATCTGGTACCCGGCCGAGATCCTCAACGCCGCCGTCGGCTTCGTCTACGGGTTCTGGGCCGGCCTCGGCCTGGTCATGATCGGCTGGCTCCTGAACGGGCTGGTCTGCCACCAGATCGGCAGCCACGCCGCCCGCCCGGCCCTCGTCAAGATGCTCGGGCGCGAGCGCTTCGCCCGCTACGAGGGGGTCGTCGAGCGCGGCGGAGTCATGCTCCTGCTCGCCTGCCGGATGGTGCCGATCGTCCCCTTCAGCCTGTTCAGCTACGTCGCCGGCTCGGCGCGGGTGCCCCTGGGGACGTTCATGTGGACGACCGCGGTCGGCTATCTGCCCCTGACCGCGCTCTTCGTCTACCTGGGCAGCAAGCTCGAGGAGCTCTCGCCCAACGATCCGGCGATCTGGATCGGCGTCGCCGGGCTGATCTTCTTCGCGCTCGTAACCCGCAAGCTGCTGCCGCTGCTGCGCGGTGGTCGCCACTCCTCACGATGATGAGCGTCTCGCCGACCGGGAAGACCGGACGCGACGCGGAGGATCTTCCCGAGGCCACTACGGGATTGCGGTGCCCTCGGCTGCGACCGCGGTGCCGCCGCCACGGCCGGGCGATGCGCCGCCCTCCTCGCGAGTCAGCTTGTGCGCCATGTAGACCGGGATGATCGAGAGCAGGATCACGAAGACCGCGACGACGTTGACGATCGGTAGCTGGTTGGGACGCGAGAAGTTGGTGAAGATCCAGAGCGGCAGGGTCTGCTCGCCGGCGCCGGCGGTGAACGTGGTGACGATGATCTCGTCGAAGGAGAGCCCGAACGCGAGCAGGCCGCCGGCGACGAGAGCGGTCTGCATGCTCGGCAACGTGACCCGGCGGAAGGTCATCCAGGGGGTCGCCCCGAGGTCGGCCGACGCTTCCTCGAGCGATCCGGACACGCGACGGAGCCGGGCGACCGCGTTGTTGTAGACCACGACGATGCAGAAGGTCGCGTGCCCGATCACGATCGTCCAGAGGCCGAGCCCGACGCCGAGGAACTGCGTGAAGGTCGTGTTCAGCGCGACGCCGGTGACGATCCCCGGCAGCGCGATCGGGAGCACGACGAGGAACGAGATGGTCTCGCGGCCGAAGAACCGGAAGCGGGCGACGGCCAGCGAGGCGAGCGCGCCGAGGATCAGCGCGACCAGGGTCGCGACCGCCGCCACCTCGAGCGAGGTGAAGAAAGCATCGCGGGCGCCGCTGTTGTCGATCGCCTCACCGATCCAGCTCGTGGTGAGCCCCGGCGGCGGCCACTCGAGCACCCTGCTCGTGTTGAACGCGTAGACGAAGATCACGACCAGGGGGATGTAGATGAACGCGAGCGTCACGGCGCTCGCCGCCCGGAGCAGGAGCTCGGCCCGCCGCGAGAGCCTCATCTGGCGCCACCCCCGCTCATACGTGCTCGAAGGCCCCGAACCGCCGCGCAAGCAGCAGGTAGACGATCATGATCGCGATCGGCACCGTGGTGTACGCCGCCGCCAGCGGCAGGTTGTTGGTGATGTTCGAGTAGATCACCGTGCCGATGAACTGGTTCGAGCTGACGAGCGACGGCGCGATGTAGTCGCCGAGCGTCAGCGAGAAGGTGAAGATCGAGCCGGCCACGACCGCCGGAAAGACGAGCGGCCAGATCACGCTGCGGAACGTCCGCCACGGCTTCGCGCCGAGGTCGTCGGAGGCGGCGAGCACCGAATCGGGGATCCGCTCGAGCCCGGCGTAGACCGGGATGATCATGAACGGCAGCCAGATGTAGCTCATCACGAGCCACACGGCCACGTTCCCGTAGCCGGGGCCGGAGAGGCCGATCGGATCGAGCACCCAGTTGAAGATGCCGTCCTCGCTGAGGATGGTCCGCCACGCGTACGCCTTGACGAGGTAGGAGGACCAGAGCGGCACGAGCACCGCGACGACCAGAAGGCCCTTCCAGCGCCGCCGCGCCACCTTCGCCATGAAGAACGCGAGCGGCAACGCCAGCATCGCGTCGGTGACCGTGACGAGCGCGGCGATCAGGACGGTGCGCAGCGTGACCGTGCGGAACACGCCCTCGCTGAAGAGCGTTTCGAAGTTGGCGGTGGTGAAGGTCCGCTCGACCTCGCCGCTCAGCTCGCCGAGCGTCCAGAACGACGCCGCGAGCAGGATCGCGAGCGATCCCAGATAGCCGACGACCAGCCAGCCGACCGGGCCGGCAAGCAGGGCACCGACCTGAAGGCGGGGACGGCCGTGGAAGAGGTCGGCGAGCCTGCGGCCCACCGACCTCCTCGGCGCCGGGGCTCCGAGCCCCGCTGCCTCCACGTCCGCCCTTCCGTCCCGTCCGGTCCGGTTAGCCCTTCACCTCCGTCCAGCCCTGGACCCAGTCGTCGTAGGTCTTACAGACCTCACCGCGGTCATCGCCGCAGTCGGCGACCGGCGTCGTCCAGTAATAGACCTCGTCGAGGTACTGGCTGCCGTCGGCGTCGTAGGTCTCACAGTGCTTCGGATCGGCGGTGAACTCGCACGACTTCTCGTTCGAGGGCGCCTCGCCGAACCACTCCGCGACCTGGGCGTTGACCTTCGGGTCGATGATGTGGTTCATCCACATGTACATGCAGTTCGGATGCTCGGCATCCGAGCCGACCATCCAGGTGTCCGACCATCCGGTCGAGCCCTCTTCCGGGACGTCCGCCTGGACCGGCTGGCCATCGGCCTGCAGGAGCTGGTTGATCACCTGCCAGGTCGTGCCGACGGTGCTGTCGCCGTTGGTGAACGCCTGCATCTGCTTGGTGTAGTCGGACCAGTACTCGCCGATGTACTCGTTCTGCGTCTTCAGCAGCTCGATCGCGGCGTCGAACTGCTCCTGATCGAGCTCGTAGGGGTTCGTGATCCCCAGGTCGGGCTGCGTGTTCATCAGGTACAGCGCCGCGTCGGCGATGTAGATCGGGCTGTCGTAAGCCGTGAGCTTGCCCTTCTGCTTCTCCATCTCCGCCGGGTCGAACACGGCGCTCCAGGAGGTCGCGGGCGGCTTCACCTCGTCGGTGTTGTACATCAGCAGGTTCGCCCCGCGACCATGCGGGACTCCGTACATCTGCCCGTCGACGCTGTTGAACGGCTGATCCTTCAGCTCGTCGTAGACGTCGGCGTAGTTGGGCACGAGATCGGTGTTGACCGGATCGACGTCGCCACCGTCGATCAGCCGCAGCGTCGCATCACCGGACGCCGACACGCCGTCGTACTCGCCGGTCCGCATCAGCTGGACCATCTCGTCCGACGTGTTGCCGATCTTGACGTTGACCTCGCAGCCGGTCTCCTTCTCGAAGTCACTGACCCAGTCGACCTTCGGGTCGGTCGAGCCGTCCTCGCAGTAGCCGGCCCAGCAGATCAGGTTCAGCTCACCCTCTCCCTCACCGACCTCGGTCAGCATCTCGCCGCCGGCACTGGTCTCGTCGGTCGAGTCGTCTCCTCCACATCCGACCGCGAACGCGGCGATGAAGATGCTCAGGCCTGCCACGGCGAGCCAGGCCCACCGTGCAGAGCGCGCATCGCTGCTCATCTCTCCTCCTCTGTTGTGCTGTCCTGCCCCTCCCGCTCGGCGACCGCGACCGTGTGCTCGCGGCGCCAACCAACCTTCACCCGCTTCCCCCTCATCCGCTCGTCGTCGTGCGTCGTCCGCTCGAGGTTCTGGCGCGCCACCTGCAGGCGGTCGCCGTCGTCGAGCTCGACATGAAACCTCGTGACCATCCCCGCGTAGGAGACGTCGGCGATCCTCCCCTCGGCGACCACCAGGTCGCCGGCCGACTCGCCGCCGTCGATCAGCCGGACCTTCTCGGGTCGGACCGTGAAGCTGCCGCCGTCGCGGTGCAGGAGGTTGGAGACCCCGACGAAGCCCGCGACGAACGAGTTCGCGGGGCGCTCGTAGACGTCCTCCGGCTCGCCGACCTGCTCGACCCGGCCCTCGTTGAAGACGGCGATCCGATCAGACATCGTCAGCGCCTCCTCCTGATCGTGGGTCACGTACACGAACGTGATCCCGACTTCGCGCTGGATCTGCTTGAGCTCGATCTGGAGCTGCTCGCGGAGCTTCAGGTCGAGGGCGCCGAGCGGCTCGTCGAGCAGCAGCACCCGGGGCCGGTTGACGATCGCCCGCGCCAGCGCGACCCGTTGTCGCTGCCCGCCCGAGAGCTCGTTCGGCCTGCGGTCGTCGTAGCCGGGCAGGCGGACCATCTCGAGCGCCTCGCCACGCCGCCGCCGGCGTTCCTCCCCGCCGATCCTCGCGACCCGGAGTCCGTACTCGACGTTGTCGGCAACGCTCATGTGGGGAAAGAGCGCGTAGTCCTGAAAGACGGTGTTGACGTCGCGGTCGTAGGCGGCGAGCTCCGTGACGTCGGCGCCCCCGAGCTCGATCCGGCCTTCGTCGGGCAGCTCGAAGCCGGCGACCATCCGCAGCATCGTCGTCTTGCCCGACCCCGAGGGCCCGAGCATCGTGAAGAACTCCCCGTGCCTGATCTCGAGGTCGACGCGGTCGACGGCGACAACCTCGCCGTAGGCCTTGCGAACGCCGGCGAGGCGCACGTCGGGCTCCGGCGCCACCTCGCCGGGATCGGTGCTGGTTTGTGGGACAGCCTTTGCCAACGGGTACAAAGGAAAGACGGGACCTGAACGACGCTACCCCAAATGGACGCCTCGATGGACGACGGCCCCGGCCAAGGTTGAACGGTTGCGTTGGACTCTGCGTACAGCGGGTCAGCCGGCGAGCCGCCAGGCGACCGGATCGGTCCCCGACACGGGCTCGGCCTCGCCGAGCGCCCGTAGGTGATCGAGATAGGCGAGCGCGAGCTGCAATCCCCAGGTCGCGGCGACCGGGGTGAGTTCGTCGACCCCGAGCAGGTCGGGGACGGTGTCGAAGGCGGTCCGCTGGCCCCCGCCGAGCGACCCGCGGACGCGGTCGAGCTGCTCGCCGAAGAGCTCGCGGTTGGCGTCGATCTTGGCGCCGACGTCGCGGAAGGTCCGGCCGTGACCGGGCAGGCAGAGGCGGACATCGAGCTCCTCGACGACCGCGAGCGAGGCGAGGAACTCCCCCGCCGGATCGGGGGTGTGACCATGGTCGAAGAACAGGGAGATCCGCCCGAGCAGGTGATCGCCGGAGACCAGCATCCCGCTCTCGGGCTCGTGCAGGACGACGTGGGAGGGCGCGTGCCCCGGCGTCTCGTAGGTCCGGAAGAAGCCGAGGTCGGTGGCGACCTCGACGCCGTCGACGAGGTCGCGGTCGGGAGCTGCGACGCGGTCGACCAGCGAGGGCTCACCGCGGCGCTGCTCGTAGCGGGCGAGCGCCGCGGCCGGGACGCCGCTCTGGCGGGCGACCTCGATCCGCCGCTCGAGCGCCTTGTCGGGGTCCTCGGCCATCGCCCGCATGTGCTCCCAGGCGGGGTGCATCCAGAGCTCGCAGCCGGCGGCGTCGACGATCGAGCCGGCGCAGCCGTAGTGGTCGCTGTGGGAGTGGGTGCAGACGAGCAGCCTGACGTCGCGCAGCTTGAGCTGGGCCTGGCCGAGCGCGAGCTCGAGTTGGTGCAGCCCGTCCTCCCCGCCGACGCCGGTGTCGAAGAGGACGACGCCGTCGCCGCGCGAGATCGCCCAAGCGTTCACGTGCGGCACGCCCGGCCACGGACAGGGAAGTCGCAGCCGCCAGACGTCGGGGAGGACGCGCTCGCTGCGGGCGACCTCGTTGCGGCCATCGGGGCTCATCGCCGGCGAGCCTATCCCGACCGGCGCTCGGCGTAGCTCCGGCTAGGATCAGCGCCATGAGCATTCCGACCGTCGAGAGCCACACCCGGATCAGCCGCTACGGCCTGGTCAACGCATTCCTCGTCCAGGAGGACGACGGGCTCACCCTGATCGACACCGCCGTCAAGGGCAGCGAGAAGAAGATCCTCGCCGCGGCGGCCGACCTCGGCGCGCCGATCGTGCGGATCGCGCTCACCCACGCCCACGGCGACCACGTCGGCTCGCTCGATGCGCTCGCCGCCGAGCTCCCCGACGCCGAGGTCCTGATCAGCGCCCGCGACGCGATCCTGTTGACCGGCGACACGTCGCTCCAACCCGGTGAGACCGGCAAGATCCGCGGCGGCTTCCCGGGAAGGAAGACCAAGCCGACGCGGACGATCGCCGACGGCGACATGATCGGCTCGCTCCAAGTCCACGCCTGCCCGGGCCACACGCCCGGTCATCTCGCCTTCCTCGACACCAGGGACAAGACCCTCTACTGCGGCGACGTCTTCTCGACCCTGTTCGGCGTCTACACGTCGGCCAGCGTGAACCCGTTCTTCCCGCTGCCGGCGCGCGCCACCTGGGACCGCGAGATCGAGCTCGAGTCGGCGATCCACCTCCGCACCCTCGAGCCGAACGCGCTCGCGCCCGGCCACGGCCCGGTCAATATCGACGCGCTCGAGCAGATGGACGACGCGATCGCGAAGGCGAGCTAGCGTCAGCGCCGCGAGCTAACCCCGTGGGCAGATTTCGACGCACAGTGCGTCGAAATCCGCCCAGCGTCCGAGCGAACGCAAGGACCGCCGCAGGTTGCGGCTTCGAAACGACGCCACCGACCCCTCCCTGCCCAAACCACCGGGTGGCAACGGTGGGAGTCGGGCGCGAGCCCACGGGCAACGGTGGGAGCCCGGCGCGAGCCGAAAGCCGGCCGCCGGCCTACGAGGTCGCCGGTGCCGGGGTAGTGACCCGCGCTCGGCGATGGCTGGCCTTCGCCTCGGCGAACCTGACCAGCCGCTTGCTCGCCGGATCCCAGAGCTTCAGGCGGGAGCTGCGCAGGCCCTTGCGGATCGTGAGCACCGGGACCTCGCGGAGGACGTCGATCTCGTCGTGCGCGCGCTGGAGGCTGTAGTTGGGGACGCGGGCGCTGAGGTGGTGGACATGGTGCAGGCCGATGTTGCCGGTGAAGAACTGCAGCGGCTGTGGAAGCTTCAGGTAGCTGCTCCCCCGCAGCGCCGCCTCCGAGTAGTCCCAGGCCTCGGTGTTCTCCCAATAGACGTCCTCGTACTGATGCTGGACGAAGAAGAGCCAGACACCGGCGGTCCCGGCGAGAACGACGAGCGGCGCCTCGATCAGCAGGACCGCCTGCCAGCCGAACGCGAGAACCGCGAGGCCGATCATGACGACGACCGCCACGTTGGTGAGCAGGATGCTGTTGCGAAGCTTGCCCGGCTTCGATCCCGCCCAGATGCGCGGACCGATCAGGAGCGACCAGATCGGGCCGACACCGAACATGACGAGCGGGTTGCGGAACAGGCGGTAGCCGAGCCGCGAGCGCCACGGCTTGGCGTAGTACTCGTCGACGGTCCAGGTCATGACGTCGCCCGTCCCCCGACGATCGAGGTCGCCGGCGGCGCCGTGGTGGACCGCGTGGTGGTGGCGCCAGTTCGTGAAGCACTGGAAGGTGAGCAGCCCGAAGAACCGCCCTCCCCAGAGGTTGGCGCGGCGGGAGCCGAAGAACGAGCCGTGCGTGCAGTCGTGGAAGAGGATGAAGGTGCGCAGCAGAAACCCCGCTGTGGGGATCGAGATCAGCAGCACCAACCAGTAGGAGACGTCGAGCGCCAGGTACATGAGCGCCCAGCCGGCGAGGAACGGGACGACCGAGGTCGCGATGTCGAGCAGCGAGCGAGCAAGGATCGGCCGCGCGTAAGGCGCCATCGCCTCCCGCCAGTACGGGTCGTTCGTCGCGTTGCTCATGTTCGGGGGAGAAGCTGCTTTCCGCACGCTCGGTGCGCCGGGGGCAATCGATCCTAGGCGATCGCGCCCGGAGGCGGCACAGCGGGTGCCCGCCGCGGTGGCGCAGCCCGATCGGGCGAGTTTGTACGCGAGGACAATGGAAGATGCGGGTTCACGGCCTACGGTTCCGGTCAGATCTTGCGACGATGCACGAACGACCCGCCCTATCTGGGCCGGGTCGCGCAGCCACGAGAAGGAGCGACTCCAGACCATGACCATCACCAGGGCCCGCAAGCACAACCTGACCGCCGCGAGCTGGAGCGCCAACGGCCGCTCGATCGAGACCGGGGACCTGCGTGACGCGGCGAACCATCCTTACGGGGCCAACGTCTTCTCCCCCGCCGTGCAGAAGGAGCGGCTGTCGGCGGAGACCTTCAACCGGCTGAACGAGACCCTGGCCGAGGGCAAGGCGCTCGATCCCTCGCTGGCCGACGAGGTCGCCGAGGCGATGAAGGACTGGGCGCTCGAGCGCGGCGCGACCCACTACACGCACATGTTCCAGCCGCTGACCGGCCTCACCGCTGAGAAACACGATTCGTTCTTCGAGCCGGGAGCAGGCTCCGCAGCGATCGCCGGCTTCTCCGGCAAGGAGCTGATCCAGGGCGAGCCCGACGCCTCGTCGTTCCCGACCGGCGGCATCCGCGCCACCTTCGAGGCTCGTGGCTACACCGCCTGGGACCCGACCAGCCCCGCTTTCCTGCTCGAGAACCCGAACGGGACGCTGCTCTGCATCCCGACCGCGTTCGCCTCCTGGACCGGCGAGGCCCTCGACGCGAAGATCCCGCTGCTGCGCTCGATGGACGCCCTCTCGAAGTCCGCGGTCGGGGCCCTGCGCCTGCTCGGTGACGAGGAGACCCAGCGAGTGTTCACCACGGTCGGCCCCGAGCAGGAGTACTTCCTGATCGACGAGCAGTACTTCTTCGAGCGCCCCGACCTGGTGACGACGGGCCGGACGCTGTTCGGCGCCCAGCCGCCGAAGGGCCACGAGCTCGACGACCACTACTTCGGCTCGATCCCGGAGCGCATTCTCGCCTGCATGCTCGAGACCGAGCGCGAGCTGGTCAAGCTCGGCGTCCCGGTCAAGACCCGCCACAACGAGGTCGCGCCCGGCCAGTACGAGGTCGCCCCGATCTTCGAGAACTCGAACGTCGGCTCCGACCACCAGCAGCTGACGATGCAGATCATGCAGAACGTCGCCCGCGACTACGGGCTCGTCTGCCTGCTCCACGAGAAGCCGTTCGCCGGCGTCAACGGCTCCGGCAAGCACAACAACTGGTCGATGAGCACCGACACCGGCACGAACCTGATCGACCCCGGCGACACCCCTGCGAAGAACGCGAGCTTCCTGTTCTTCTGCACGGCGGTGATCCAGGCGGTCAACAAGCACCAGGGTCTCCTGCGCGCCTCGGTCGCCAACATCGGCCAGGACCACCGGCTTGGCGCCAACGAGGCGCCGCCGGCGATCATCTCGATCTTCCTCGGCGCCGAGCTCGACAAGGCGTTCGAGGCGATCGTCTCGGGCGAGGGCGACGGCGTCACCGAGGATTCGACGCTCGGCCTCGGGACCCCGGTCCTGCCGCCTCTGCCGATGCACGGCGGCGACCGCAACCGGACCTCCCCGTTCGCCTTCACCGGCAACAAGTTCGAGTTCCGGGCGCTCGGGTCGAGCATGTCGCTCGCCTTCCCCAACACCGTCCTGAACACGATCGTCGCCGAGGCGATCGACGATCTGGCCGGCAAGCTGAAGCAGCGGATCGACGGCGGCGAGGAGGTCGGTGCGGCTGTGACCGCTGTCGTCAAGGAGAGCTACTCCGCCAACAAGCAGGTCTGCTTCGACGGCGACAACTACGCCGATGAGTGGCACGAGGAGGCGACTCGGCGCGGGCTCAAGAACCTGCGCACGACGCCGGACGCGCTGCCCGAGGTGACCGCCCCTGCGACCGTCGCCGCGTTCGAGAAGTACAGCGTGCTCTCCCAGCGCGAGCTCGAGGCCCGCTTCGAGGTCTGGATCGAGCAGTACTCGGTCCGCGCCAACATCGAGGCGGAGACGGCCCGCTCGATCGCGAAGACGATGCTGCTGCCGGCGGCGATCCGCTACGCGGCCGAGATCGGCGCCGCCCGGGTCAGCGGCCTCCAGGCCGAGCTGAAGCCGCTGATCGAGCAGTTCGTCGCGAGGATCGGCGAGCTCGAGGCGGCCAATGTCTATCCCGACGGCATCGAAGGCCTCGAGCTCGCCGAGTACGCCCGTGACAAGCAGCTGGCGAAGATGGCCGAGGTGCGCGAGATCGCCGACAAGCTGGAGCTGGTGGTCGCCGACGACCTCTGGCCGCTGCCCAAATACAGCGAGATCCTGTTCATCAAGTAGGTGTCCTCGGCTCGCGCCGGGGCCGCCGCCGTTGCGCGGACGTTGGTTTGGGCAGCGAGGGAAGAGCTCGGACGGATTCGGCCGTCCGTGGAGCCGGCCAGCCCGGTGAGATACGAATTGTGTCCCTCCAGGAGCACCAATTTGCACCTCACCGCCGTTACGACCATCGAGTGGCCCTCCGCCCGCCTTCCCCTCACCAGCCCAAGCCAACTCGCATCCAACGCTGCGAGCCCGGCGCGAGCCGACAACTCCGCCACAACCCCACTGGCGCTGTTGACCGAGACTCAATAGGATCCCGGCACATGGCCGAGCCCGCCGAAGCCGAACAGCTCGACAAGGAGGCGTTTGCCGAATTCCTCGAGCGGTCGCGGTCGGGGGACGACGGGCCGGTCGTGATGCTCAACCTGCTGGCCCTGAAGCCCGACGGCGGCCGCGAGAGGTACATGGAGTACGGGGCGGCGGTGGCGCCGATCCTCGAGGGGATCGGTGGCCGGCCGCTCTACACCGCGCAGGGCGGTCGGGCGCTGATCGGCGACGAGCGGGCCTGGGACCTGGTGCTGCTCGTCGAGTACCCGAGCCGGGCCGCGTTCCTGGAGATGATCGGCTCGCCCGAGTACCAGGCGATCGCGCATTTGCGGACCGAGGCGATCACCGCCTCGGAGCTGCACCCGCTCGAGCTCGCGGGCTAGACCCAGGGCTCAGCCGGCGAGCACGATGCCGGCGTCGGCGCGGTCGCGACCGGCCTCGAGCTCCCGGCTCAAGGCCTTCATGTAGTCGTCGTAGTCGACCTGGATCGTGTGCCGCTTCGAGGCGACGTAGCGCTTGCGCATCTTGCGCCGCACCTTGGCGATGTCGGCGTCCATGTGCGCCCGGGAGGGCAGCTCGAACCGCCCGCGCAGCGCCTCGCCGATCAGCGTCGCCTGGCGCTCGGCGATCGGCATGATCGCCCCGAGCGGCTGCACGAAGCCGATGAAGAACAGGTTCTCGTGCTCAGGGTGGAACATGAACCGGTAGAGCGGCAGCTCGTTGTCGGCGGCTGAGAGGAAGCCCTCGTCGAAGAACGGGAACGTGATCCGGTAGCCGGTGCAGTAGATGACGAGGTCGGCATGGACGTCGCTGCCGTCGGTGAAGCGAACGCTGTCGCCCTCGAGCGCCGCGATGTTCGGCTTCGGCGTGATCGCCCCATGGGCGAGGCGGTCGAGGATCCGCCCGCTGACCGTCGGGTGGGCGTGCGCGAACTTGTGGTCGGGCTCGGGCAGCCCGTAGCTCTCCATCCGCCCGACGTTGAGCCGGAGGAGCCCGCCCATGATCGGGAAGCGGATCCAGTAGGGCAGCCACTCGGCGCCGCCGATCTGGTCGACCGGCTTGCCGAACAGGTACTTGGGGATCACGTAGGCACCGCGACGGGCGGCGAGGTAGGTGTTGCGGGCGTGGTAGGAGGCGTCGACCGCGATGTCCATCGCCGAGTTGCCCATGCCCAGGACGACGACGTCCTTGCCCGCGACCTGGGTCTCCTCCTTGTAGTAGTGGGAATGCATCTGCTCGCCGCGGAAGTCCTCGCTGCCCGGGAACGCCGGCTCCGGCCAGCGCGGGTCCCAGTGGTGGCCGTTGGCGATGATGACCGCGTCGTAGACCTCGGCCTCGCCGGTGGTCGTGCGCACCTCGTAGCGGCCGCCGTCGCGGCGCTCGACGTGGTCGACGCCGACCCCGAAGTGGATCCGGTCGCGGAAGCCGAAGTGGTCGACGTAAGCGTCGAAGTAGCGGGCGATGTGGTCGTGGCGCGGGAAGTCGGGGTAGGACTTCGGCATCGGGAAGTCCGAGTACTCCATCCGCTCCCGCGAGGTGTTGATGTGCAGCGACCGGTACGAGGACGAGATCCCGTTCGCGTTCTGGAAGACCCAGTTGCCCCCGACCCGGTCGGAGAGCTCGTAGCAGTCGAACGGAAGGCCGCGATCGTGCAGGGCCTTGGCGCCGGCGATGCCGCTCGAGCCGGCGCCGATGATGCATGTTCTGGGGGCTTCGTCGGTCCTCATCGCAAGGCGCTCCGCAACCGAGGTTACCCACCACGGGGTCTGTCAGGATTGCCCGGTGAGAACCGTTCGCCCGGCCGTGACGCGCGGCTTCGTCGCGGCAGTGGCCGGTCTCGCGCTGGCGTTCGCCGCTCCCGCCGGCGCGGCCTTCGAGCCCGGTTCGAAGTCGCTCGGCGACCCGATCTTCCCGCAGATCGGCAACGGCGGCTACGACGTCGGCCACTACGAGGTCCACCTCGACTACGACCCGGACGCGAACCGCTTCACGGCGGGTACGAGGACGACGCTCACGGCGAGGGCGACGCAGGACCTGTCGCGCTTCAGCCTCGACTTCCAGCGGGATCTGGCGATCGACTCGGTCACCGTCGACGGCATCCCGGCCGCCCGTGTCGCCCGCGCCGACGCGAAGCCGAGGCTGAGCCGCGACCCCGCGGTCACCCAGCCGGCGAAGCTGACGATCACGCCGGCGGCGGGGATCCCCCGTGGGTCGACATTCGAGGTCACAGTCGGCTACCGGGGCGAGCCGCGCGCGATCGTCGATACCGACCGCTCGATCGAGGGCTGGGTGCGGGCGTGCTCGTCCCCCGGTACGTGCGACGGCTCGTTCACGGTCAACGAGCCGATCGGCGTCCAGAGCTGGTTGCCCGCCAACAACCATCCCTCCGACAAGGCGACCTTCGAGCTTCACACCACGGCGCCGTCCGCCTACACGGCGATCGGCGCCGGCGCACAGGTCTCCCGGATCGACAACGGCAACGGGACCGCGACGACGACCTGGGTCGAGGACGCGCCGATGGCGCCCTACCTGGCGACCGGCACGGTCGGCCGTTTCGACGTCGAGACCGGGACCGCGATCGATCGTGCCGACGGCGCGGCGATCCCGATCTTCACCGCGATCGACAGCGCGGGCTCGCCGGAGCGCAAGGCGAACGTGAACACCACCGCGGCAGGGATCCCAGGCACGCTGAACTTCCTCTCACGCAGGCTCGGGCCCTACCCGTTCGAGACCGTCGGCCTCGTCGCCGACTGGGTGCCCGCCGTCGGCTACGTGCTCGAGAACCAGACCAAGCCGCACTTCGCGGGCAACGAAGGCGGCCCCGTCGCGGGTCCTTCGGTGCTCGCCCACGAGCTCGCCCATCAGTGGATGGGCGACAGCATCTCGCCCGAGCAGTGGAACGTGATCTGGTTCAACGAGGGCTGGGCGACCCTCATGGAGGTCTGGTTCGACCACGCGGTCGAGGGGGCCAGGCAGACCCCAAGGCGGTTCTTTCACGCCGTCTACCGCTCCGCCCCGCGGCACTGGCGACTCGCCCCGGCGCGGCTCGGCGGAGACCCGGCCAAGCTGTTCGACGGCTTCGCCGTCTACAACCGTCCCGGAGCGATGTTGCAGGGGCTGCGGATGATCGTCGGCACCGACCGCTTCCTGGAGCTCGCCCGCACGCTCGCCGAACGCCACGGCGGGGGCACGATCAGCCGCGGGCAGTTCGTCGCCGAGGCAAAGCGGGTAAGTGGCCTGCACGGGCGGAAGCTGCGCCGGCTCGGCACCTATCTCCGCCAGTGGCTGCTCTGGCGCAAGCGGCCGTCTCTGACGCCTTCGAACTTCTGAAACCGATCACCAAGGAGGAGCGATGACCGAGAAATCCGAGTTCGACGCCGACCAGTGGGAGCGGATCGCCACCGCCCCGGCGATCGCCGCGATGTACGTGATCACCGCCGAGCGGGGCGGGACGCTGCGCGAGAGCATGGCGGTCGGCAAGGCATATGCCGAGGCCCGCAAGAGCACCACCGGCTCGCCCCTGCTCGACGAGATCGTCGCCGGCCTCGGCTCGGTATCGCCGGACCGGTTCGGCAGCGAGGATGAGTTCAAGGCAGCGGCAACCGACCGGGTCCGCGAGGCCAAGGAGACGCTCGCGGCGAAGGCCGACGAGTCCGACGTCGTCGCCTACCGCGAGTTCATCCTCGCGGTCGCCCAGCGGGTCGCCGAAGCCGACAAGAGCGGCGGCTTCCTCGGGATGGGCGGCGAGCGCGTGACGGCCGCTGAGACCGCGGCGATCGAGGAGATCCGAGCCGCGCTCAACTGAGGGCAAGCGCCACCTCCCGCAACTGGGTCATCTGAGCGCAACATACGGGGGTCAAGATGACCCAGGCCCAGCCGGGCGGGGACCTGGGTCATCTGAGCGCAACATACGGGGGTCAAAATGACCCAGGGGGGTTGGGGTGACCCACGTGGGGATGGGGGTTCGGTCGGTGGACCTCAGCCCGCGACCGCCGTCGCGATCCGCTCGACCGCGGTGCGGACGAGTG
>DASSEM010000055.1:0-7161 GCA_035695265.1 Solirubrobacterales bacterium
GCCGTCCCCCACCCCGAGCCGTTCGGCGTCGGCGGACGCGATCAGGACCGCCTCGCGGGCGGCTCCGGTGAGCGCGTCGGAGCGCTCCTGGACCATCGAGTTGAACTGCTTGCCGCGCCGGGTGGAGACGGCGAAGCGCCCATCGGGGGGCACCGCGTCCGGCACCTCGACCGCGACGAACCGGGCGCGGCCGCTCGCCGTCGGGAAGTCGGTGCCGGCCGGCAGGTGCGGCCCGCCGCACTGGAACGAGTCGCCGGCTGCGCGGAGGCCGGCGATCGGCTCGTAGCGGGGGACGATCCCCGCGATCTCCTCGCGGATCGCCGCCGTGTCTGCAAAGCGGACCCGATCGGCGAGCTCCGGCCGGACCCGGGCGGCGAGCTCGCCGAAGACCTCCCACTCCGCCCTCGCCGCGGGGATCCGGCCCGGTTCGATCTCGGGGCTGAAGATCACCCGCCGTTCGGTGCTCGTCTCGGTGACCCCGCCGCGTGCCTCGTAGCGGGTCTCGGCCGGGAGCAGCAGGACGGCCCCGCCGGGGGGAGGGTCGACCAGCATCTGCGAGGAGGCGACGATGTCCATGTGGACGCGCAGCGGGATCCGGCCGAGCGCCGCCGTGACGGCATCGGGGTCGGGCAGGACCTCGCGGAAGTTGCCGCCGGCGGCGACCAGTACATCGAGCTCGCCGCGGCCGGCGGCGTCGAGCATCGCCGGCGCCGTCAGCCCGGGCCGGTCGGGAACGTCGAACCCCCAGCGCTCGGCGAGCCCCGCGGCGTTCTCCGGGTTGACCTCGGCGCCGCCCGGGAACGCGGTCGCGTAGCAGCCCATCTCGGCGCCGCCCTGGACCCCGGAGTGGCCGCGGATCGGCATCAGCCCGCAGCCGTCGCGGCCGACCCAGCCGCGGGCCAGCGCCAGGTTGACGATCGCGCGGACGTTGTCCTCGCCGCGCTCGTGCTGGGTCACCCCCATGCTCCAGACGACGACGCCGTTGCGAGCGCCGGCGAGAACCTCGGCGAAGGACTCCATCCGCTCGCGGGTCGTGCCGCTGACCGCCTCGAGGTCCTCCCAGCTCGCCGCCGCGGCGATCTCGCGCGCTGACTCGAAGCCCTCGGTGTGCTCGGCGACGAACCGCTGGTCGACGCCGCCGGCGGCGATCAGGTGCTTGAGCGCGCCGACCAGGAAGCCGATGTCGCCGCCGGTCGCGACCGCGAAGTGCTCGTCGGCGATCTTCGTCCCGAACAGGGCACTCTCGACCTTCGAGGGAACCCAGTAGCGCTCCATGCCGGGCTCGCGGAACGGGTTGACGACGATCACCTTCGTCCCCGCCTTCTTGGCGACATGGAGGTACTTCATCGTCACCGGCTGGTTGTTGGCGGCGTTCGAGCCGATGAAGACGATCACGTCGGTGCCGATCCAGTCGGAGTAGGAGCAGGTCGACGCGCCGACGCCGAGCGCGTCCTTGAGCGCGAACGTGCTCGGCGAGTGGCAGACCCGGGCGGCGTTGTCGACCGAGTTCGTGCCGATCGCGCGAGCCGCCTTCTGGGCCGCGTAGTAGCCCTCGTTCGACATCCCGCGGCTCGTCAGGTAGAAGCCGCATCGTTCGGCGCCCGCAGCGCGGATCCGGCCCGTCGCCAGCTCGAGCGCCTCCTCCCAGGGGACCGGGGTGAAGCCGGGCTCGCCGTGGCGGCGGAGCATCGGCTCGGGAAGCCGGCCGAGCGCCCGCAGGTCGGCCGAGGACAGCTCACCCAGCGCCGCCGCGTCGACGAGCCGGGCCGGATCGAGCGGCCCCATCGTGCTCAGTCGCAGCAGCCGCAGCCGGACGTTGCAGAGGTGGATTCCGGGGAGCGTCCAGTCGGCGAGCCCCTTGGTGCCGAGCGCGCAGCCGTCGCAGACCCCTTCGCTCAGCACCCGCCATGCGTAGCCGGCGCTATCGCGGTTCTCCCACCCCGCCCGGAACACCTCGAGGAAGTTGTTGGGGCGCTGCTCGCCGATCCCGAATGGCTTCAGGCTCGCCCAGTTGGAGGGGGTCGGCCGTTTGGTCGGCTTGCGGAGCACAGCATCGGAGGCTATCCAGCTGGATGACTGAGCCATCTAGGCTGGCGGTCAGCGATGGACCCGCGCATGCACAAGCGGATCGAGCGCGACGGTGGAGCCGACGAGGTCGCCGTCGAGGAGCCGCTCGAGATCCGCGTCGACGGCCGCCCACTTGCGGTGACGATGCGAACGCCCGGGCACGACGAAGAGCTCGCGCTCGGCTTCCTCCACGGCGAGGGCCTGATCGACGGGCCGTGTGCCGCCGGCCCTCCCGAGGACCTAGCCGCCAACACGATCGAGATCGCCGGCCCGCTCCTTCGCGACCCCGGCTCGCGGAGCTTCTACACGAGCTCGTCATGCGGCATCTGCGGCCGCGGCTCGATCGAGGAGGTGGCCGTCGACGCTCCGGAGGCGAGCCCGGGACCCGAGGTTCCGCGAGACCTCCTCGCCTCGCTGCCCGACCGGATGAGCCAGCCCGCCTTCGAGCTGACCGGCGGCCTTCACGCCACCGGGCTCTTCGACCGCGCCGGCGGGCTGCTCGTCGCCCGCGAAGACGTCGGCCGCCACAACGCGATGGACAAGGTGATCGGCCGGGCGCTGCTCGACGGCGCGGTCCCGCTGGACGACCGCCTCCTCTGTGTCAGCGGCCGCCTCGGCTTCGAGCTCGTCCAGAAGGCGGCCGTTGCCGGCTGTCCGATCCTCGTCGGCGTCGGCGCCCCCTCCTCGCTCGCAATCGACCTCGCCGCCGACCGCGGGATGACCCTCTGCGGCTTCGCCAGGGGCGGCACGCTGAACGTCTACAGCGGCGCCGAGCGGGTCACGTCCGGTTAGAGCTTCGCGTCGAGCCCCTCGCGCTCGATCGCGTCGACCTTGGCGAGCCGGCGGACGTGGCGCTTCTCGCCGCTGAACGTGGCGTTCGCGAACGCGGCGACGAGCTCGGAGGCGATCTCCGGCCCGATCACGCGGGCGCCGAGGGCGAGCACGTTGCAGTTGTCGTGCTCGACGCACTGCGCCGCCGTGTAGGTGTCGTGGGCCATCGCGGCGCGGATCCCCTCGACCTTCGTCGCCGCCACCGCGACGCCGGCGCCGGAGCCGCAGACGAGGATCCCCCGCTCGGCGTCGCCGGAGCGCATCGCGCGGACGACCGCGAGCGCGAAGTCGGGGTAGTCGTCGCCGGGGTCGAGCTCGGCGGCGCCGAGGTCGACCGCGACGTGGCCGTCGCGCTCGAGCACCTCGAACACCGTCGCTCGCAGCGGGTAGCCGCCATGGTCGAATCCGCAAGCGAACCTCACGTGCCCGTCCCGATCACGTTCCGAGCGTGCCCGGCGACATCTTCGGGTGTCAGGTTGAAGCCCTCGAAGACGTCGGCGGCGGGCGCCGAGGCGCCGAAGTGGTCGATGCCGACCGCGTAGCCGCCGTCGCCGATCCAGCGCTCCCAGCCGAACGTCGCGGCGGCCTCGACCGACACCCGTGCCGTCACCGCCGGCGGCAATACCCCGTCGCGGTAGGCCTGGTCCTGCGCCTCGAAGCGGTTCGTGCTCGGCATCGAGACGACACGCACGGCGGTCCCGTCGGCGGCCAGCAGGTCGGCGGCGTCGAGGCAGAGCGAGACCTCCGAGCCGGTGCCGATCAGGATCAGGTCGGGGTCTCCGTCGGCGTCGCGGAGGACGTAGGCGCCACGCTCGATCGCGTCGTCGGGGATCGCGGCGGGGTCGAGCAGCGGCAGCTTCTGGCGGCTCAGCGCCAGCGCCGTCGGGTTGCGCTCGCCGCCGAGCAGCCAGTGCCAGGCGAGGACGGCCTCGTTCGCGTCGGCCGGACGGATCACGTCGAGGTTGGGCATCGCCCGCAGCGCCGCGAGCTGCTCGATCGGCTGGTGGGTCGGCCCGTCCTCGCCGACCCCGATCGAGTCGTGGGTGTAGACGAAGATCGACGGGATCTCCATGATCGCCGCGAGCCGGATCGCGCCGCGCATGTAGTCGCTGAAGACCAGAAAGGTGGCCCCGTAGGCGCGCAATCCCTCGATCGTCATCGCGTTGACGATCGCCCCCATCGCGTGCTCGCGGATCCCGAAGTGGAGGTTGCGGCCGCCGAAGTCGTGGCGGCGCACGCTCGGGTACTCGTCGAGGTTGGTCGAGGTCGAGGGCGCGAGGTCGGCGGACCCGCCGATCAGCTCGGGGACGTGCGGCGCCAGCCAGTTCAGCGCCTTGCCGGAGGCGGCCCGGGTCGCGACCGGATCGCCGCCGGCCTCGAACCGCGGCGCCTCCGAGCGCGGCGGCAGCTTCGGAGCGTCGCGGCCGATCAGGCGCTGCAGCTCGGCGGCCAGTTCGGTGTGCTCGGCGGCGTAGGCCTCGAACCGCTCGTCCCATTCCGCCTCGGCGGCGACGCCGCGCTCCTTGACCGCACCGAACAGCTCGTAGACCTCGTCGGGCACGGTGAAGGGCTCCTCGTAGGGCCAGCCGAGCGCCTCCTTGGTCAGCTTGACCTCCTCCTCGCCGAGCGGCGAGCCGTGGGCGGAGGCGTGGTCCTGCTTGTTCGGGCTGCCGAAGCCGATGTGCGATGGGAGGATGATCATCGAGGGCCGGTCGGTGATCGACTTCGCCTCCTCCAGCGCCGCCTCGATCCGCTCCAGCGGCGAGTTGATCTCGAGCTCGTGCACCGACCAGCCGTAGGAGTCGAACCGCTTGCCGACGTCGTCGTGGAAGGCGAGGTCGGTTGAGCCCTCGATCGTGATCTTGTTGTCGTCGTAGATCGCGATCAGCTTGCCGAGGCCGAGGTAGCCGGCGAGCGACGCCGCCTCGCTGGAGATCCCCTCCTCCATGTCGCCGTCGCTGCAGATCGTGAACGTGTGGTGGTCGATGATCTCGTTGGCCGGGCGGTTGAACTGGGCGGCGAGGTGCGCCTCGGCGAGCGCGAATCCGACTGCGTTGGCGAAACCCTGGCCGAGCGGCCCGGTCGAGACCTCGACGCCCGCGGTGTGGCGGAACTCCGGATGGCCGGGCGTCTGGCTCTGCCACTGCCGGAACCGTTTGATCTCGTCGAGGCTGAGGTCGTAGCCGGCGAGGTGCAGGCACGCGTACTGGAGCATGCAGGCATGGCCGGCGCTGAGCACGAACCGGTCGCGCCCGGGCCAGCGCGGGTTGAGCGGGTTGTGTCGCATCACCCGCGAGTAGAGGGCATAGCCGAGCGGGGCGAGGCCCATCGGCGTCCCCGGGTGACCGGAGTTGGCCTGCTGGACCGCGTCCATGGCGAGGGTGCGGATCGTGTCGATCGCGAGCTCGTCGAGCTCCGTCGCGCCGCTGTCGCGTGCCGTCCCAACGCTGGTCTTCTCGGTCATCCTCGTTCCTCTCCTCGGTTCGGTTCGCCCGGTTTCCTCAAGCCTTCAACTCCTTCAGCTCCTCCTTGGCGAGGATGGCGGCGCCGAGCACGCCCGCCCGCGGGCCATGCCGGGAGCGCCTGATCTCCGTCCTCGTCCCGACGCCCGGCAGGACGTAGTCCGCGGCGACCCGCCGCGCCGGTTCGATCAGAAGCTCGCCGGCGTTGGAGACGCCGCCGCCGATCGCGACGACCTCGGGATCGAAGGCGTTGATGACGTTGGCGATGCCGATTCCGAGCCGCTCGCCGAGCACGCGCAGCAGATCAATCGATACCGCGTCGCCCTCGCCGGCCGCGGCGACGACATCATGGCCGTCGACGTCCCGACCCCCGGCGCGGAGCCGGCCGAGCGCCGAGTCGGGATGGCGCTCGGCGGCAGCGTCCGCGAGCCGGTCGAGCGCCCGTCCCGAGGCATGCGACTCGAGCGAGCCGGCCTGCGGAAAGCCGCCGGCCTCGGGGGCGCCGGCTTCGAGGTCGGCGGCGACGATCGTGTGCCCGAGCTCGGCGGCACCGCCGCTGGTACCGCGATAGGCGCGTCCGTTCGCCACGATGCCGCCGCCGACGCCGGTGCCGACGGTGAGCATCACCAGGTTGTCGACCGCGATCTCGCCGCCCTCGCAGGCTTCCGCGAGCGCCGCCACGTTGGCGTCGTTGTCGACGAACGCCGGGAGGTCGAGCCGCTCCTCGAGCAGCGAGCGCAGCGGCAGATCGGCGAGCGGCACGTTCACCGAGGTGCGGACCCGGCCCGCTTCGAAATCGATCACCGACGGGACGCCGACGCCGACCGCTCGCGCGTCGTCGTCACGGACGGACTCGACCAGCGCGCAGATCTCGTCGAGCAGCGCCTCCGAGCCGCCGCCCGCCGTCGGCTGCACGGCGTGGCGATGGAGCTCGCCGCCGGCGAGGACGGCGACCGCGACCTTCGTCCCGCCGACGTCGACGCCGATGAAGCTGTCGCTCATCTACCGGGGGCTGGCGAGGCGGGGTGCAAACCGACCGTGACGATAACGGCGTGGAGGGATATCCAACGGGGCTCCCGGTTAGTCTCGTCGCCGTGGCGCTGCACGACGTGTCGATCCCGGTCCACCCGGGCATGGTCATCTACCGCGGCAACCCCGGCGTCGAGCTGGAGCGGGCACTGACGATCGCCGGCGGCGACGGCGCCAACGTCAGCCGACTGACGATGGGCGTCCACAGCGGCACCCACATCGACGGGTCGCTGCACTTCTACGATGACGGCGCCGGCGTTGATGCGCTGCCGCTTGACGCGATGCTCGGCCGCTGCGAGGTCGTCGAGATCGCTGACCCGGGCGAGGCGATCGATCGCGCGGCGCTGGAGGCAGCGGCGATCCCCGCGGGCGCCGAGCGGGTCCTCCTGAAGACCCCGAACTCGAAGCTCTGGGACCTGCCGGAGTTCACCCACGACTTCGTCCGGCTCGACGGCGCCGCCGCCGCCTGGGTCCGCGAGCGCGGCATCCGGCTGATCGGCATCGATTACCTCTCGATCGGCGACCACGATGCCCACCTCGACCTGCTCGGGAACGGCATCGTGGCGCTGGAGGGCCTCGACCTGCGCCGGATCGATCCGGGGTCCTACGAGCTGATCTGCCTGCCGATCCGCCTCCTCGACACCGACGGGGCGCCGGCCCGGGTGCTGCTGCGCGACATCGAGCGGGACGCGCGGAGTTGAGTGGCGGGGCTGCGCCGGCGCGGGGCGGGATCGACCTCGGCGGCACCAAGATCCAGGCGATCGTCGTCGCC